>JAZUJW010000045.1:0-18105 GCA_045642925.1 Oscillospiraceae bacterium
CCCTTTGGAATCCTCAATAAAAAGCCACGGAATTACTTATAATTCTTTGCAAACAGAATATCTAAGCCCTTCAGCAGCAGCTCATCATCCAGCAAAATCTTGTGCTTACAATGCGGCACGATCAATGGCGCAAGCCCTCCGCTTGCCACAATCGTTGCCGGATACCCAAGCTCATTCATCATGCGCTCCAGCAGTCCGTCCAGCGCCGCCGCATTGCCGTACACTAACCCACTGCACATACAGTCTATCGTGTTTCCGCCAATGACCTTCTCAGGCGCTTTCAAATGAATCTGCGGAAGTTGTGCTGTCGAATTTTCCAGCGATTGCAGCGCAATCTGTACGCCCGGATAAATCAGCCCGCCAATGAAATTACGGTTCTTATCAACAACCGTCATTGTCGTTGCCGTGCCCATGTCAATTACTATGACCGGCGCACCATAATCATGCATCGCCGCTACAGACGCAACGACAAGGTCACTCCCAACCTGTGCCGGATTGTCCATCAACAGATTCAGTCCCGTTTTAATGCCGGGGCCGACAATCAATGCCGTGATGCCTGTCAATTTGTGAATCGCCGCCGCAAGCGTATTCGTCAGCGGCGGTACAACGGAGGAAATAATCGCACCATCAAGCTGTGAAGCGTCGATCTTGTGAAGCTCCAGTACCATGTGACAGTCAATCGCATATTCCAGATCCGTTTTGGTATGGCTTGTGTGCATTCGCTCTACAAACGTCACTTTGTGGTCAACTGCACAGCCGATTACAATATTTGTATTTCCGATGTCAATTGTTAAAATCTGCATGATATTCTCCTGAATGCGAAGTTTTAAGCGAATTTCTTGACCAAGCCGGCTTTTTTCAGTGCCAGACCGATCGCACCCGTCACACAAGCTGTGACAATGGCTTCAATGATGCAGTTGATGCCGGCAAAAGCTGCAAGAAAACTGAACACGCTGTCGGTCGGAATACCCCATTCACCCAGTTGTGCAATAAATGCGTCATTATTCCAGAAGAACAGGAGCATTGCGCCGAGAAACAGCACTGTGTTCGCAACAGCAGCAGCCAGACCGGTCAGTGTATAGCCAAGAACGCCAAGATTCTTCGTACATTTTGCAGTCAGACCTGCCGCACCGCCTGCAAGCAGACGTGCAATGACACAGTTGATGAAACAGAATATCGGATTCTGCGCAAGGAGAAATTCACCGAGTGCCGACATTCCGAAGCACTGGATAAAGCTCGTAATGCCGAACACCAGTCCCAGAAGCATCGACGTGCCTGCACCGCAGGATACTGCGCCGATTGCAACCGGCAGCATCAGAAAGGAAATCTCAATCAGACCAACTTTGAGATAACCGAGAGGTGTGAACGCCATGACAATGACAATTGCGGTCAGCAATGCCGTCACGACCAGCGAATAGGTTTTTTTGCTTGTGTTTTGCATAAAAATGCCTCCTCATGTTATTATTCCGCAAGGGATACAATACAGGGCTTTGACATCGGACGGACGAACACAGGCTGTGGCACATGGAACCCCGCGTGTGCAGGTATTCCTGATACTGCCGCTGTTTTCATCCGTGAACAGTATAGCACAACGGATATGATTTGTCAAGCATTTTCGTAAAATTGTAATGGGATTGCAATAAAAAAGCAGTCCATCCGCGCGGTTCACGGGAGGACTGCTTTAGGCAACACCGCACAAAGCACGCCTTACGGCTTGGCGGCACATCTGCTTGCAAATTTTCCGCCATCTTTGTGTTTAGTGAAATCTGCAATTATAATAGTATAGTGCGCATTATGCTTTCTCGTAAGCAGAGAAGGCTTCGGTGACCTTTTCCTGTGCAACAGGTTTCGTGAATGCGGAAACGATGGGAACAAGGATGATGGAGAGAAGCATCAGAATCGCACCTGCATTGATGGGGGAAGCAAGGTTCAGCGGGAGGGATTTTGCCCAGTTGACAATGCCCTCAAACTGTGCGGGGAAGAACGAGAAGATGCACATATGCGCCATCGTGGTGATGACACCGAATGCAAAACTTGTCCAGACAGCCGCAGGAGTGACTTTCTTGCTGTACAGTCCCCAGAGGAACGGGCCAAGGAACGAACCGGAAAGTGCGCCCCAGGAGTAGCTCATCAGTGCGGAAATGGATGCGTTCTTGTTGCAGGCAACAATGACGGAAATCAACAGGAATACAGCAATCAGGATACGCATGGTGATGAATTCTTTTTTCTCGTCAAGCTTGCCTTTCATGGCAGGTCGAATCAGGTCATGTGCCATGGTGGTGGAAGATGTCAGTACAAGTGAGGAGAGGGTGGAGAGCGATGCGCTCAGTACCAGAACGACGACCAGACCAATCAGAATGCTGGGCAGTGCGGTTTCGAGCATTGCAGGAACCATAGCATCGAATTCCGGTTTACCGTTGGAGAGAATATTGATGACGGTCTTACCGGTGGTATCAGCAGGATCGAGGGTGCAGAACAGTCTGTCGAAACCGCCGAGGAGATAGCATCCGCCGGAAACGACCAGACAGAAAATTGTGGAAATGATCATGCCGCGGGAGATGTCTTTTTCATCGCGGATGGCGTAGAATTTGTGGATCATCTGGGGCAGTCCCCATGTACCGAGGGAGGTCAGAATGACAACGCCGAGGAGGTTGATGGGGTCAGGGCCGAACAGCGCGGAGAGCGAACCTTCGGGCGTAGAAGCATCAGACAGCAAACCGAGTTTTTTGACTGCTTCAGAGAAACCGCCCTGATTGTTGAGGATGCATCCGACCACACAGGAAATGCCGACCAGCATGATGATACCCTGAATGAAGTCGTTGACGGAAGTAGCGGAGTAACCGCCGAGGCAGACGTAAATGGCGCTCAGTACAGCCATGGCGATGATGATGATGGTGAATGCATTGTCGGACTGGAGATTGAATGCCATGCCGAACAGACGGGAAAGACCGTTGTAAACAGAAGCGGTGTAAGGGATCATGAACAGGAAAATAATCAGAGATGCGACAGTTTTCAGTGCCTTGCTGTTATAGCGCTTGCCGAAGAAGTCAGGCATGGTTTTTGCACCGAGATGCTTTGTCATCAGTCGGGTGCGCTTGCCGAGGACTTTCCATGCAATGGTTGCGCCGAGGATGGCGTTTCCAATACCGATCCATGCGGCGGAAAGACCGTATGCCCAGCCGAACTGACCGGCATATCCGATGAACACAACGGCGGAGAAGTAGGTCGTACCGAAGCCGAAAGCGGTCATCCAAGGGCCGACTTTATTGCCTCCGAATACGAAATCGTTGACGCTGCGTGTTTTCCGCGATGTGACGACACCAATGGTAATCATCAGTGCGGCATACAGCACGACAACCAGAATGGTAATGATTTGCGGCATGATAAAAACTCCTTTTCCGATTTAATGCTTTGCCGCTTTTTAACTGCAAAGCTTTAATGTGATAAACTGATTATAGCACATGACAAACAGAATGTCAAGTGCTATACGGGAATTTGATGATATAAACCATTTTCTGAAAGCTTCGATAGCATTTATATGTAAAACTGATAATTACGCTGTGAACATAAACAAATATAAATTTTTTTAAGAATGATGCAGAATGTGGATTCTTCGAAAATGCTTGTGCAATACTCACAAAATGCTTATGCGTATTTTTCCATATCCTACAAAGTTTTGAAAATCTCTTTACAAGTGCGAATTCTTGTATTATAATATTTTTAGTGATATGTGTGATTATTCTAATAGGAAAAATAAGCAAAACTTTAACAATCCGTATAATCTGTCTGTCTCGCACGGGAACACTTGCAGATTGCCTTTGGCGCGGATTGCATTGTTTTTGCTGATGCTGTGGAGTAAACACGCAGTTCACGACAGACGGTACACCATATTGATGGCGTATCACGATATATTTCGGGTTTCGTACTGGACTCGATTTATATAAACAAAAAACGGGAGGGTTTTTACAAATGCTGAAAAAGAAATTCGGCAAGCGCATGGTTAGCAGTGTCGTGACCGCAGCAATGGTCGCATCTGCATCCGTGGCAATCCTGCCTGGTCTGAGCCTCTCTGCATCTGCAACAGGTGAAATGCTCGGTCAGACAGACTTCAATGATGGCATCGGTTTGCCTTGGCATACCTGTGTCACGCCGCCTGCAAAGCTTGATTTTAACATCAAGGGCGGTACCTATAACATTACCATCGTAGAACGCGGTGGTGAGGCAGTTGGCGGTGAGTCCCGCTGGGACTGCCAGTTCCGTCACAGAAAGCTGGAGTTCCATTCCGGTAACTCCTACACCGTCAAGGCAACCGTTACAGCTGATGCTGCCGGTGAAATTTACACCAAGATCGGTGACCTGAGCGGTGATACTGAAATTTGGCACAATGGCTATGGCGAAAGCGATAACGAGTTCGGTATGAACTGGAACTGCGTGAAGGTTTCTCCGAATGAGCCTTTGACCTACGATTCCACCTTCACCTGCAAGACCGACCTCGATGTTGCTGAGTGGGCATGGCACTTTGGCGGTGCTGGTAAATACCAGGATACGCCTTGCTTCGAAAACGGCACCAAGCTGACGTTCGATGACATGAGCTGCTACAACAATACCGACGACCGCGGCGTTTATGTCCAGGTTGCTCCGCCACCTGAATACAGCATCCACGGCAATCAGGTTGGTTACTACACCAATCTCGCAAAAAAGGCAACCTACCATTCTGATTCCTCTTTCAGCGGTCAGAAGGTTTATGTTGTTGATGCAAAGACCAAGAAGTCCGTTTGGGAAGGTACTTGCTCCTCTGCAAGCAAGAAGGACGTTGACTCCGATATGTACTGCGGCGTGTTCGATTTCTCTGATCTGACCACAGCAGGTACATACTACTTCTCTACCGATGGTTCTTCGCAGGATTCTTATGAATTCAAGATCGGTGATGACGTATACGGCGGCATCGTTGCAGATGCTCTGAACTACTTCTATCAGAACCGTTCCGGTATTGATATCGAAGAAAAGTACATCACCTCTACCGGTGAGAATGCATCCAAGAAGGATCTGGCTCACCAGGCCGGTCATAATCCTGACACTGCTTATATTCAGACCGAGTGGATCAAGGCTTATGATGCAGAAGGTACTGATATCATCAAGTCCGCAGGCAGCCTGACTGCTACGGGCGGCTGGTATGACGCAGGTGACCACGGTAAATACGTTGTTAACGGCGGTATTTCCGTCTGGACGCTCCAGAACCTCTATGAGTGGACACTGAACGATGCCAACAATTCTTCTGCTGACAAGTTCGGCGACTCCTCTAAGTCCATTGTTGTTCCGGAAGCAGGCAACAAGTATCCTGACTTGCTGGATGAAGCGCGTGTCGAGCTTGAATGGTTCTTCGACATGATGGTCGACAGCAAGTTCAAGATGTCCAAGTACGATGAGCATTATGCTGACGGCAAGTCTCTCGGTAAGGACACCGGCAAGTATGAGAACATGGTTTACCACAAGCTCCACGACCACAAGTGGACTGGTCTGGCAACCAAGTGCTGGGACTATTCTTCCTGGAAGACACAGCGTATCGTTAAGCCGCCTTCCACCTGTGCTACCCTGAACGTTGCTGCTTGTGCTGCACAGGCTGCACGTCTCTGGGAAAAGTATGATTCTACTTTCGCAGCTACCTGCTTGAAGAATGCAAAGGCTACTTACGAAGCTGCTAAGGCAAACCCTGAACTGTACGCTCCTCTCGACCAGGCAATCGGCGGCGGCGCTTACGGTGACGACAATGCGAAGGACGACTTCTACTGGGCAGCTTGCGAGCTGTACATCACCACCGGCGATGAGACTTATCTGAAGGATCTCGAAGGTGCTTCTGAGTACGCTTACAAGGTTTCCACCACCCTGAACGGCGGCGAAAACAGCGGTACATTTACCTCCTTCAACTGGGGCAATACTGCTGCACTCGGTAACCTGTCTCTGTACCTGAACAAGGAATCCGCCGGTTCCAACTATGACACCATCGTGAAGTCCATTACTACAGCTGCTGATGCTTTCGTAAAGAAAGAAGGCGAACAGGGCTTCGGTATTCCTTATGCTCCTGCAACGTTCGAAGATGCTATCAACATTGGTCCTGGCATCGAGATCCTTGGTTATGAGTGGGGTTCCAACTCCATGGTTGCTAACAACGCAATCGTTATGGCATATGCATATTCTGCAACCGGTAAGGCAGAGTACCTGAACGGTGTTGCTGAAGGTCTGGACTACCTGTTCGGCCGCAACGCTCGTGACTTCTCTTATGTAACCGGTTACGGTACTTACCACTGCACCAACCCGCACCACAGATGGTGGTCTCATGAGCTGGATAGCGAGTTCCCGTATGCACCTGCTGGTGTTCTGTCGGGCGGCCCGAATGCCGGCTTGCAGGATCCGTACGTTGGCGGTGCTGGTCTGTCCCGTGAAGACGACAATCCTTCTCAGCTCTGCTACGTTGACTCCATCGAAGCTTGGTCTGTAAACGAAGTTACCATTAACTGGAACTCTCCGTTTGCTTGGATCATGAGCTTCATCGAGGACGAAGCAAATGCTTCTCCTGCTTCTCCTATCACCACTACTGAAAAGACAGAGAAGACCGATACAACTACCACGAAGACCACTACTGATAAACCTACCTACGGCGACGTAGACTGCAACGGTGAGGTTAACATCAATGACGTTATCCTGCTGTCCCGCTATGTCAACGAAGATGCTTCTGTTAAGTCTGACGTGACTGAACAGGGTGCAGTCAATGCAAACTGTGCAAATCCTGACGATGATGCTCTGAATGCTGATGACGTTACCGCGATCATCGAGTTCATTGCAAAAATCGGCACACTGCCTGTCAAAGGCTAATCCGTTTTAACGACATAATGCCGCACTTTTCGGAGTGCGGCATTATTGTACTGATTGAGAGGAAATTTCATGAAACGCATGAAAAAAATGAAGTGTATGAAAGGTGTATTGGGGACGGCTGCTGCTGCGATGATGCTGTGTCGCGCAGCCTGTCTGCCCATGGCTGTTTTTGCAGAAGATGTGGAAAAAACGAATCTGACCGGTGTTGGTACTCTGCCAACAGAGTGGAAGATTTATGCAGATGCTGCTGCCGCGGCAGAATATATTGTCGATGACGGTGGCGTGCGCATCAAGATTCTCGAAAACGGCGGCGAGGATGACGGCGGTGTTTCCCGTTGGGATCTGCAGTTGACCACACAGAATTTGACACTAAACTACGGCGACACTTATTCGGTCAATGCAGTGTTCAGTTCTGATGCCGACGGCGAAATCTATACAAAAATTGGTAATTTGTCAGGCACTACCGAACTATGGCATAACGGCTACGGAATGGCGGGCGACTATTACGAAAAAGGCTGGGCTTGTATTCCGGTCAAAGCCAATCAGCGCATCATCCTCGAAAGCACATGGACTTGCAGACAAGACATGGAAAAGGCAGAATGGTCATTCCAGTTTGGCGGGGCAGGGGATTATCAGGACAAGGACTGCTTCCCCAATGGTACAACGCTGAAATTTTCGAGTCTTGTGCTGCGTGACCTGACGACGGGTGAAACGTTGACCGTGCCGCTGGCAGACGATGCCTTCTGGGGCAAATCCATTGAACAGGTGTATGGTGATGTGGACGGCGATGCGAATATCAACATTAATGATGTGATTTTGCTTTCGCGCTTTGTCAATGAGGACACCGAAGTCAATATGGATGACAACGGCAAAATCAATGCAGATGTTAACTGCGATGGTGTTCTGGATGCTGTGGACACCAATATGATTTTGCAGTATATCGCGCATTTGCTGGGTATAACAGAACTCGGAAAAAATCTGGAATCCTTTACAAAGTAAATGACACAATGCATGGGCTGTACAGTTTCGACTGTGCAGCCTTTTCTGATATCTCCTTTCATAAAATGGTTGCAATGCATAAAATATCACTGAAATTTTTTGCACCTATACTAATATTAAAAAATGCTTTACATCGCTATTGTTATGTATTATAGTAATCTAAGCGTTATTTAAGGCAAGTGCTGATGGTGAGGTCAACATTAATGATGTGATCCTGCTGTTCCGCTATGTCAACGAGGATGCTTTTGTAAAGTCTGTTGTGACTGAACAGAGTATTGTCAATGCAAACTGTGCAAATCCTGACGATGATGCTCTGAATGCTGATGACGTTACCGCGATTGTCGAGTTCATTGCAAAAATCGGCACACTGCCTGTCAAAGGCTGATCCGTTTTAACGACATAATGCCGCACTTTTCGGAGTGCGGCATTATTTGTATTCTAGCATACGTTATTGCGAAAAATATTGTGCTGATTGTACAAAGATAAAATACGTTATTTAACATTTCTGCCAAAGTTAAGAAAACCACTTTACAAGTGGCATCCCTTTGTATTATAATAAATCTAGCGTTATTTTAACAGATGTTATGTGAATAACGCATATTGGCTTTTCAGTGCCCCCTGAGTGAAATGCACTTTGGATGTACCCCGTTTGCATTTTTCCTGCACTGAAACCGAACAACTTTTATTCTTAAGGAGGGCTTTTTTATGCGACACAAATCTTTGGGGAAACGCATGGCAAGTTGCGTACTGACATCGGCTATGCTCGTTTCTACGGCAATGACCGCCATGTCCGCTATGACACTGACGGCTTCTGCGGGTGGTGAAATGCTGGAAACCACAAATTTTGATGATGGTGTTGGTTTGCCTTGGCATACCAGTGTCACGCCGCCTGCGAAGCTGAATGTGGAAATCAAGGACGGTACCTACAACATTACCATCGTAGAACGCGGCGGCGCGGAGGTTGGCGGCGAAGATCGTTGGGACTGTCAGTTCCGTTACAGAAAGCTGCAATTCCATAGTGGCAGTTCTTACACCGTGAAAGCAACCGTGACTGCTGACCATGACGGTGAGATCTATACTCGCATTGGTGATTACAACGGTGACATTGAAATTTGGCACAATGGTTATGGTTCCAATGATGCTGAATTCATTGATAATTGGAAGTGTATGCCGGTCAAAGCCAATGAACCGCTGATGATCGATTCCACATGGACTTGTAAAGTGAATCTGGATCAGGCTGAATGGACATGGCATTTCGGCGGTGCTGGTACATATCAGAATACGCCTTGCTTCGAAAACGGTACGACGCTTTCCTTTGATAACATGAGCTGCTATAATAATACAGAGGATATCATCGAGGTTGACCCAAAAGAACCACTGAAACCGTTTCGCGGCAATCAGTGCGGATACTATCCGACACTGGAGAAAAAAGCAACATTCTGTGCGGATAAAGCGTTCAAAGACCGGGCGGTTTATATTGTGGATGCGGAGTCCAAGAAAGTGGTCTGGGAAGGCAATTGTTCTTCCGGAATTAAACCGGATGCCGATTCAGGCATTTACTGCGGTGTGTTCGATTTCTCTGACCTGACGCAGGAGGGCACATATTTCTTCTCTACAGACGGTCAGCAGGCAGAGTCTTTTGAATTCCGTATCGGCAATGACATCTATGGCAATGTGGTCAAAGATGCATTGAACTACTTCTATCAGAACCGCTGCGGCATGAATATTGAAGAAAAATACATCACCTCTACCGGTGAGAATGATTCCAAGAAATCTCTGACACGTTCAGACGGACATTCTCCTGATACCGGTTATATCCAGTCTCTTTGGGTCAAGTCGTATATGAATGATAATTCGGATGTCGTGAAGGATGCAGGTTCGGTGACTGCAACCGGCGGCTGGCATGATTCAGGTACGTATTCAAAAAGTATCCCTGAAGGCGGTGTAGCAGTCTGGACACTCCAGAATCTGTACGAGTGGACACAAAAGGAAGATAAAATTTCGAAGGCTGATAAATTCGCAAATGGTTCCAATTCCATTCAGGTTCCTGAAGCGGACAATCAATATCCCGACCTGCTGGATGAAGCACGTTATGAACTGGAATATTTCTTCTCGATGATGGCAGACGGCAACTACAAGATGGAAAGTATTTCGCCGAATGCGCAGAAGGATGATACCGGAAAATATGAAAACATGGTTTATCAGCAGATTTGCGATAGCCAGTGGACAGCACTTGCCCTGAAACCTTGGGATTATATAGATGATTGGCAGACTGTCCGCATTGTCAAACCGCCTACGACCGAAGCTACGCTGGCTGTATCGGCTTGTGCTGCACAGGCTGCGCGTCTTTGGAAGGATTATGATCCTGCCTTTGCAGACCTTTGCCTGAAAAATGCAAAGCTGACCTATGAAGCAGCAAAAGCCAATCCGTATTTGAATAAGCCGGCTGATGCTGTTTACACGAACATATCTTCCAAGGAGCAAAGTCTGGATGATTTCTACTGGGCAGCTTGCGAATTGTACATTACCACCGGTGATAAATATTATCTGGCTGATGTGGAAAGCAGTGAATATTTTGCATATAAGCTGACGACGTCGCTGAACGGCGGAGATAACAATGGTTCATTTACCTCCTTTAGTACAGGCAATACGTCAGGATACGGCACACTTTCCCTGTTCCTGAATCCGGATGCAGCAGGCGAACACTTTAGCGATGTCGTTGACAGCATTCGGGATGCAGCAGATGCTTATCGCGGAGCAGAATTGGAGCAAGGCTTCGGTATTCCGTACAAATCTGCGACATTTGAAGATGCTCTGAATATCGGTCCGGGCATTACGATCAACGGCTATGAAAACGGTTCCAATGCGATTGTCGTCAACAATTCCATGGTGATGGCGTATGCTTATTCTGCAACAGGTGATGAGAAATATCTGAACGGTGTTGCAGAGGGTATGGATTATCTGTTTGGCAGAAATGCGATGGATAATGTATATGTTACGGGTTACGGTACAAGACACACCATCAATCCGCATCACAATTTCTGGTCGCATGAACTGGATCCGGAATACCCCTATGCACCGTCCGGCGTCATGGTCGGCGGCCCGAATTCCGGCTTGCAGGATCCGTATATGGTTATGGCAGGGTTGAATCGTGAAGATGATAATCCGCCGCAGGTTTGTTATGTCGATTCTGTTGAGGCATGGTCTGTGAATGATGTTGCGCTTCAGTGGAACGCACCGTTTGCATGGGTCATGAGTTTTCTGGAAGATGCAACGGGCAATGCGCCTACGCCTTCTGTGACAACGGCAACTACAACGGACAAGACAACGACTACCACAACGACAACCACAACAACAAGTGCTGTGACTGACACGTCTGTTTCGGAGTCGAAAGCGAGCACGACCACGACGAAGGAAGCGGTACAGAAGACGGTATATGGTGACATTGACTGTGATGATGATGTTAACATTCGTGACGTTATTTTGATTTGCCGTTATGTGAATGAAGATCTTGAGGTAAAGGATTCGATTACTGAACAGGGTGCAGTGAATGCGAACTGCTATAATCCGGATGATGATGCATTGAATGCGGATGATATTACGGCGGTAGTAGAATTCATTGCGAAGCTGGTAACATTGCCAATCAAGAAATAATCCGATAGCCATCTTTCCGTATCAAAAAGGCAAGAGAAACAAGTTCATTGTTTCTCTTGCCTTTCCTTGTTGTGTAAGACGTTCTGTGGCATTGTCTTTATACAACCATAGCCGCAGAACCGTATGCTTTGACTGGATGTCCTGATTCGTCAAATTCTGTCGTGTACCGTACAATAAATGGTACGCGGTCTTTTGTCAGCGGAATGACCGCTTCCAACGACTTCTGTCCGTGCTCGATCTGTTTATGCCAATCCCGATACATATCCGCAAAGTCCGGCGGGAAAATACCCATCTCAATTGCAGGTTCCGGATAGTTCGGTACGATTGCCGGCAATCCCAGATCTCTCATGCAGCGGAAACATGGCCGCATTTCCTTGGTCGCTACATCGTATTCCCAGTAGTAAATATTGACCTGTTCACTTGCTGCCATGAAACGCCGTTCCGTATCCTGGATTCCTTCGACATACCGTTTTTCCAGCGTCACATTGCGTATGGTTGAATAGAACAGATAATTGTTATCACTCTTGCCAATCATCGTGATATAACTGCGGATGCAAATTTCTTCTTCGCCGCAGCATTGGGATTTCAACGAACGCCAAGTATCGCATTCCTGTTCGGTTCCGGTATCAATGGCACGCTTTACTGCCGCAAGATAAATGTCGCGGTTTTCTTCGTTCAGAAACTCTATCGGATTGTGTCCGACAAAGTCTTTTTCAGAATGGTTCATGTTGAGTTCTTGCATATATTTTTTGTTAACACGCAGAATCTCAAACAAATCGTCATGATAATCAAAGATTGCAGCGCCACCCACATAATTGCTGAACAAAAGCGTTTCCATAGATTCGGGATTCCAGAAATCGCAGGCGTTCAGTGTTTCGATGAGATGCATCTGTGGTGTGGTAGGGCCAATCTTACTGTGTTCCAGCAAAACCAGAAAATCTTCTGTCGGAAGCGGACGGGAATAAAGATAACCCTGAATGTAGTCACAGCCGATAGAACGCAGAAAATCTGCCTGCGGAACGGTTTCAACGCCCTCTGCAATGACGGGCAGACTCAGCCATTTCGCCATACGTACAACTGAACTCAGGATAGTGCCGCCGCGGTTGCTTTCAGATTGGCGCGAGAGGAATTTCATATCCAGTTTGATGATATCGAGGTCGATGTCCTTGAGGACATTCAGCGAAGAATAGCCGCTTCCGAAGTCATCCATTTCGACGATATAGCCGCAGTCATGCAGTCTGCTGATGACATCGTTGACGTGCTGACTGTTTCCGACAACAGCAGTTTCGGTGATTTCCACACGCATCAACGCAACAGGTACGTCATATTTTTTGCGAATCGTTTCGAGATCCTCCACAATGCTGAGGTGGAAGATATCGTGGCGTGAGAAGTTGGTGGAAATCGGTACGAGCGGCAGGTGATGGTCGATGCAGTGCCGCTGAAAAGCGCAGGCAGATTCAAAAATAAAGAGGTCAAGCTTTGTAATGAATCCGTTGCGTTCAAAAATCGGAATAAAGACATCGGGTGGGACAAGTCCGCGGTCGGGGTGTTTCCAGCGTACAAGTGCCTCTGCGCCGATCAGCATACCTGAGGAATGATTGTACTGCGGCTGGAGGTACATGACGAACTGTTTTTCGGTGAGCGCGATTGCCATACTGCCGACAATTTCCTGTTCGGTGAGCATTTCCTTGCGCAGATCTTCGGTATAGCGCACACATTTTTTAGTATAGCTGCCTTTGATGGAAGTTTGAGCAAGGATGGCGCGGTCAATCATCGCTTCTGCGAGGTGACGGCGTTCGGTCATGATATAAATGCCTGCATTGCAAGTGATTTCGACAGGCAGGTCGATGTTGGTGATTTCAGAAAACAGCCGTTCAATGAAAGGTTCGGGTTGTTTTTTGCCGCAGTGCAGGAGAATGACAAAACGGTCGGAATCAATGCGGCAGCAGATGCTTTTGGGCGGCAGGGTTTCTTTCATAGCATTGGAGATATGTACAAGGAGTTTGTCGCCGGCGGTCATGCCGAACATATCGTTTACGGCTTTAAAGCGCTGAATATCGAAGTATACCATGGCATATTGCTTTTCGGGAAGCGGCTTGAATTTTGTCATTTCGTCCACGGTCTTGCAGAATGCAGAGCGCGTCATCAAACCTGTGAGTTCATCGAAATGCGCCTGCCGTTCCAGACGGCGGAATGCAGAAGTTTGTTCTGTGATATTGGTAAAGATGAGCTGCAGCTGTTTGCAAGGCGGCGATAGAATAAAGCCGATGCGATATTGCTGTAGAGTACCGTCATAGACAAGCGGGGCTTCGAGAAAAACGGCTGTTGGTTCGCGGAGAAGAAGTATTTCGTCAATCTGTTGATGAATTTTATCGACAAAGTCGCTGGTCGTGATATTATTTTCATGTAACAGCGTCCAAAGAGGTTCATCGCTGGAGAAAGCGGGTTGCAGATAGGAATAGTCAAATTGCATAGTATCACAGTCTAGCAGAATGATTTGGGAATCTTGTTTCATGTTATACGCCTCACTTTCTACAGAAATCAATATGCATTAGCATATATTCTATAATTTATAGTTATTATAGCATAGATTTCATGAAATTTCAAGTACCTGATATACATTTTTCTAAATTTTTTATGAATAATCTTTAACGGAATCAATACGAAATTATGTCTGAAAGAATCAGCAACGGGGGTAGAACGAAGTAAGGGAGTGATTCCGAATCAAAACGGCAACATCTGCGAAGCGAGAATAAAGTTTTACTCGATTTTTTGCAAAAAATCGCAGAGTCCAGAGGGAATCAATTCTCTCTGAACTCCTCAATAAAATAAAAATAGAAAATTTTTTCTCCCCCCCTTGACAAACGCTCTGTGCCATGCTATAATAACTGTACTAGAACAACTAGTACACATAACACAGATAATACACAAGGGAGGTGCAGTCATGTTTGACATCGATTTGCAAAGCCGTATTCCCATCTATGAACAGCTCTACCGTAAAATCGTTGAGCTTGCAGTGCAGGGCGTGCTCGCAGAAGGTTCTCAGATTCCCAGCGTTCGACAGCTTGCCAAAGACCTGTGCGTGAACCCCAACACCGTTTCCAAAGCCTACCAGAACCTCGAACGCGACGGCGTGATCTATTCCCTTTCCGGCAGAGGAAGCTTTATCGGGAGCATTCGAAAGGCTGACATTCATACGGATTTGCTCGAAGAATTTGACCATGCAGCGGAGGCTGCATTACGTGCAGGCGTGGAGGAATCCACCTTGCAAGACCATGTGCTGCAATTAGCAAAGGAATTCAGTGCAAAGGATTGCACTGATGAAGGAAGGAGTGAGCAACATGATTGAACTGAAAAAAGTCACGAAACAATTCGAGAAAACAACGATTCTGGATGAAATTTCCATGCAGATCCCGAAGGGGAGCATCTTTGGCCTGATTGGTTCCAATGGTGCCGGTAAATCGACTCTGCTGCGGTTGCTCTGTGGTGTATATGAAACGGACGGCGGCGAGGTGCTGCTGGACGGCAAGCAGATTTTTGACCATGCTGATGTGAAAAAGCGTGTGTTCTTCGTCAGCGACGAAACTGTGCAGTACCAAAAATTTACAGTCAAATCACTTGCAAAATTTTATGCGCAGTATTATCCCAATTTCTCGTATGACTTGCTGAACAAGATGCTGAAATCCATTCAGCTTCCCGATAATAAGCAACTGAACAGTTTTTCGAAAGGTATGAAGCGGCAGGCAATTACGATGATCGGCATTGCTGCACAGCCCGATTATCTGTTGCTTGATGAAGCCTTTGACGGTCTTGACCCTGCGATGCGTGTGCTGATGCGGCGTATGATCGTCGATCTGATGCTGGAAAAACAGATGACCGTTGTGATTTCATCCCACAATCTTTCAGAAATCAATGAAATCTGCGATAGTGCAGCGCTTCTGCATGACAAAAAAATCGTGTTCTGCAAACAGCTTGATGACCTGCGTGCTTCGATTCACAAGGTGCAGGTTGCATTCAAGCAGGGAACAGAACCAAAGACCGAAGCGGATTTCAAGGAATTGGGCATAGATATGCTGAGTATCAAGCAGCAGCAGTCCGTATATCATTTGGTGGTTCGCGGCGAAGAAGATGCTATCCGCGAAAAAATAACTTCGATGAATCCTCTCTTGGTGGATATCATTCCGCTGACACTGGAAGAAATCTTTATTCATGAATTGGAGGTACTGGGTTATGGCAGCTACGTCTTCGAAGAAAACGATGTCGCCGTTTCTGAGTAATTTGCGGCGGGGTATTTTCAGCAATTGGAAACTGATGGTTCTGATTATGGTCATGGATTTTCTCTTTTTGCCGCTGCTGTGTCTGAACACGATGAAGGGAAATTCAACATTATATCAGATACAACAAAGCACATCAGATGTGATCATTGCTTTGCAACACAAGCTTGATATGTATGAATCGATGTTAGGTTTGAGTGCATTTTGCGGGTTTGTGGTTTTTCTTTTAATTATTGTGTGTGCACTGCAGAGTTTTTCCTATCTGGTGAACAAATCTGAAAGTGATGTGTATTTTGCATTGCCGCTTTCCCGCAATCAGCGCTTCCTGAGTGATTATTGTTCGGGAATGATTTGCTGGCTGTTGCCGTCCCTGATTTCTCTCCTCATCACATTTTGTATTTATCAATATAATATTTTTGATGTCCATTGTAACTTTTCAGAAATCTGGAAGATTGTACTGTTGGTGCAAGTCGTAAAGTTTGATCTTTATAACATTGTAGTCTTTGTGATGCAGGTCAGCGGAAAAATGCAGACAGTATTGCTGAATGCTGCAATGATAATGGTTGGGATTACGCTGCTGTGTATAGGGTATACGGATCTTTTGGAACTGTTTCGTGAATACTATGGTGATACCCAATACCAATCTCCTTTGGAATGCATTGTTGGTATGCCTTGGCTGGTGGTGAATTCCGTCGAATATTTAACAAACGTTATTACGAACCATTTTCATAATACTGCAACAAGCTTGTATTCGTCTGATATGCTGGAGACTCCTGAATATTATGCCTTCTATGGTATCATGCATTATGGGGAAGCTTCTTTGTATTTGTTCATACACAGTGCAGCGCTGTTCGTGTTGTCCTGGCTGTCTCACAGACTGCGCAAAGCAGAATCCATCTCGAAAGCATTTCCGCTGCGTGTTTGGAAATTCATCTGGCAGGTGACTGCAGCGATTGCCCTTAGTTGTGTATTTGTAGTATTCACCGCATCGGAGATTACTTGGCAAGAGAACATGGTATTCGGATTTGTGGTTGCGGTGATTGCTTTGACTGGCATTGAACTGATGATTGAACCGAATTTCAAGAAGCTGATTCCGCGGTTGGTTTCCGTTATTGGTACTTCATTCATTGGTACAGCGGCAGTATTTCTGGCTCTGAATTCGGATATGTTTGGAATGGGCAATGTTCCGCCAACGCAAAAGAATCTGAAATCGATAGTGATTTCCAATCATGGAAGTATGCTTGGAACAGTGCGTATTGATTCTCCTGATGAATGGGATAAAATGGATGAACTGTATCGTAATTCTCGGTTACCAGAGTATTCTTTAGATGCACAAGAACGCAATCAATTGGTGGCACCCAATGTTTGGGCTACAGAATACCAATGCTATCAGCTTGAATACTGCTATCAGGATGGTTCACGCTGTATGCTATATACGTATTTCAAACAAGATGATATGAATGCATTTTTGGATGCACTTCCCTTTGAAGTAGTTTATGCAGAAAAACTGGTATGTCTGGAGAAAGGTTTGGCGGATCAAGTTGAAATCATCAATGCCGCAGCAGAACTGTATCAAAGCGAAGCGGGAAAGCAGATTACACACTACATCCGATTGACGGAAGAACAGCAAAAACAGATGAAAGAGGCTTACATAAAAGACCTGAAGCAGATCAAACCATCGGAAATCGATACTTGTGTAACGAATTGGAGTATCCATGCAAAGAATTCAATCAAAATTGAGAATGATTCGCGTTATGGACATTTTATTGAAGCCAATCTAAGGCTTATGTCCGAATTTACAAATTCGCTGAATGTACTGAAAGAATGGGGTGTTCAGCTTCCTGAGGTGGAGGAGTTCTGGGAGGAAGATAATGTTAAACTCAATTATCTGGAAGCAAAACAATTAGTGAAGTCTGATTGGTTCAAAGATGCATATGATGTTGACTGGTTAAAGTATGCTAATTGGGAAGAAAACGGCACACAATTGTTCCATAATTTGACAAAAGAGGAGTTTGCTGAATTACTGCCATATTTGGGTGAGTACAATTGTGACTATGTGGCAGAGCAACAGCCTGTCGTGTATATTAACAGTAACATATTTCTGTTGAATGCAGAGGGGCAAAAGGTATTAGCTGTGATGGCAGCGAAGTGAGATTCTTCCGAATCAAAATGGCTGCATCCGCGAAGCAAAATGAAAGTTTTACTCGATTTTTTTCAAAAAATCGCGAAGTCCAGAGGCAGCGCCTCTGGTCGCGCTCCGCAGAGCGCGAAATACTCTTTTTTCGTCAAAAATAATCAGGAGGGGGTA
>JAZUJW010000046.1:0-26730 GCA_045642925.1 Oscillospiraceae bacterium
GCTCACGCAGGTGGGGCTGCATCAGGATATCCTGAACCAGAAAATTTATACTTTGAGCGGAGGCGAGCAGCAGCGTTGTGCGCTGGCAAGGCTGTATCTGAAAAATTACAGCATTGTGCTGGCGGATGAGCCAACGGGCAGACTGGATGCGGTCAACCGTGAAAAGGTCATGGAGATTTTCAAGCGCATTCATGAAAGCGGGAAAACGGTCATCATCGTGGCGCATGACGCGGAAGTGACAAAGTGCGCCAAAAGGGTCATAACACTGTGAGGGATGGGATACAAAGGAAAAAATATTCACCTCATTTTTCATGAGGTGAATATTTCAAGCGGGAACGTGTTGAAATGACTGACACATGTGAAATCATGCCCAAAAGCAGAACATTATTCAAAATCTACGAAAGCAAATTTCCCTTCATGTTCGTATACATTGCATTCGTGCAAAACAAGTTCGTCGTAAAAATCCTCGTAGAACGCATTGGTGGTGATGGTGCGCCCATCCGAAAGTTTCAGCGTGTAAGAGCAGTAATTGCTGATGGATGAACTCTGCTTCGCGGGATTGACAACATTATTGACACCGATGATTTTTCCGCGGTATTGTGTGCCGCGTTGTATGATTGTATTCCGCTTACGTCGCAGGATTCGGCAATACAGAAAACAGTAAATGATATGTACGCAGATTCCCACGAATGCGATGCTCATCGGGTTTACAGTCAGAAATTCTGCCTCGAACTGTGCAAAACTTGTATGCTGTTTGGAACATACCACAATGCTGACAATCACTGCCAGAAGAATGATTCCCACATCCAGCCCGATGAAGTATCGGTGAGTTGCTTCTTTTGCTTCCAGTCTGCTTTTTTTTCGTTCCATTATATCGTTACAGATGCTCCTTCATAATTTGGCTGACAAATCAGCTGATTCGGGTATTTTGGGGTAATGTTGTAAATTCTTTCGATATTATTGGCACAGGTTTCTTTGGAGAGTGCTTTGATATTCGTCACCCAATCCATGGTTGTCGATAAAGTGGTATCTGTGATGCATCCATAATGGAGCGCCGCTCTAAACCTCGCCAAAGGGTATATCATATCCTTTCGCTTAGGTACGGCTTTTTGATGTGTGCATACACATTGAATATACACACATAATGTGCGCGTTATAACAATGCACCATTCATCCACATATAGAGAAAGAACATCAGCAGCGCAATTGCACCGCCAAATACTACCGTGAACAGGATACGCCCGATCACAGAAGCTACGCGGTATTTCTTGGGCAGAGGCAGCAGAAAAATCAGGAGGACAACCGCAATCGCCAACACGACGCACGCTGCCATCGTTACGGCTACGCAGACTTTTCGCAGCGGGAAAAATGCGGCACGAATGCGCCCGCTGCAAAATGCGCCATCTGCGATGCTGTACACGAGTATGGTCAGCAGACCTACTACAATGCACGCAATTATGACGCTGATGCAGGTTTTTCGTGCCGTGCGGGACTCTTGTTGGTTCATGATACTCCTCCTGTTGGCAGGGCAATTTGCCATATGATGCTTTATTATATCACAGGCGGTACGGTTTGTCAAATGGGCTACTTTGCGGCCTCGGATGATTGAACCGCGTCCATAAAAAGCAATAGTCACAAGACCCTGAAAAAGATCTTGTGACTATTTTCATGCTTATGTTTTGGCGAATCAGCGTGCGAATGATGCTGTTCGTTTCACAATGTCACTTACATGAACAGTTCAAGACGGTTACCGCCGTTCTTCTTGATACCCGAAATCGTGGTATCGAGCGATGCGAGCAGTGCGCTGACGCTCTGGGAAGTGCTGGGGCGATAGCTGTACAGCACGCCGGTTGCGGGCATCTGGATGCGGACATTGTCGATGAAGTAGGAAGCGGTAATGGTATCGAAGATGTTGTTTGCGATCATGGAAGCAGTATTCTGGTTGGTATTGTCGTTGAATACGAAGCAGAATTCGTGACCGCTGATCATGTACAGCTTTGCGGAGTTCTCGAAGTTCTTCTTCAGATTTGCAGCGATCTCAGCCAGATAAGCGTCACCGAAGTCTGCGCCGTAAGTCTGGTTGACAGAACGGAAGTTGTCGATATCGAAGAGTGCGATGAAGAAGTGTTCGCCAAACAGACGCGGTTCCAGATCTTCGCTCAGGCTGTAACGGTTTCTGAAGCCTGTCAGCAGGTCGGTGAACGCGATGTCGCTTGCCTTCTGACGGGTGGACTGCAATTTTGCATCGGCTGCGTTGAGCATCTGCTCCTTCTGGTCGAGAGCCTTTCTGGACTTTTTGGACATACCTGCGATGATGAATACTGCGATTTCGCCGAGTACCAGGATCGCCAACATCGTTAAGATGATGCCCTGGAAGGAAGCATTCACAGAATTGCGCTGTTCTTCGGTTTCCACGTTGCTGATATCAATGGAAGCACGGAGCATTTCGCTCGAAGTCAACTGCAAGTGCTGAATGTCCTGCGTATAGAGCATTTCCATATCGGAGAAGTACTTGGAAAGCGATTCTGCGCCGCTGTTCTGATACTCCTCGAAGTAGGAAGAAAGCTTCTGTTCATACGCATTGACGTAGGTGATTGCGGAGTTAAAACGCTTGGTCAGTGCTGACGAAACATTGGGAACCTGCTTGAATTTGGTGATCGACGCTTGAATGGAATCGAACTCACGCTGAATGTTCTCGATCGTACTTTTTTCCTCGCCGACGCCGCCGACGAGTTTCAGGACATTGCCGTTGATCTCAGCCATATGGGAATCAATTTCGTTGATATAGAAAGTGGATTCCTGCGTCGTTTCAAAGACGGCCTTGATATTTCTGTTCAGAATGCTCATCAGGAAGAGGTTGACGGCAGTAAACACAGCAATCAGGATCGCTGCCAGAATGTAAGGCATATTCGGATTTTGCTTCTTTCTGGGCATAGATGCTGCCTTTGCGTTTTTAGAATTGTTACTCATAGTTTAGTGCCTCCCTTCAAGCTGTTGTCGGATTCAGCAACAACTGAATATCTGCATCGTTCAGATTATCTTTGGAAATAAAGGTAACGCCTGTGTTGATGTTTGCGTTGATTGCTTCGTTGTTGATTGCCTTCATAGCATAGCGAACAGAGATATAGCCCATGTTGTACGGGTTCTGAATCACGGTGCCATCCAGAACGCCCTGCTTGATGTACTCGACTTCCTGCAAGTCGGAGTTGAATCCGATGACAGTGAGCTTATCCAGAGTGCCGGGGTTGCTGTCTTCCAGCTGATTGACCGCTTTGCACATACCGATAGTGGTATAGGTGTTGGTTGCAAAGAGAATCTGTGCGCCCTGACTCAGCAGTGCTTTTGTTGCTTCAAAGGCATCGTCTTCGTTTGCAACTCTTTCGGGTTCGATGAACTGCAATGCGAGTTTTTCCTGGATTTTCTCCATGACGGCATCTTCCAGATTGCCGGTGAATGGCTCGATGTGTTCTGTGGTATTTCCGGCATTCGGGTCATCGGGGTCTGTTGTAGTCTGTTGCGGTTCGGTGTAGATGCCCAGTTGGGCAGCCAGATTGTTCTTGAGGACATATGCGGAGATCTGGCTTGCAAGGACATCCTTAAAGCCTTGGATACGGGTATCTGCGGTTGCGGATACGTTACCGACGAGTCCGATTTTGCCGATGTTCAAGGGGTCGCTCAGCGCATCGAGGGCGTTTTTCGCTGCGATACCGCCGCCGTCCGCGTCACTGGAGCTGATGAAAGAGGCAACTGCGGAGTGTGTCATCTTGGTGTTGATGTTGATGATTTTGATGCCTTTCTGACTTGCTTCGGAAATGGCATTGCTGAGTTGTTCGCCGTTATTCGGAGCAATGACGATGGCATCGACATTGTTTTTGATTGCTTCCTGGATGAATTCCTGCTGGCTCGAGTAATCACTGTCGGAATTTGCAGCGTAGCAATCAATGGTGTAGCCGGATTCCAGACCGGCTTCCTTTGCGCCTTCCTGAACTTCAGTCCAGAAAGAAAGGGTTTTGTTTTTGCAGATTACGGCGATTCTGCCGCCTTTCGGTTTTGCGCCACAGCCTGTCAGAGAACACATGGATGTCAGAAGTGAGAGTGCGGTGAGTGTACTTAGAATTCTTTTCTTTCTCATGAATCATTTCCTCCTTTTTGTATGCGATGAATACGCATTTCTTTCATGAATGAATGGTGCGGAATCTGCTGCGCGTGTGACTACACGTTTCCGTGCGGCAGGTACATCGGCAATACAAGTACTCTGTGTTGATTTTTAAGCAAAAGTGACGATAAGATTTGCGAGCCAAGCAGATCAAATTGTTTCTTTGCTTATGTTATTATTATAGCACACATTTCTAAAAATGTCAACATTTAACGAAGAAATTTATCGTTTATTTGCAAACTTTCTTTGCATAAATCAAATGAGGTAACTGTCAAATTTTATGTGAAAAAACTATACTGAGGGGAAAATTTTTGAGATGAGGGGGCAACATTTGTGATGGATATTTTCCTTCTTTTTCCATCCATGAGAAAGCGAACAGGCTGATACCTCGGGAAAGAAGGTTCAGCCTGTCCGCTTTCATAGTCTGTTTGGATTACGTTGTTTTCGGGGGTGTATACGCTGAGAAACGGTTGTCTTTGTTGGTTTCACCGCCAAGCCATTTCTGCTTGGTGTTTCTGGTGTTTTCAAATGTCACCGTTGCATTGGCTGCGACTGTGACGGATTGCTCCGCATCATCCGTCTTGTATCTCCAGGACCAGTCAGTCAGCTCTGTGACTGCATAATTGCCGCGCGGAATGTGTGTGATGGTTGTGCTGCCTGTACCCTGAACGGAAACGGTGATATCTATGTCTGCATTATCCGTGCCTGTACCTTTTACGCGGAACAGGAACAAATCACTCTCAGAAACAGTGGTGCCTGTTTTCACGATATTCAGCGTGTTTGGCTCGACTTTTGCATAGTAGGTTGCCGCTTTGTAGAGTTTTGGGGTGGATTCGGCTTGAGGTGTGAGTTTATGGTTGCTGTCAACCCACGAAGACTCGACAGGGATCGTGCAAGCCGCATCTTTGTACCAGCCGACAAAGTAGTAGTCCGACGATGCGTGTGGAGTAGAACCGCTGATGGTTGCAGTTTCTTCGTGAGAATTTGAACTATCCAGTGTCGGGGTAACGTAACAGCCGTTGATATTCACACCCGCCGCTCCGTCTACGACAATGCGGTAGTTGATTTCGATTGGTTCATCTACGTACCAGAATGTGATGATGCTGTCTGCTTCGGTGATGACTTCGCTCTGCATCAGACGGGAGGGATCTTCGCGGCTGCCTTCCACCCAGTATCCGAGTGCCAGTGCATCATCTGCCCGCGGCGTTGCGTCTGCGGTGATACGTTCACCGTATTTTGCCGTGCCGATTTCTGTGGAATTTTCCTCTGTACCGAACAGATAGTCGTCCGTATTGAGAATCTTGTGCTCAATGGTGTAGGAATATTCTTTCAGCGGATAGTAGAATCGAATGACGAGAACATACTCTGATTCGTCGGAACCAGAGAACGAATCATACAGATTTCCTGTAGCTTCGTAGCATTCCTTTTCGGTGTTTTCCTCGTACTCATCAACCCATTTGTCACCTTCCAGCGGTTCCAGTTCGACACCTTGCGTATTGACCCATGTTTGGTCAGGGTCAAATACGTGGCCGACATATTCTTTGGAGTAGGCGGTGATGGTTTGATCTGCCGTACCTTTTTCGAATTCACTTGACTGAATTGTCCACGTACCATCGAGGTTTTCCGTCATGTGTTCAATGAGGTAGGCCGGATGCGAATCCTCCGTGTAGTAGAAATTGATGACGTTCTTTTCGGGGTCAGCGGTCAGAATCAGGCGTTTCTGGTATTCATCCGGCGCATAGCCGGAAATCAGCTTGAAGCGTTCCGTGGTGACTGCCTCGGAAGTTTTGTGCTGATCGCTGTTGACCGTGATGGTGCCGTCGTTTTTGGATTTGAAGACATTGGTGTTTGTGACGAGGTTGATATAATTGACGGTATACTGCACCTCGTTGAGATGGACGTAATAGAACGTATACTCGATGTTGTAGGTGTGTTCCTGCGTATCATCGGTGCAGGGGGAACCATCGGGCAGCACTTTGTTGACGGTGACTGTCGGATCAGTTGCAGCGGTGTTTTCCATGAACAGGATCGCGTGATTGGAAAGCGTCGGGAAATAACCCGTGTTGTAGCCATCGTAGAGTTCAGGGAGGGCTTTTGCGGAGAATGTTTTGGTGCGGCCGTCCTGAATCTGACCCGTGGTATCATCTGCGATTTTCACGAAAGTGCTGGGGTTCAGCTGATACTGACCGTTTGTGGGGTTGTCGTCGATGGGTTCTGCGCCGATATAGTGGATGGTGTAGCGGATCATGGTGCTTTTGATCCACTCGGCGTAGACATGGAGGTCTTTGTTGACAGGCATACTGCCGGGCAGAAAAGATACTTTTTCGTGGGTTTCGTCGTCGATATAGAACCAGCCGACAAAGTTATATCCTTCGCGGGAGATGGTGGAAGCATAGGGGACAGACTCACCATGCAAAACAGACGTAGGGTTTGTTCCGTAGGATGTGTCAGTGATTGGCTGACCAATCAGCATATCGTTATAGGATTCGTAGAAAGTGACGGTATGGGATACCTTTTTCCATTTTGCGTAATAAATCAGATTCTGGCTCGGCATGATGATGCTGAAATCCGCCTCTGTGCCCGGGATATATCCCGGTGTGGTATACCAGCCATCAAATTCGTAGACGCCTTTTTGCAAAGTATCAGGATAGTCCGGCACGACTTCCGAGAGTGCTTTGCCTTGGCAGGTCACAGTACTCAGCGGCTGTTCAAACATGACACCTGAAACAGTTGCATAAGTTGTACTGTAGCCGTTATCAAACGTAATCGTATAGCGTTTTCGGTCATAATACAGATCCTGTACCTTGACATTGGTATTTGAATCATTAATTGGTCCATCGGAAACGTTTGTAAAACCGTCTATACTCTTTGCTGTGGCCAACGTGATCGGAACAATCTGCGTAAAACGCGAATCAAGGTCATAAGTTTTGCCTTTATAGGTGTATGCACCGGTTCCGGTCAGACTTTCCGTGTAATAGTTTGCTTGGATGTTTTTCGGATTGCTGGTTGTGACAAGCGGGACAATCTGACCATTCGGGTTGCACAAGTTGGAAATCATGGTGTTCTGCCTTGTAACCTGGGTAGTCTCCTCGGTAGAACCATATCCCAAATACTTCCACGAAGCAAAATTGGTCGGAACAGTGGTATAGCCGTAATTCTGACCTGCAAGCGGCCATTCGTTTGTAATATCCTGATAATACTTTGCTTGAATAATTTGATAAACAGTGTGCTTATTTTCTTCACATGTATACACATCATATCCTTTGATATGCGGGGGATTATATGAAGAATAATATCCTTCCGTTTGGGGTCTGGTGCCTTTCCATGTCAGCCCTTTAAAGCTTGGGTTCGCATTCGATTTATTGCTGCCAAGATAATACCATGTGCTATTGCAGTAAAAATAGTAGTAGTATACGTTTTCACCGCCGGAAGCATGATAGCAATACATTCTTCCTTCTGTTGGTGTGATTTTTGAAAGCGTATATACCCAACCATACTCATTTGTGGGCTGAGAAAAGGAAGCATCTGCATTTGCACCATAGCATTGTAATGTATGATGTGAGTGACATGTAATCGTTCCGTCATCTGCAAAGCACGAGGCGTTTCCTCCTGAACTCGTAAACACCACAGTATACACATTTCGCGTGAAGTAGATGTTCAGATACGTTGAGCCGTCGCCGTTGACGGTAACGGTTTCTGCTTTTTCAGGATTGTACGTGAAGTGATTATTATCGCGTCCCGTGAATGACAGATTTTTGTATGTTTCCGAACTGATTTCAGAGCCGGCTTCCAAATTTTCCACAGTCACATGGCTTATGTAGGAATAGCCGTCATCATTGGCATTTTCATACCAGAATACGACTGTCGCAGATACGTTTTTTGTATCCCAGACTGCCTTGAAAACAATGTCAAATGCAGGAATCGTGACGGCTTCTCCGTTTGCGAGTGCCTCAGCAATTTCTTCGGCTTGCGCATTCTGTTCAGCCGTACGGCTGCTGTCGGGTATCACAGACCATTCCTTGAACTCATAGCCTGCTTTGGTAGGTTTTGCCACGCGGAATTCTGTGCCATAACGCGCATAAATCGGCTCTACGCCATAGCCGCCATCCAACTGGAAGTTCATCAGATGATAGTCACGGTCAAAGTACAGCTCGACAACCGTTGAACCATCAGCCGCAACGGTCGCGTCGTCGTATTGCAGCATGGTGAAGCCTTCATACGAAATGTTCAGATTGGTTGCATTCGTAATGACCGTTCCGACTTTCGCGACCATCGTCTTTTCGGCTTGATACGAATAGAAATCGTCATAGAGATTTTGCAGATAGTGGCGCGTCAGAAAAGACGCCGATTGCGGCAGATATACAACGTAATACGTGATATTATTCTGGATATTGGTGACATTCAGAGAGATGGTATCGCCGCTTTGCAGACTTGCTTCGTTGACATCGTCTGTAAACCAACGGGTTCCGTTCCAATCGCCGATGGCTGCAACATATGCCTTATAACCTGTACGATACGGGCTGGGAACGGATGTTGTATAGTTCGTACCTGTTGCAAGTGTTGCGATGTAATCGTTGGAAACCGAACCGGTCATGGTCGGACCTTCGTTGTAGTACAGATACTTGATGGTGACAGTGCGCGTTGTATAGTCATCGGGTTCGTTGGCTGCTGCGTGCAGACGCATTCTCGATGGGCTGCTTTCGCCTGATGCGGGAATCGGTGCATCCGAGTTGTCCGGCGGCAGGAGCGAAATCGTAATTGGAAGGGTCTGCTCGTTTTCACCGTGATTTGTCACATCGCAGCGCAATTTCACCTGATTGCAGCAATCAGCAATACTGGCAAGCATCGGGTGACTGATTTCGCAGGTTGCGTCTGCTTCGCCGCGGATATCCACCCATTGTTCGGAATATGGAATCAAAGCCTGCCACTGATACGCATCTGCTGCTCGGACAGACAGCGTTGTTTTCTCGAGTGCGGACAGGGATAGTTCTGTAATTTGAGTACCGTTCTGATAAATGACAGGGAAAAGCTGATCTGCCGAAGAAAAACGAATCCCGTCCGAAAAAAGAAAATTGATGAGCAGGAGTACAGATACAAAATATATTGAAAGACTACGTTTTTTCATAATCATCGCCTCGTTCAAGTGAAATGCAGTGAAAAGTTGGTCGGATATGTCAGTGCTTTGAAAATAACGCATATATATCTATTTTCATTATAACATCCTGAACTTTGTTTGTCAATAAAACAATACCGCATAATGCGTAGAAATTCGAAATGAATAATTGTGCATTAGGACGGATTCACCAAAAAGTCCTGTAAGATCAGGTGAGTGGTGATTGCTGCGCTGCCCGATGGCAGAGCGGATGAACGAATCAAAAAGAAAACATCAATTTCAATTCCGGAAAATGTACATATTTCACAATCTTTGACGCAAACTGTAAAAATTTTGAGATAAAACACGGTTTTGGATTGTTTATATCCTGAACGACATTTTCAATTGTCTGATTCCGTGAATCAACGAAAGCCGCGTGCTTTCATCCAAAAGGAGGGCTATTATGAAAAACAAAGCCATTTGCAAACGGCTCATGAGCGGCATTCTGACAGCTTCCATGCTGTGTACCGCGAGCATTACAGGATTGCCGTTGAACCTGACGGCTTCAGCAGCGTACGAAATGCTCGGTCAGACAGACTTTGATGACGGCGTTGGTCTGCCGTGGCACACCTGTGTGACGCTGCCCGCACATCTGGAATTTGATATCGAGGGCGGCACTTACAACGTTCACATCATCGAAAAAGGCGGCGAGGCAGTCGGCGGAGAATCCCGCTGGGACTGCCAGTTCCGACACAGAAAACTGAAATTCAGTGCAGGAAATTCTTATACCGTCAAAGCGGAGGTGACCAGTGACACCGATGGCGAAATTTATACCTGTATCGGTGACCTGAGCGGCGATATCGAACTCTGGCACAACGGTTACGGTAAGAACGATCCCGAGTACGGTCAGAACTGGAACTGCATGAAGATGACAGCAGGCGAAACTCTGAAAATCGACTCTACCTGGACCTGTCAGCAGGGCGTCGATGTTGCACAGTGGGCTTGGTACTTCGGCGGCGCAGGCGATTATCAGGAGAATGATTGCTTCCCGAACGGTACCACGCTCAAGTTTGATAACTTGAGCTGCGTGAATAATACAGACGATACCGGCGGCAGCGGTTGGATTTCGTGGCCTCCGTATGATGTACCATCCTATTCGGTCAGCGTGAATCAGGTCGGATATTATATGGAACTGGAGAAAAAAGCAACGCTGCACAGCGATCAGAAACAAAAGAATTCCCAGGTGTATCTTGTCGATGCCGGGAGCAAGGAGGTTGTCTGGTCGGGGACTTCAAAGGCAATGTCTGAGATAGATCCTGACTCCGGAATGTACTGCTCTATCATTGATTTTACGGAGTTCCGGATGCCCGGTACCTACTATTTCTCCACGGACGGTTCGACGCAGGATTCTTACGAATTTACAATCGGCTCTGACATCTATGGTCAGGTGGTAAAAGATGCTCTGAACTACTTTTATCAGAACCGCTGCGGTGTCCACATTGAGGAACGGTACATTGCCTCGGCAGGGGAGAACAGTTCGAAGGTTTATCTTGCACACCCAGGAAGTCACAATCCTGATACCGCCGCAATCCAGACCAAGTGGGTGAAAACGTATCAGTCTGACGGCTCTGATGTGGAGAAGGATGCGGGTACGCTGACCGCAAACGGCGGTTGGTATGAATCGGGCAATCACGAAAAATCTGTGGTAAACGGCGGCTCGTCCGTCTGGATGCTCCAGAACCTCTATGAGTGGACGCAAAATGACGCCAACGATTCCTCTGCGGATAAGTTCTGTGATGCCTCCGATTCCGTCATCGTGCCCGAATCAGGCAACAGTTATCCTGATTTGCTCGATGAGGCGCGCTATGAGCTGGAATGGTTCTTCGATATGATGGCCGATGCCGACTATCAGATGTCCGCAAGCGATAAAACTGATACGGGACACTATGAAAACATGGTATTCCACAAGATGTGCGACCATAAATGGACGGGGCTTGCGATCAAGTGCTGGGATTATGCGGACGAATGGGGCGCGCTGCGAATCGTGAAGCCGCCTTCTGTCACCGCGACACTGAATGTCGCTGCCTGTGCAGCGCAGGCTGCGCGCCTGTGGCAGGATTATGACCCTGAATTTGCCGCACTCTGCCTGAAAAACGCGAAGCTGACCTATGAAGCTGCCAAGAATAATCCGAAACTGTTTGCGCCGAGTGATGTGGTTGGCACCGGCGCATATGGAGATAACCATGTGGAAGATGACTTCTATTGGGCAGCCTGCGAACTGTACATTACCACGGGCGATCAGAATTATCTGGCAGATCTGGAAAGCTTTTCTTCTGCCTACGACTTATCCACGAAGATCAACGGCGGCGACAACTTGGATACATTTACCTCATTCAACTGGGGCAGCACGGCTGCGCAGGGTACTCTGTCCCTGTATCTGAACCCCGATGCTGCCGGCGCGAATATCAGCAAAGTGACGGCTGCGATTACGAAGGCTGCTGACGTATATGTGAAACAGGAAGGCGAGCAGGGCTTCGGTATTCCGTACGCGCCCGCAATCTACGAGGAATTTACCAGCATCGGTGGGGATGTTTCTGTTCCCGTTTACGAGTTCGGTTCCAATGCCATGGTTGTCAACAATACGATCATCATGGCGTATGCGTACTCCGCAACAGGCGATCAGACGTATCTGAATGGTGTTGCAGAGGGTCTGAACTATCTGTTTGGCCGCAATCCGTTTCATTTCTCGTATGTGACCGGTTACGGTACGTTCTGCTGCGTCAATCCGCACCACAGATGGTGGACCCATGAAGTGGACAGTGATTTTCCGTATGCACCTCCCGGAGTGCTTGCCAGCGGACCGAATTCCGGCTTGCAGGATGAATTTGTGCGCGGTGCAGGATTGACCAGATACGATCACATCCCGCCGCAGCAGTGCTATTATGACTCTGTGGAAGCATGGTCTGTGAATGATGTATCCTTGCAGTGGAATGCGGCATTTGCGTGGATCATGAGCTTTATTGAGGATGAAACCATGAGTGCAGCCCCGCAGTATATGTACGGCGATGTGGACTGCAACGGAAAATTGAGTATTGCGGATGTTGTGCTGCTTTCGCGTTACGTCAATGAGGATCAGGTGACGATTTCCGATACGGGATTGGCACTTGCGGATGTACGCAAAGACGGCATGATTGATTCGAACGATATCACGATGATGCTGAAATGCATCGCACGCTTGATTGACTTCTCTGTGCTTGGAAAATAAAGTATGAGTGTCTCAATTGAAAGAGCTTGCGTAGCAAACACTGCGTGATCTACAAACTGACAAGACCTCCTATGGTTTCTGTTTTACCATAGGAGGTCTTGTTTGTCATTGTACGTTTTGGGGTTCGGTTCCGTTCAAGGAATGGGGATTTTACTTGGATGATGCAAGGGATTCGTGTTGGAATGCAGCGGTCATCAGGCGGACATCGAAGAGATCCACAATGCCATCCTGATTGAGGTCACAGTGCCAAATTTCTTCCGCAGCAGGTGCGTCTTCCGCGGTGAAGTCCTCAGTCAGCATACGCGTCATAATCACGACGTCTGCGATAGTCACTTCGCCGTCACCGTTGAAATCGAGGGAAACAGGTTCGGTCGGTTCAACCGGTACGGTGGTGGTAGTGGTTGTTGTAGTAGTCGTGACCGCCATGGACGTAGTAGTGGTTGCTTTTGCTGTAGTAGTAGTTGTCTTAGCGGTTGTGGTAGTCGTAGTGACCGCCTTGGACGTTGTGGTGGTTGCTTTTGCTGTGGTCGTGGTTGTAGTGGTTGTAGTGGTTGTAGTCGTTGTTGTAGTAATATTTGTCGTGGTTGTGGTCGGAGGTGCAGCATGATGCTCGTTGCCTGTCGATGCTTCATAGTATGGTTGTTTATTCAATACAAAAGAATGATGTACTTCACCGATGTGGAAATATTTAATCAGAGCGTCAGGATCTGCTGCAGCAGCTTCTTCCAAGTAATTCAGCGGAATCTCCAGCAGATACCAGCCACAGCTGTCTGGAATTTCTTTCACAAATCCGACATCTGTAAAACCATTGACCACATCAAGTTTGTAGTCAGTTCGGGTTACGGCGTTTTTGGAAGCATCCATGAAATAGAATGTAGCTTCTGTTGATTGATCATCATCTGCAGCTTCACTAGCAATCGTCAAAGGTTTGAACTCCATGAAGAAGGATAGGTCGCTGTTTTTAAAGTCATATCCTTCAAGACTCTCCCTGTCATAGTTAGGATAGGATTTGACAGTAGCCACGTTTCTCTGTGCGGTGATATCATCCGTTGTTCCGTCTGTTTGCGCCAAATGAATGGCAGGAGGATTGGATGCACAAATGAAATCATCAGTAAACGGAACATCCTCATGTGCAACCAGAAATTCGTAGCGGCTTTGATCTTCATTCGGAGTCAGCGAGCCGATGGAAGAAGTCCAGTCTTTGAAATTAAGGGTGATTGGATCAGAAAGCGGGTACTGGCTATCGTCAAAGAATTGATATTGCAGTGCCATTGTATCAGAATCGGGTTGAATCATGGCAGCAAACGCATAATCTCTGGCATAGGGGTATTGAACTTCCTTTTCTATATTTTGGAGTGCTTCCATTAGTTCAGGCAGCCGTTGCTCATCATAGGAATAATAATCTATGTATACCTCCTTCACGATTGCTTTGAATTCCTCGATTTTCTCATTTGAATTCTTTCCGCCTTCGAGGAGATATTCTTTCAGCAGCCTGTTGACATGAAACGTTTGATCTACAAAATATTTCGGAACGGTCTGAATATGCGTGATGGGGTGGCCGTGCTCTGTGATCTGAACCGTGCCGTCAGAATTACGGTCGTATTCTTGTATCTGATAGGAGTGCTTTGTATATTTGGGAATGTACATGGAAGGCTCAACTGTCACAGGCAGCTCATTGACAGGAATCATGAAGTGAGTGGCACCCGTGTGATAGATCTTGCCGATAGAAGCAGTCTTGGATTTCGCTTTTATGTCTATGAATTCAGATACAAAGTTTTTATCCGTGTCCATAGTATCAAAGAATCGGATACCGCCGAAGTTTTCTTCTAAAGGAACCTGGAACATATAGACTTGCTCAGATGTGATGGCATCAAGTGTCTGCAACAGTTTCTCAGCGTCCGCCTGAACAGTGAGATATGCTTGATAATTCAGTTTGCCGTCTTCATCAACGGATGCTTCGCGGAGTCTGTTGTATTCGTTGATATAGTCCAAAGTATCCAGATCTGTGATCTTCATCTGCGTGATTCGACGGTAAATGTTCGCAAATACGTTCATTGCATTCTCAACCGGAGAGACCATCTCAATATTTCGGAGCACAGTCGACTGATGTACCCAAGTCAGGGAAAGCAAATCAATGTTGATACCTCTTTCATCGGGCTTTTCTTGATTAGGATCCTGTTTCAGCACTTTCTGTTTCAGATCTTTGAACGGAATCTCGATGTGATACCAGCCGTTTTCGAGCGGTGTCACTTTACCGTAGGATGCCTTGCCCTTGACGGCATCAATGTTTTCCAGTTCGGTGGTTCTCAACCAATCATCCGACGAGGTTGTGTCTATAAAGTAGTACCAGAATGTCGTGGCATCGCCGCTGCCGTCATCGTGCTCATCGGCGGGAGTCAGTGCGCGGAAATCGAATGCGACCGCCCCCAGACTGTCCTCCCAGTCCTCCTGATGTTCCAGGGGAATGCTTGTAAAACGCCAGTTTCTGTAATGCGTTTCAATCTCTCTTGCGAAAAGCAATGCTTCTACGGAAGTTTCATCTGCTTTTGCGTTTGTCATTTCTGCGGAGAGTGTCCAGCTGCCGTCATTTTCAATCATGGCAGTAGTTACGGGCAGGTCATCCAGAGAAATCAGCAATTCCCAGATGCCGTTTTCTGCGTCTACACAGTACAAATCGCCGCGAGAGGATTTACTTTCTGCAAAATTCAGCTGAATCGGCGCATTTGCGTATGTTTCCTTATCCGTTCCGTCCGTGACATTGAGCGTGAGGTCGGCGGTTTCTGCGCCATTATTTGCAATCTGAATGGTCATTGCATGGCTGAATGTGCTGTAATCTACCTTGCGCAGAAGTTTGTCAATCTCACTAGCGTGCGCAATCAGCTTATCAGCTGCGATTTCGTTGTTTTCATCAGTGATTTCGCTGTAAATACGTTGTAATTCAGTGACATAACTCTGCAAGGTCTTTGTATCAACGATGTTTTCGCCTGTCAGCTGCAACTCCTTGATACGCTTGACCGTCAGGTCCCATTCCTCCTGACAGGCGGTAACAGACGGCACAAGCTCGATGTTGCGGAGAACCGTGGACTGATGTACCCAAGTCAGGGAAAGCAAATCAATGTTGACGCCCTTGGTATCCGCCAGACGCTCCAGATTGCGAAGCGGAATCTCAATGTGATACCAGCCGTTTTCGAGCGGTGTCACTTCACCGTAGGATCGCTCACCGCGGACGGCGTCAATGTAGTACTGCTTGGTGCTGGAGATCCAGTTATTCGTGGAGGTTGTGTCTGCAAAGTTGTACCAGAATGTCGTGGCATCGCCGCTGCCGTCATCGTGGTTGTCAGCCGGAGTCAGTGCGCGGAAATCGAATGCGACCGCCTCCAGACTGTCCTCCCAGTCCTCCTGATGTTTCAGGGGAATGCTTGTAAAACGCCAGTTTCTGTAATGCGTTTCAATCTCTCTTGCGAAAAGCAATGCTTCTACGGAAGTTTCATCTGCTTTTGCGGTTGTCATTTCTGCGGAGAGTGTCCAGCTGCCGTCATTTTCAATCATGGCAGTAGTGACGGGCAGGTCATCCAGAGATACCAGCAATTCCCAGATGCCGTTTTCTGCGTCCACACAGTACAAATCACCGTGAGAGGATTTGCTTTCTGCAAAATCCAGCTGAATCGGCGCATTTGCGTATGTTTCCTTATCCGTTCCGTCCGTGACATTGAGCGTGAGGTCGGCGGTTTCTGCGCCATTATTTGCAATCTGAATGCTCATTGCATGGCTGAATGTGCTGTAATCTACCTTGCGCAGAAGTTTGTCAATCTCACTAGCGTGCGCAATCAGCTTATCAGCTGCGATTTCGTTGTTTTCATCAGTGATTTCGCTGTAAATACGTTTTAATTCAGTGACATAACTCTGCAAGGTCTTTGTATCAACGATGTTTTCGCCTGTCAGCTGCAACTCCTTGATACGCTTGACCGTCAGGTCCCATTCCTCCTGACAGGCGGTAACAGACGGCACAAGCTCGATGTTGCGAAGAACCGTGGACTGATGTACCCAAGTCAGGGAAAGCAAATCAATGTTGACACCCTTGGTATCCGCCAAACGCTCCAGATTGCGAAGCGGAATCTCGATGTGATACCAGCCGTCATCCAGCACTGAAACCAAGCCGTAGGATCGCTCACCGTGGACGGCGTCAATGAAGTACTGCTTGGTGCTGGAGAGCCAGTTATTCGTGGAGGTTGTGTCTGCAAAGTTGTACCAGAATGTCGTGGCATCGCCGCTGCCGTCATCGCGCTCATCGGCGGGAGTCAGTGCGCGAAAATCGAATGCGACCGCCTCCAGACTGTCCTCCCAGTCCTCCTGATGCTCCAGGGGAATGCTTGTAAAACGCCAGTTTTTGTAGTTGGTGGTACGTGCAAACAACAGCGCATGAAGCGATCCGGAAACCACTTCGGTTTTGAATTCTTTGAGGGAAATATCGGAGTAATTGCCGTCGATTTTCACTTGACCGTCGCCGTCGTTTTGGATGATATTCAGCGAAATGGGCAGGTCATCCAGAGAAATGATATATTCCCAGATGTTGTTTTCCTTGTCAATCTGACGCATTTCACCGTAATTGCAGATGTTATATTCGAACATCAGGGAAATCGAATCGTCCTGATAGAATTCATTTTGATTCGCATTGCTGTTTACGTAGAATCTGAAATGATAGGATTGTACTTTATCGCTGTTGATGCGGAAGGTCAGTGCGTGGCTGAATGCATTGTACTGTACCTTATCCAGCAGTTTCAGCATCGCAGGAAGTTCGGATTCATAATAGCTGATATCATCAGCATTCTCACGTTCCCGTAATTGTTCGTTTTCGTCAAAGAGCACATCGTGAATGCGTTTGATTTCTGCGATATAGTATTTGAGCTGTTCTTTGGTGATGATTTCCTCTCCTGTGAGCTGCAATTCCTTGATTTTTTTCAGGGTGATGTAGTAAGCAGGGGCTGTCCGTACTTTCAGCAGTTCGTCAATGAGGTAATTGAGCGTTTCGGTGTTGTAACGGATTCGCAGCTGCTCGGAGGACAAAGTCGTGGTTTTTTCATAGAGTTCGTTGAAAATCCGATCCAGACGCAGTCCGTAAGGGTCTACGAAATTATCGTCGGTCATTTCCTCGGTGACAGTTGTGAACACGACCTGTCTTGCCAATTCTTTTGCCACATAGAACCGATAGCGTTCAGGGTTTTTCTGAATTGCCAGCAATTCCTCGATCATGGTTGCCATAGCGTTATGGGCGGCGGTAATATTTCTGGAATTTGCCTTACCGTCATCGTAGTTGACGTCATCAAACAGGGAATTGAAGGTCAATTCGATACCTTCCGCAAACACATCGGGGAGACCATCTGCCAATTCTTTCTGTACGTTTTCCAATGCGTTGACTTTTGCAAGTTCCTCTCTTGCGATGCAGATATAATCATAATCATCGACTGCCTCGCTGAGGTTTTCCATACGCATGGTGCTGCTGAAATAGCCGAATTGGCTTTCGTTGCACAGGGAGAGAATGGCGTTGTGGATGCGCAGATATTGTTTTGCCCACACTTCATCGGCAGAGGATACGCCGACCCACGGGATGATGTTCGAATCTTCTTGTCTATTTTCATTTCTGCCTTGCGATGCATAATAAATTGGCAAAAATGCGTCTTTGTCGGTGGTCAGATATTCGTCTTTCGTATAGATATGGAACTCTGAGGAGTTATTCTTGACATTGATCTTCTCCATATCTGTCGAAGCCGTCTGATTCATATCATTCAGCACATCGATCTGTGCGGAAATCTGTGAATTGAGCGCGGTCAGTTTTTGATTCAGCTCGCTCTCTGCTTTCTGGATCGCTTTCTCTCTGTCTTCTTCCGTGTATGTATCGGTGATTGCTGCGCCATTTGCTGTATTAATCGCACTATTCCATGCTTCCCAAGCAGATTGCTTCTGCGATACGAGCGATTTCAGTTTATCGAGCTCCAGAGCATGGTGGTACGCATAGGAATAGAACGCATAGTCTGTGGATGTTGGATCAGCACCGAAAATCGCATTGATATCGATATTTTCTCCATGGAAGTTTTGCAGTGCCTCCGTTCTGAGCGTCCAGGAAGGAATGAGTACATTCTGCAATTCCTTGAGTCGTGCTTCTATTTTATTGATTTCGTAACTATTCGTTTCAGTTGTGAGTTTTGCTTTCAAGTCGGTTTCTTCTGCTTTATCAGCGGCAAGTTCGTCTTTTGCCGCCTGCAACAGTTCATCATATCGGAAAACCAGATTGCAGATGAGGTCATAGTTCGGATAGACCATGATACCCTCATTGCCCTCGTTATCGGTGAGCAGCCACGGGCTGTACTGGAATTTACCGTTGCTGTCTACGCCGTAGTATTTCAAGGTCTCGCAATCCTCGCGTTTGTACTCATCGACAGACCAGTAAAGCTGACCCTCAATGCCGAGCTTGGCTTCCTGCCAGACGTTGGCGCGGACAATGGCAAGCGGGTTTTCGTTGATGAAAGAATTCTCATTATTGCCGACATTCTGTGTCAGACGGTTACCCGCAATGAACGGGTTGCCGGCTGACTGACAGCTATACCACCAGACATGATAATCGTCTTTCTGGGCTGCCTCCAGTGTGGTTTTCTGGTCAATTGCGTTGTCAGCGCTGTTTACAGACGGGGAAAACTCATTGAACAGCGGGCAGAAGGATTTCATCGTATCGTCTGCATCCAGGGTGAGTTCAAGATCGGTTGTCTGCTCGGGCACAATCCATTTTCCTGTTTCATCCTTTTTCGTCTGATCATACGTGAAGCCTTCGGGATAGCCTGAAAACTGCACAGTGAGGGAGTCAATGTTGTATATCTGCAAGCCGCTGTACAGCATATCGCTGTAATAATAGATTTCTTTCTGGAACAGACCGTAGTCATACGAAAGTCTATCGACATTGGTGATGGCAACGGTGGGGATGATTGCAAAGTTGGCAAGCGATTCCTTCAAAGAATTTGCCGTGGGGATTTTCTCTGGTTCCAGCGGATGTTCTGGGTCTGTCATCAGTTCGTCAATGTACGCCTGCATGGCATCGGTTGTGTTTTTGAACGATTTTGCGCACAAGAGTTCATTGAGGCAGCGGGAAAAGTAAGCCGGATTGGGTTCATCCATATTGGGCGGATAATAGATCGCATACTTGATCAGGTCTGTCTTTGTTTCCAGACTTTTTTTGATTAAAGCCTTGAAAATAGATTCCTGACCGTACAGTACATAACACTGACCTGCGTTGCTTCCCTCGGTATAGAGCCTGTCATAATCATACTGCAGATACACAGTCAGGTCGGTGACCATGGCAGAGAGATCCGGACCTGCCATACTTTTGTCTGTCGCCATGGATAAGCCCAGTGCAAAATTATTAGCAGTCGGCAGGACATATGTCCATGCGTGGTCGCCGATTCCTTTGTACGGTGTGAGGGATTGGATGCGCTTCGCTTTCAAATCCTCAACCAGAGTAGCCTGTTCTTCATCTGTCAGATCGGCGATTTCCTTCAGATCTTTGTTGTTTTCAATGCAGTCTTTAAATTTTTCATATGCAGTTATTTCCGATTCTGTCATCCAGCGGTATCTGCCGGGGTAAATGCACTTATTTTTTTCTTGCTCCGGTAATGCCTCAGATTCTTCATCGGTCTTATACTGCAAATTTTCTTTCAAAGCATTTATGTCAGCATCTGTCAGCTCGTCGATCTTTTTAGGGTTGCGCTGTAAATACAGAAGCGTGTTCAATGCGTGCTGATAAAGGGGGAAACCTCCCGCATTGGGGTTTAAGTTCTGATAAGTACCGTCTGCATTGGGGATCAGTTGTCCTGTCAGATAGCGCAGACCGTTGTAAAGGAAGTAGAGTGCTTCATCCAGTGCTGCCTCACGCAATTCGGTGTCCAGCAGCGGTTTCGCTTCCCCCGTTATTGGATCCTTCATCATCATGAAGGAATCCTCTTTCCACGCCTTCCCAAAGTGTTCGATAATTTTCGCTTTGATGGTCTGGATCGGGTCTTCTATGGGGATGGTTTTTTGCAAATCTTCATCGGAAATGATTTTGCGCAATTCCTCCACGGGAATGATTTCGTGCAAGTCCTTTTCAGGAAGCTTTTTGAGCAATTCTTCCGCGGAAAGGGTATTGAGTGAATCCTCAGAGGAAAGATGTTTGAGCAAATCCTCTTTGGGAATGATTTCGAGCAGTTGTTCTGCGGAGATTACTTTGAGCAATTCTTCTACGGTGAGATCTTCAATATATTTCGGAATCTGATAGATATAATTGAAGTAGTCCTGTATGATGTCAAAATCAAATTTTTCGAAAGAAACCATAGGAGGATTGACCTGATAAGATGCAGGAAATTCGTAATACGGGCATTCAGAGGATGTCACAAAATCATAAATGCCATCCGCATAGTCTGACAGGTCTTCATCGCTGCCTGCTGACTGGTTTCCCCACTGGTTTACCTTGGAGAATTTTGCCCATGTCTTGGATGCTTTCGGGTTAGAGGTGGAGATTTTTCTGTCGTTCAGGAAATCGGTCAGCTTGTCCCAGTATTCAGTTTCGCCGCCCGTCATGCCTGTCATGTTGTCCCTGATACTGGATACGCTTTTGCCGGGGGAGGCATAATAGGTTTTGTGGTTGGTCTGGTCAGGTACAGCAAAATTGTAGATATGCACTGAAACAGGCACTTTGAGCGTGGTTGTCTGATCGCTCATATCCGTGCAGGTGATGGTATATTCCGCAGTGTAATCGCCTGCGGGGGTTATTTCTGTTTCTTTTGTTTTTTGAGAATCATCCGTAGTGTTATCCTCAGCGGATGTTTCGGCTATCGTGATTTCTTTGGGCACATCCAGCGTGAACCAGATGCCCTGATTCGTACCCGTGTTGACAGTAATAATGTTGTTGGTCGCCTTGCCGGTGGAGTCTAACTCATGGGTCAGGATGGCAGTTGTCAGTTTGTTCAGACTCAGTTTGCAGGCAAGGTCATATTCCAGCAGTGCGTCAGGAAAAGTGCCTCGTGTGTCCGTAAGCCTCCATAAGCTGGTAGAGTCCTCATAGACATAGTTCTCGAAGTACATTTTCATATACTCTTCGGGGATGGTGTGACCTTTTCCGTCTGTCAGCGGCTGCTTCTCAATCGTGATGGATTTGAGATCCGTAGGGCTGTTCAGCACGATTTGTCCGGCTTCGCGCTCGTTACGTGCTGCCATAAACGTCAGAGTTTTGCCCTGACCTTTCAGCAGTTCGGGATCCGTGATGTTGTCCTTTCTCACAAATTTGGAGTTGGGCAGCACGCAGTAAACCACTTTGTCACTGATGCTGGTGCGGGGCGCTTGGGTTTCCTCGGCGTACGCCTTCAGGAACCCTTTGGGAAGAAGTTGCAGGTCTGCTGCGTTCAGAATCGTCATACAGGCGCATACTGCCGCAGTCAACCGTTTCAGGGTGCGATTCATGGACATAACCTCCGTTTTTCAATGATTCTTCTTATGTTCCTTCTGTGTTGCTAGGGGATGTGTCTGATGGAAATGCCGCGTAGTGCATCGCATCTGCAACTGCCATCGAAACAGGTGCGATCCGATTTGATCCCATGATTCCGTACTGCTGAACCTGAAACCATAATCATAAAAACATTTCCTCAATAATTATAGCATGTTTTGGGATTTTGTCAATGTATATCGCATACGATAATTATTAAATTACGCAAATATTCAAAGACAGGATGCTCAAAGAACGCCGCACAAAAAAGTCCCCCTGCGGAACTGTAAATCATTCCACAGAGGGCGATCAAAAATTGCAGGAGTACGTCATCTGATCATGAACATACTCCTGCTTTCTTTACAATATTTGATTTGCTTTATGATAGTATTCCCATCATATCAGGTTCATGGGTGCGTTGCAGCATCAGCCCTTGGTGAAGTAGCCTGCCTGACCAGCTTTGTCGATGCGTGCATAGGTGTTGTCGATATAGCCATATGAATATTTGGTGCCGTTGCCGCCAACCAGCGATGTGCAGCTATTAAACATAGACTTCGATGCACTGGATTTTGCGTTTGTCCACAGGGAAGATACTTTGATGGTGCGCAGATTTTCGCAGCAGAAGAACATACCGCACGTATTTACAACTTTTGCGGTGTTGAACTTGGTGAGGTCCAGAGAGGTTAGATTATGACAATATTCAAACATTCCTTCCATCGTGGTGACGTTTGCAGTATTGAAGCTGCTGAGGTTCAGAGAGGTCAGAGCGCTACAGCATTGAAACATCTCTTGCATATTGGTGACTTTTGCAGTATTGAAGCTGCTGAGGTTCAGAGATGTCAGACTATCACAATATCCAAACATTCCGTCCATAGCGGTGACGTTTGCAGTATTGAAGCTGCTGAGGTTCAGAGAGGTCAGAGCGCGACAGCATTGAAACATCTCTTGCATATTGGTGACTTTTGCGGTATTGAAGCTGCTGAGGTCCAGAGATTTCAGGTTGCAGCAGTTATAGAACATACCGTTCATATTGGTGACTTTTGCGGTATTGAATTTGCTGACATCTAAGGAAGTAAGCTTATAACAACCACAGAACATCAATGCCATATTGGTGACGTTTGTCGTATTGAAACCGCTGATGTTCAGACTGGTCAGCATAATACAATCTGCAAACATATTGGACATATCGGTGACCTTTGTTGTGTCTGCATTGCTCAGATTGATTTTTTGAGCCTGGAAATTACTGAACAAACCTCTGCAATTGGCGGGGAAAACCGTATTGACACTTGCTACAATATCCTTCAGTCTCAAATCCACATAGCATCTTACTTCTTCGGGACAAATGTTGCCAAATAGCTGCAGAGTGCTTAGGCTATCATTGAGCAGGCAGCAGGATTGTGTAAAGAAGCCTTTTTGCGATGTTTTGTCATTGCGTGCGTAGGTTTTATCGGTCGTGCCATTGAATGCGGTACCATTGCCGCCGACCAGTGCATTGCAGTTAAAGAACATGGACTTGGAAGATGTGACCTTTGCGGTGGAGAACGAAGCAGTCGTGACAATTGTTTTCAGTTTGGAGCAGTTATAGAACATACCGTACATATTGGTGACTTTTGCAGTCTTAAAAGAGCTGAGATTGAGAAAAGTCAGGTTGCTGCACAGCATGAACATGGAGTCCATAGAGGTGACATTTGAGGTGTCAAAGTTTTTCAGGTCCAGGGAGGTCAGCTTGGAACAGCCGGTAAACATACCGGTCATGTTCGTAACTTTTGCAGTGTTCAGGCATTTCAGGTCGAGGGATGTCAGATTGTTGCACATTGCAAACATTGCCTGCATATTCGTAACATTTCCGGTGTTGATCGTATTCAGCTCCAGTTTTGTCATATTCGTGCATTGGCTGAACATACCGAGCATATTGGTCACTTTGCTGGTGTCTGAGGAGGCCAGATCAAAGGATGAAGCCTTGAAATTCTTGAACATATTCGAGCAATCCGCGGGGAAAACGGCGTCATTGCAGACGACCGCTGTGACGGCGGTGTTGTTTGCGTATGCCTGCACGGCACTTTTTGTAATTGCGCCTTTCAGCAACAGGCAACCGGTCGTTTTATCGAAGGTGACCGAACCTGCTGCACTGGCAGACATGGAAAATTGCGGAAGCATGGGCAGATCTTGCACGAGTGGGAGCGTACTGCCGCCGATGAGTGCCAGGGCGCATACGCCTGCGATGAACGATTTTCTGAGATGCTTTTTCATGTGAATACTCCTTTTTTGAATGATATTGATACAGTATTTGTCGCGATACTGTTCGGAAACGATGGCAGGATGATGCCAACGGGATGTTCTATATCAAAATTATACGATTTGTATTATATTCTTTCGGTATAACTAATTGAAAAATAAAGCGACTGTTTTTATTGAGATGCTGATTTTTGCACTCGTAACGGAGATTATAGCACACTATTTTTTGTTTGTCAAGCTTTTTTTAAGCCCAACAATTTGTTTTTTGCGATAACTTTCATCAAATGCCGTAAAGTTAATACGGATAGTATAATCAAAGAGGCGCGCAGCAGGGTAGTGGAACCGAATAGACAAACCCTCTTGATAACAGCACGCTGATGTGATATAATCAGAACAGAACTTTTGCATTCTATTTTGAAGGAAGGCTGGATTATGTATATAAAATCACGCAGATTGGCTGTTTTGCTTTCACTTTGCCTTGGCTGTACCACACTGCTCTCCTGCAAAACGCAATCCTCCGCAGAATCTTCCGTTCCAACCGACGTTTCGTCTGTCACCTCCGTCAACGATGCCGTCCCGTCCGAACCTGTTCAGATGAACGGGGTTATTTTTTCTGTCCGCGGCGGCTTTTACGACGAGCCGTTTTCGCTCTCCCTGACTGCTGAAAACGGCTGCGAGATGCACTACACCACGGACGGCAGTACCCCGACCGCATCCAGCCCGATCTACACCGAGCCGCTTGCCATTGCCGACCGCTCCGCAGAGCCGAATCACCTCAGCGCGTACACGAATATTTCGCCAAACTGCGATGATTCTGTGGCATATCCGCCAAGCTCTCCCGTGGATAAAGCGACTGTCCTGCGTGTTGTCAGCGTGGATGCAAACGGGAAAGTCAGTGAGCCTGTCACGCAGACCTATTTCATCGGATATGACGAAAAAGCGTCATTTTACAGTCAGATGAAAGTGTTTTCGCTTGTTACGGATGAGCAGGATCTCTTTGACGAGGAACGCGGCATCTTCGTACTGGGAAAAACGCATAGCGACTGGCAAAACAGTGCGGATTACGACCCTGAAACGCCATCCTATGCGATGCCAGCGAATTATACGCAAAAGGGGAGAGTGTGGGAGCGTGAAGCGACCCTGCAAATCTTCGAAAACGGGCAATGTACCGCCGCGCAGAATGTCGGCATTCGGATGCACGGAGGCGCATCCCGTGCCTGCCCGCAGAAAAGCCTGAATATTTATGCGAGAAGCGATTACGGCGCACCGAAACTGCAATACGACCTGTTTGCGGGGGCGGTCAAAAGCGAGGCTGACGGGTCAGTCATCACGGAATTTGACAGCTTTATGCTTCGAAACGGCGGCAATGATGCGCAATTTGCGCGTTTTCGTGACCGCCTGAATCAGACATTGGTTGCAGACCGTCAGTTTCTGACGCAGGGGATGGAGCCGTGTATCTTGTTCATCAACGGCGAATTCTGGGGTCAGTACGACATTACCGAGCGCATTGACGCGGAATTTGTGCAGGCGCATTGCGGCGTCCCCGACAAAAACGTGTGCATCATCAAAAAAGAGCAACTGGATGAGGGACCCGATGCGGCATACGATGAGTGGCTTGCCTTGCAGGAGGAAATCACAAATGCAGACCTCTCTGATGCGGCACAATATGAACATATCTGCGAACAAATTGATATGCAAAGCTTTATGGATTATGTCTGCGCGGAACTCTACATCAACAATGATAACTGGGGCAAAAGCAACATGGCGATGTGGAAAAGTACGGAATTGGATGAAAACAACCCGTATGCTGATGGAAAATGGCGGTTTATCATGTTTGATACGGATTACAGCGCGGGGATATACGGTACTGTGCTTGCAACCGATGACTCTATGGAAAAATTGCGCAGCAGCGATTGTTTTCTGGCAAAGCTGTTCAATGCGGCAATGAAAAACGAAGCGTTTCGGGCGGCGTATGAGAAAACGGAGCAGGAGATCATCACGGTGAATTTTGAAAAGGAGCGCGTATACGCACAAATCGACGCATTTGCGAAAGAATACCATGATGCCGCGACTGCAACGCTGACGCGCTTCTGGAGTGGCTGGTTTGATGAAAACACGGCAGACTATCAATTCAACAGTGAAGTGGGGGCAATCCAACGGTTTTTTGCCGCCAGACAGGATGCATATAGAGGTATGAAGAGGTAAGGTTCCACAGTATGAGGGAACTAAGAAGCCTTATGCGAAAGCTGTTACCACACTTGCATCCATAGAACTTCTTGAATACAACAAGACAGACCTTGAGAGAATGCTTGGCAATGAAAGAAGAGCCGGAGAGAAGCAAGAACAACAGCAGACAAAGAAGCATAATCGTAATGGTCAAGGCTTGGAATAATGACAATATTTATGTAGTATTTACAGGATATATTTGGTATTGTTTATTCAGAGAAGTCGGATCGTAGCCATGTCGTTCTGTGAGCCAA
>JAZUJW010000047.1:0-6843 GCA_045642925.1 Oscillospiraceae bacterium
CCATAGACCGTTCCGCTTGCCGTTTTTGCGACGCAGCAAACCTTTCTCCTGCAAGTCTACTGTTCTCCGCTTTATCGTTCGTTCAGAAGTACCTGTTGTGGCTGCTAGTTCCCTTTGAGTGATAGCAGGATTCTGAGCAATAACTTGTAGAATCGCCAATTCTTCCAAAGTGCAATTTTGGCACTTTGAAACGTCCGAATTGGCACTTTGAGTGGCACTTTGGGGCGTTTCTGAATAATCTATATGCATATACCTGTTTTTCAAGTCATGCTGTGTGCCTGTCAGTAAGTTCTCCATGAACTTTTCAAGAAATGCTGTTGTAGAATGAATATCGTTTTGCAGATCATTGAAGTTTGCTCTGACGAGTGCATTTCGGAAGTACCACGAGTTCTCAGCAAAAACCTGATTGCTCACGTTGAAGCCGAAGGTTTGCAGATACTTGATCATGAACACAGCAGTCGCGCGGGTATTACCCTCACAGAACGGATGAATCTGCCAGATGCCCGGAATAAACTTTGCAATGTGCTTAATCGCCTGCGCAGCATCCATTTCAGAATAAGCAAACGCCTTCTCCTGTCCAAAATCATAATCGAGGGTATCTCGGATACTGTCAAATGCAGCATAGAAAATGGATTTGCCGTTCAGCACCCATTCCTTCTTTGAGATGTTATAAGTCCTGAATTGTCCCGCTTGCCAGTCATGTTCTTGTGCCACACTCTGCCTCCCTTGCATATTCTCTACAAAATTAGTATAATACAATATCCTTGAAAATGCAAGAGAAGCGCAGTGTTTTTGAAGCACCTGCCGAAATACGCTTCTGTCAGCATTTAACATCATGCATTCATGAGCTTTTCCCGAAAGAGACAAGATCACAAAGTCGGTGTCGAGATTTGCAAGAAACCTTATGGACTGTATCAAGTACGTTGAAGAATTGAAAAATCTGAATCCGCCTGAAAATGTTTATTTTGAGCAGGAAAAGCTGGATACCGGATTACAAACCAGCGGCGTTATCCTGATCGTTCTTGCAATGGTAGCAGCAGAAGATAGCCACATGAAAAGTGAAGCCATGCTGCTGTCACTGGAATGGCGGTTCAGCAGAGGACGTTTCCTGACACCTGCCCTGTTCGGCTATGATAAGGTTGAAGTACCGGACGGCTTCGGTGGAAAAAAGAAAACGCTGATGGTCAATCCGCAGCAGGCTAAGGTCGTGGAATGGATTTACGCGATGCTTGAAAACGGCAGCACCGCAGAGGAGATCGCTTTTGTCGATACTTCGTGAGTTTTATTTGGCGTGAGGAGAGACTATGTAGATTATTTTTGTTTTTTGCACTGTCTACTTGACAGGGGGCGGGTCATTTGACCACACGCTTTTTCTTGTTGTTACAGAGTAATCAGTCTTGCAATGGCTTTCAGGATCATGGTGACATCCTCTGCGGACAGATCGCCGTCATGGTTCACATCGGCATTGACAATGCCCGAAGCGGTGATATTCACGGATTCCTCATTTGTGTAGCGTTGCAGCAGTACGACGTCAGAGATTTTGATTTTGCCGTCACAGTCAACGTCACCATAGGGAATTTTCGGTGCTTCGAGACCTTTCACGATATACTGCATCTTTTCATCGGGTGCGGCGTAGAATTCTACCGACATCGTGCCGTTTTCGTCCGCTAAAACCTGCTGAATGAAAATCATCTCGCCGTTTTCAGGCTGTGCGTAGCAATTGTACAACACATTCGGCGTCAGCCCCGTGATGGTCTTGGAATAGAGCGTTTTGCCTGCGTGTAGTTCTGTTTCCTGCACTGCGGGGACTTCCTCGGGAATGCTGCTGGGCAGAGATACAAATGGCAGGTTGAACTTTCTTGCGATACTTTCCGCATAAGAGTACGGATAGCCGTAGATAGTCGGCGTTGCATATTCAGGATTCTGAATATCGCGCATCAGTTGCTCGGTGTCATGCCATATGATATGTCCGGTATCGGTATAGAAATACAGTGCTTGGAGATTTTTAAATCTGAACAAATCATCTATTTCGATTTGTTGAATATATGCCGGGAAGATGATGGTGCGGAGATTGGTGCAGTTTTCGAGATCCACACCTCCACACCAGCTACTGTCGTTCGGAAATGTGAACGAAGTCAGACTGGTGCAGCCTGTAAAAGCATGATGATTTAGAATGTTACATGATTCAGGGAATGTTACGCTTGCCAGACTGCGGCAATCATTGAAGCAATATGGTGGGATGTTTCTGAGATTTGCAGGCAGCGTGACGGATTGCAGTGCATAGCAGGAATCAAAGCAGGATTCTTTAAGCTCTATGGTGTTATCAGGCAGTTCAATGCTTTGCAGAGCTTCGCAGTGAATAAAGCATTTACTCTGCAATTTTGTGACAGTGTCCGGAATTTCAATGGATTTCAAGCTGGTGCAGTAGGAGAATCCGTCCAGCGTTGTCAATCCGTAAGATAAGGTCACAAATTTCAGGTTGGTGCAACCGTAAAATGCGTTGCTCATTTCTGTCACGGAACTTGGTACGATGATGGATTCCAGACTGGTGCAGTTCGAAAATGCGTCACTGATATCTGTTACCGTCAACGGGATAAGCACGTCTTTCAGGTTTGTGCAGCCATAAAATGTGCGCTGCATATATTTCAGGTTATCTGGAAGTGTGATATGTTCCAGTGCCGTGCAGTTAGAGAACGTCGAAATAAGGAAGTCAATGTTGTCAGGCAGAGAGACGTTGTTCAAACTGGTACAATTGTCAAACATACTAACGCCAAGCGTTGGGGACTTCAAGCGTTCCGTGATGCTCGTGGTGTTTTCCGCAGCCAGAATTTCCACGGTTTTGAGGTTGGTGCAGTTTTCAAAAACAGTGTTATAGCTGAGTGTGATATTTGCAATTTTGACTTCTTTCAATTGTTGGCAATTTGCAAAGCAGCTTTTTCCCAGTGTCAGTTCAGGAGACTGGATGTTTAATAATTCCACCGCAGTCCCTGAAAAGCTTTCATCACCGATATCAACACATCCTGACGGGATTTTAAAATTTTTCAGCTTGGAGCATCGTTTGAATGCTTTATTTCCGATATGTGTCACAGTAGAAGGAATTCTGACGGAAACGAGATTGGTACAGCTTTGGAATCCGTATGGGTTGCATTTCTGCGCATTAAAGTACTGACCGTCAATCTCCTGAGATGGAGTCCAAAAGAATCCTGTGTCGTTTTCATCCCTATAATCGAAGCCGATACGGGTAACAGGTTTTTGATTGAAATAACTTGGAATGACGATGCTGGTCAGTTCATCCTTTTTTGCGTTATCATTCAGGACAACGGCATAGCTGTCTGCCGTACCGATGACAGTGCTCCAATTAGACTTCGAATTTTTGATACCGAAACGGTTGCAGGGGACAAACACAAGATATTCGCGCTGGGTATCTGTCAAGCCGTCAGCACCGATTGGTCCATCGTCCTCGGGTTCTTCAATGGGAACAGCCCCGTCTTTATAGGGGCATTCTCCCCATCCGAAGCCGTGCGGGTCGGAAATATAGAATTTGCCCAGCTCGACATTGAGCAAGGAAGCTTCATGGTCCAGATGCAACAGGAAGCAGGCATTGAATTTGACTTCTAATGTAATTCCGATGCTGATTGTACCATCAAAGCAGTTCATGCAGCTGTGACAATCTGAGTTCATCTGTGAGATGCAATCAACGGTAATGCCGACCATTGCATCAAAACCAATACTCAGAAAGTGCTTTTCTACAAAGTATACAGTAGGTTGGAGGGAAAAACCAAGGAAGCATTTGCCTTCCAAGAGCGTTTCGCCGTCCAATGTCGGTGCAGCAGAAGTATCTTGCCAACCGATGCCCTTATCATATTGTGTACCGATCGAACCACGCGCACCGAGCGTCGTTTTTGCTTTATATTCGACTTGGAGTACAAGCTGCGGTTCAACCGTCAACGTAATGCCGTGAATGTAAAATACCCATTTTCCAACTGAGAGCTGCCGTTCGAACAGACTTGCTTCCCCATCGGATACGAGTTCAATTCCGGCATAGTAATCCAGACTTGCCGCGAAATGGAATCCGTTGGAATAACCAATTTCAAGGTTCGGCTCAATTTGGAGTCCGATATTGCAGGTGACTCCGCCTGCTTCAAGGGGTTTCAGATAATAGTCATCATCTGAATCTTTTGATTTGCCACCCTCGCGTTTCGGCAGGGCACGCTGTGCGGCATCTGCGGTATCATCGTCCGTGATGAGGGCATCTTTTGTTGTAGCAGAAGCTTTCATACGCAAGAATGCGAACACATCTTCCAGCTCGAAATTATGATCCTCGGTCAGGACGAGTTTTCCGTTCTCCTTGGATACAGCAGCGATTTTGAACACTGTGTTTGAGCCATCCACTTGTTGGAAAAATGCGATCTGTCCGACAGCGAGCGCATTTGCGGCAGAATCGGGCGCGGAGACCGTGTATTTGCCGTTTGTCTCGTCATATGTGACGAGATTCTGTGTGGCAGTCGATTGTAGTACAACAGTGTTATCAGTCAGAACGCCGAAGCTGTACGGATCATCGGCAACGGTTTTGTCCTCCTCCATGATGAGAATGTGATTTTCCGCGACGTCTTTGAAATCATCGACACTTTTGGCGTAGATCTCAAGCATTTCCTTGGTATGCTTCACATTGCAGAACTCAGCGGAAAGCGGCGATAATGCGTCGAAATCGGCATCTGTTGCAGTTTCTTCGTCCACTTCATCCGCAACCAGAAACGCCTTTGCGAGATAGGTTTCGGGCATGGGCGCATAAGGAACAGTCACAAAGGCTTCGGCGGTGTCTGCCTGAATCTGCCGCTTGCCGTAGGCGTACATTTCCAGCTCGTCATCGGTATAAATAGCAACGATCAAGGTGCAATCCATGGGCGCGTAGTACTTGACTTCTGCAACGTTGTTCTCAAATTCAAGATAGGAGATGGAGCAGGGCATTCCGTCAGATTCATCTTGCTGCTGCTCTTGTGCATCCGCCATTTCTCGGGCGAGAAGGGAGCCGACAGAATTTTCGTCCACGGCGGCGAAATTCACTGCACCTGAGTCAAAAGAGGAAATCACTTCTGGTTCTGACTCGGATGCAGCGTGCGCTATCAGACAATCGGGCAGCATGGAAACTGCCATTGCGACAGACAAAAAAAGTGAGAGGCAACGCTTTTGTTTCATTCGAACATTTCCTTTCGCATAAAAAATAGTATGGTACGAAGTGTTTCACACCTTTCCCATTATACAGTAATTCAATATACTTGTAAAGCAGGCTCTGTGTCGGAAACAGAAACCAATATGAGAATATCGCCTGATATCTGTTGATTGCTTCTGATATCTTACGGATTCAAATGATTTTGTTTTTCGATTGCTTTTTGACATTTTGAAACCGAAAAATGCGTATTTGTGCAAGAAATAAGATGCACAAAGGATGATTCCCATTTGAGATTGTTCTAAGGATCCCATCCTAATCCCACAATGGCACAGTACCGTATCATTGCATGAATCCCTTCATGTTTGTGTTGGCGTTTGTTGACATGAAGGGATTTTTGATATCAAACGGGAATAAGCTAAAGCATTCATTATTTCATGTATATACGCAACATTTTGATATTGTTTTCTGATTTCACCGATATTTCGTACCGCGTTCAAAATGTAAGGATGACAGAGAAATATGAAGAAAACATCATAAAATTGAAAAACAAACTTCCATGACCGACTTTTAAAAGCTTTGCAAAACTGAATATTCTGTTATATCATATATATGTAAGCTGCAACGGAGAAATAAATCTTCGCAGCACCATCAAATTATACGGAGGTTATTCTAATGATTAAAACAAACGTTCTTGAAAACTCGTCTTGCCGTCAAGTGACCCAAACAGCTGGCTGTTTCACAGTAGTTGAGTATCTGCGTGATATTTCAGTGAGCAGTAGCGATGCAATCAACAAGTATTTCGAAGCATCCATGAACGTGCGCAAAAAGCAGGTCATCGCAAACCTGAACGGAAACGGCATTACAGTGCAATCGGGTGCGATGCAATGGATTGCGGGCAATATCAACGCATCCACGAATATCAAGGGTGTCGGCGACTTCGCAAAGAAACTCATCGGCAGCAAGGTAACCGGTGAAAGCGCCGTAAAACCGTTATATTCAGGTGTCGGTACAATTGTACTGGAACCTACTTACAAGCACATTCTGTTTGAGGATGTCGCTACTTGGGGTGGCCTGGTCATCGAAGATTCTCTGTTTTTAGCGTGCGAGGACACCGTTGATACAAAAGTTGTCGCTCGCAGCAATTTGTCCTCCGCAGCACTTGGCGGCGAGGGCCTGTTCAATGCCTGCCTGGTCGGTCATGGCATCGCAGTACTGGAAAGCCCTGTCCCACGCGATGAACTGATTGTCATGGAACTGACAGATGAAAATGATGTTGTCAAAATCGACGGAAATATGGCAATTGCGTGGAGCCAGTCTCTGCAATTCACCGTAGAACGCACGACCAAAACACTGATCGGTTCAGCGGCATCCGGCGAGGGCTTAGTCAATGTATACCGCGGCGTCGGCAAGATCCTGATGGCTCCTGTTTCAAAATAATTAGTCTCTCCTCATTAAGGCCATAATTTTAAAAGTATACTAATCGACCATATGGGAACGTGAAATTCACCAAAAACTGAATGAAGCGCAAAAGCATCGCCGCAAGGCGGTCGATGTTCATTGCAATGATGCTGAGAACAATCGATGATTTTGTTGTATCTTCTCTTTTTGTAAGCAGCAGACCCAGACCGAACTCGCGTTTTGCGAGGAATGAACTTTCGCTCCACTTCAATTCG
>JAZUJW010000048.1:0-207330 GCA_045642925.1 Oscillospiraceae bacterium
TAGGCAACACCGCACAGAGCTGGTGGTGCAGGATACGTATGGTCAAACGAGTTTGACCAGTCAGATTTTTCGTCAGATTGTACAGAAATGATGCCGCTGGGCTGACGCCCAGCAAAGAATTTCTGTGCAAGATGGCGGAAAATCTGCAGGTAGATGTGCCACCAAGCCGTTAGGCGTGCTTTGTGCGGTGTTGCCTTAAGGAAACGAAAGGCGGTCATAATTCTATGACTGCCTTTTTTTATCAAGGAGATTTCTATGAACACCACACTCCATATCACCATTCCCACAACCGACACCCGCATTCCCGCAGAACAATACGGTCATTTTGCAGAACACCTCGGCAGATGCATCTATGACGGATTCTGGGACGAAAAGAAACAGGATTTCCGCTATGCGCTCATCGCCGCACTGCAAAAGCTGGACATTCCCGTGTTACGATGGCCCGGCGGCTGCTTTGCCGACACCTACCACTGGCGAGACGGCATCGGCGCACCCGAAAACCGTCCGCAAACCATCAATACCGTCTGGGGCTGGGTACCCGAAACCAACCGCTTCGGCACACATGAATTCTTTCAGCTTTGCGAAATGCTCCACTGCAAACCGTATCTGTGTGCCAACATGGGCAGCGGCACGGTGCAGGAAATGGCAGACTGGATACACTACTGCACTTCCGATTTTGACACTACGCTCACCCGCGAACGACGTGCCAACGGACAGCAGAATGCATGGAAACTGCCCTATTTCGGCATCGGCAATGAAGCATGGGGCGGGGGCGGCAACATGACTGCCGCTTTTTACGCAAACCAATTCCGCAGATGGCAGGGCTTTGCCAAAACCTACGATTTTACGACACCAATGATGAAAATAGCCTGTGGGCCGAACAGTGACGACTACGCATGGACAGAAACCATGATGCAGCAAACCGATGCTTCCATGATGAATGCGCTCAGTCTGCATTTCTACACCGTACCAACAGAAGTATGGGAGAAAAAAGGCGACGCTGTGGACTTTCCAGAAGCGGAATACTTCGGTGTCATTCGCGGCGCACTCAAAATGGACAAGCTGATTACCAACCATTCCGCCATCATGGACAAATATGACGCAGAACGCAAAATTGCACTGGTCGTGGACGAATGGGGCGCATGGTACGACCCCGCAGAGGGTTCAAATCCCGCTTTCCTCGTACAGCAAAACACCATGCGCGATGCCATGCTTGCCGCCATGACACTTCATGTGTTCCATCGTCACACCGACCGCGTAAAAATGGCAAATCTGGCACAAACAGTCAATGTCCTGCAAGCACTGATTCTCACAGAAGGTGACACGGTCATCTGCACACCAACGTACCATGTCTTTGAAATGATGAAAGCACACCAAAATGCGCTGCTGCTGAATATTTCAGGCGACATCGGCGAAGTGGACGGTATTCCCGCTGTGTCTGTCATTGCTTCTCATCAGGATGGAAAACTGCTGGCTTCGCTCTGCAATCCAACCTTGCAGGCGCAGACAGTCACGCTTTCATTCCCGAATATTTCCGACGTATCTGCTCGCATTCTGCATCATGAAGATTATCATGCACATAACACCGCAGATGCCCCGCAAACCGTCACACCAACGGACTTTTCCGCCAATCTCACGCAAACCGAAAACGTCATCACACTCACGCTCCCGCCTGTTGCGCTCGTCACACTCCAAGGAACACTTTATTTTGATAAATAAAAAATATTTTTGAGAGGTGAACATTTTTGCCGTTCTCAATCGTATTCATCTTAGAGGTTCAAAACAGGAGGTGAGCTGCAAATGCAAAGACGCCGTGTCGAGCAGGCGTTTTCTGAATACGTCGATACCGTGCTTCGTGCAGCATGGCACGTTACAGGCGAAATGCACGCTGCGGAAGATTGTACACAGGAAGCATTTTTGCGGCTGCTTGCTGCTTCTGATGCGATGGAGGAGGACAGAGTCCTGCCCTGGCTGCTGCGTACAGCGATCAATCTTGCAAAGGATTATCTGAAATCCGCCGAACATTCCCGCACCGTTTCTCTGGAAGAGAATGATACGTTCATGCAAACAAATTTTTCCCCGCGGGATGAATCCATCATGAATCTCGTCATGCAGCTTCCGCAGGAGGTGCGCGTGCCGATGTGTCTGCACTTCGTTGAAGGCTATTCCATTGACGAAACCGCAGAAATGCTCCATATCCCACGCAGTACCGTTGCATCTCGTATTCGCCGTGCACGAAAAAAACTCAAGGAGCTTACAAAATTTAATAGCCAAGAAAGGAGGATGCACGCCCATGAATTCTGACTCCCATGCACAGGATGTTCTCGCAGAATATGCCGACGCTGCAAAAAGCATTCATGCTTCCCAGCGATTCCGCGCAGAAACACTCCGAAAAATCCGCATGGCGGATGCCATGCAGCCGCGGCAGGAATCGAAACAGACTCGTGCTGAAGAAGATGAACCTGCTGTTCTTGTCCAAACCAAACAACCAGCAAAACCAATCTCTCACGCTGAAAGCAGCAAAAAGGCGCGTCTGCAATCCTTTTTGGCAACAGCTGCCGCATTCGTACTGGTCAGCGGCACGGCTGTCATGCTGTATCAGAAAGCAAAAGAACAGCAATCCGTTACCCCATCTCCGAACAGCACGGCAAGTTCAGCCGCTTCCAATGCTGCTGCGCCGTCTTATGCCAAATCGCTTCTTGAGGATTACCAGTCTACCCGCAGCCAACTTGCAAACCAGTTTGCACAGGCAGAACCGCTGTTCAATCGGCTTTTTGCCGCTATGAATCCTCCAACCCCCGAAAGCATGGAAGTTCTGACTGCCACTGAAACTGCACTTTCCCCTATGCAGCAGTCATATCTTCAATTGGAATCTCAACGTCAGAAGCAGGTCGATGCGCTGTGTCAGGCTGACGATGTGATTCTATACGATGCTGTTTACCATGCAGACGGAAAACTGGAACTTTGCATTGCGAACGGCACAGACGAAACGATTACCGTATCTCGCGGCTGTTCTCTTGTGGAAGTCAGCAAAAACCAACCAATCAGCGGAAAAATCCCATCACTTGACAGAAACGGCACAGAGCTGATGCCGCATTCTGTGGGAATGTTGACCATGGAGGGAATCTCTCAGAATCTCAGTGCTGAGAAGCAATACTGTCTGACGCTGTTCAACTGCGGTTTCCGCTATGACGGCACGGATGGCGGTTCACGTTCGATCGTCTTCTCCGCGGTGGATTCGGGACAAAACCTGCCTGAAATGATGTTGGCATCCGAAACATGGCGGAATTATTCGCTGGAAACGAACAAACCCACAAGTCACCCGCAACTGGAGGTACTGGAAAAGCTGAATGCGAAAGAACGTATTCAGGCGCTTCAGGAATGCATTCCAGCATACCGATTCACTTCGGAGGTATGCACGTTTTCCCCGCAAATTCGTACAAGCGGTACGCTCGACAACGGCTTGCGCGAAATCTGGTATCTGACCGATGACGGCACTGCTTTTGCAGAATGTCTGAATGGGGAAGAATACCACTTCTACTGTTTGAATGCCACAAACGGTACGATCAACGAGCTTTTTCTCGCACCTTAATTTGCATAAGCCGCCGCTTTCCGTACAGAATATGTACGGAAAGGACGGCGATTTTTTATGTCTGAGATGACAAAGCAGGAATATCAGGAAATGGTAAGCAAATACGCACGAAAGACCAATGTATTTGTGACAGTATGCAAAGCGTTTGTGATTGGCGGCGGGATTTGTCTGCTTGGGGAAGTGCTGCGGCAATTTTTCCTGATGTCTGAGATGGATACAGAAGCGGCGGGGGCATGGACATCGGTCATACTGGTTTTTCTGTCTGCGCTGCTGACGGGGCTGGGGATATATGAAAAGCTTGCGAAGCATGGTGGGGCGGGGACGCTTGTGCCCATCACGGGGTTTGCGAATGCGGTATCCTCGGCGGCGGTGGAATCGAAAACGGAAGGATTTATTTTGGGAGTTGGGACGAAGATATTCACGATTGCGGGGCCTGTGATATTATACGGCACAGCGGCATCGGTCATATATGGAATAGTATATTACTGGCTGCACCAGAAATAAGCGGCTATTTTATTGAGAATTCCAACGGGAATTGATTCCCTTGGGCGAAGTCTCTCCGTAATTATCAGGCTATGCACGCGAAGCGTAATTATAGTTTTGCGGGGGCTTTTTCAAAAGGTTGCGAAGTCCAGAGGCTCTGCCTCTCGACTCTGCGATTTTTTGAAAAAAATCGAGTAAAACTTTAATCTCGCTTCGCGTGCATAGCCATCTTTGTTGGGAAACCCTCCCATAAAAAAAGTATCCCCCACCGAACTGTACGTTCCGTGGGGGGCTTTTTTGTCAGGCGTCCGCACGACTACGGATTTCTGACTAATATTGTCCAAATGCCCTGCGCACTTGTACGTCGCACAAAACATTATTGGATTGGCATATGAAAATGCTGTGGGTTCAATTATTTCGCAAGTTCTACGAGCTGTGCGTAACGCTTTGCAGCAGTGTCCTCTGCCTTCGCAAACAGTTCCTTTGCACGCTCAGGGAACGAACGAGTCAAACCACTGTAACGAGCTTCATTCATGATGAAGTCCTGATAAGATGCGGTCGGCTCCTTGGAATCCAACTGGAACGGATTCTTGCCTGCTTCTGCAAGACGAGGATCGAAACGGAAGTTGTTCCAGTAACCGCACTCGACTGCCTTCTGCATTTCCTTCTGGCAGTTCTGCATACCGCCCTTGATGCTGTGCATTTCGCAAGGTGCATAGCCGATGATGAGGGACGGACCATGGTAAGCTTCTGCTTCCTTGATTGCCTTCAAGGTCTGGTTCATGTCAGCACCCATTGCAATCTGAGCAACATAGATGTAACCATAGCTCATAGCGATGTCTGCAAGACGCTTCTTTGCGATTGCCTTGCCGGCTGCTGCGAACTGTGCAACCTGACCGATGTTGGAGGACTTGGAAGCCTGACCACCGGTGTTGGAGTAAACTTCGGTATCGAATACCATGATGTTGACATCTTCGCCGGAAGCCAGAACGTGATCCAGACCACCGAAACCAATGTCGTATGCCCAACCGTCACCACCGAAGATCCATACGGACTTCTTGGAGAGGTACTTGCGGTTTTCGTAGATATCAGCGCAGTTTTCGCACTTGTCAGCAACCTTTGCAAGTTCTGCAACGAGTGCATCAGTAGCAGCGCCGTTCTTTGCACCATCCTCAACAGTGTCGAGGTAAGCCTGTGCAGCAGCCTTCAACTCATCAGATGCCTTTTCAGCAGTCAGGATGTTCTGAACTTTCTCGATCAGGCGGGTACGAATTGCCTTCTGACCAAGATACATACCCAGACCGTGCTCAGCGTTGTCCTCGAACAGGGAGTTTGCCCATGCCGGACCTCTGCCGTTTGCATCGGTGGTGTAAGGAGATGTAGCAGCAGGGCCGCCCCAGATGGAGGAACAACCTGCTGCGTTGGAGACGTACATTCTGGAGCCAAAGAGCTGTGTGATCAGACGAGCATAAGAAGTTTCTGCACAGCCTGCGCAGGAACCGGAGAACTCAAGCAGCGGCTTCTTGTACTGGCTGCTGATAACGGTTGCGTCGGAAGCAACTTCTGCTTTCTCGGTAACCTTGGCAACACAGTAATCGAATACAGGCTGCTGTGCATCCTGAGATTCTCTGGAAACCATCTTGAGGGAGTTGGTCGGGCAAACGCCAACGCAAACGCCGCAGCCCATGCAGTCCATGGTGGAAACTGCCAAGGTATACTTGTACTCGGTCTTGACAATTGCCTTCGGAGCAATCTTGATTGCTTCCGGTGCAGCAGCAACTTCAGCTTCAGTCAGAGCGAACGGACGAATGGTAGCGTGCGGGCAAACGAATGCACAACGGTTGCACTTTGCGCAGGTGTCTGCATTCCATTCAGGAACGAGCACTGCAACGCCGCGCTTCTCGTATGCGGATGCGCCCTGTTCGAAAGTACCGTCAACGTGGTCAACGAATGCGGAAACAGGAAGTGCATCGCCATCCATCTTGCCAACAGGAGTCATGATGTTGTTGACCATCTTGACCAGCTTTGCAGGGCCTTCGGTCTTGCAGTTGCAGTCAGCATCAACAGCATTTGCCCAATCAGCAGGGATCTCAACCTTAACATATGCGGTTGCACCGGCATCAATCGCTGCTTCGTTCATCTGAACGATTTCGATACCCTTCTTCAGGAACTTCTGAGCCTTTTCCTTCATGTAGCCGATTGCTTCTGCTTCCGGCAGCACCTTGGAGAGGGAGAAGAATGCGGACTGGAGCACGGTGTTGGTACGCTTGCCCAGACCGATCTTAGCAGCGAGGTCAATTGCGTTGACCAGATAGAGCTGAATGTTGTTCTTTGCGATGTAACGCTTGGTTTCTGCATTCAGGTAGCTGCCGATATTCTCAGCATCCCACTGGCAGTTGATAAGGAATACACCGCCCGGCTTTACGTCGTTGACCATCTTGTAGCCCTTCAGAATGTAAGAGGGGTTATGGCAGGCAACGAAGTCAGCCTTATTGATGTAGTATGGGCTCTTGATGGGCTTGTCGCCAAAACGCAGGTGCGAAATGGTGGTACCGCCGGTCTTCTTGGAGTCATACTGGAAGTAAGCCTGAACGTACTTATCAGTGTGGTCACCGATAATCTTGATGGAGTCTTTGTTTGCACCAACGGTACCGTCGCCGCCCAGACCCCAGAACTTGCACTCGATGGTGCCTTCTGCTGCGGTGTTGGGAGCTTCCTTCTCTGCGAGAGAGAGGCAGGTAACATCGTCATTGATGCCGAGGGTGAACTGTGCCTTCGGAGCATCCTTTGCGAGTTCTTCGTATACTGCGAAGACGCTTGCAGGAGGAGTATCCTTGGAACCCAGACCGTAACGACCGCCGATGACCTTAACATCGGACTTGCCGGATGCTGCGAGTGCTGCAACAACATCGAGGAACAGAGGCTCACCGAGAGCGCCGGGTTCCTTGGTTCTGTCGAGAACAGCAATCTTCTTAGCGGTTGCAGGAATAGCAGCAACGAGCTTTTCAGCAGAGAACGGACGGAACAGGCGAACCTTGACCAGACCGACCTTTTCGCCGTTTGCGTTCATGTAGTCGATGACTTCTTCTGCAACGTCGCAAATAGAGCCCATTGCTACGATGACGCGGTCTGCATCAGCAGCGCCGTAGTAGTTGAACAGCTTGTAGTCAGTGCCGAGCTTTGCATTGACTTTGTCCATGTACTCCTCAACGATACCGGGAACAGCATTGTAGTAAGCGTTGCAAGCTTCACGATGCTGGAAGAAGATATCGCCGTTTTCGTGAGAACCACGCATGGTCGGAGCTTCCGGATTCAGGGCACGGTCACGGAATGCCTTAACAGCATCCATATCGCACATTTCCTTCAGATCTTCATAATCCCAGATCTGAATCTTCTGGATTTCGTGAGAAGTACGGAAACCATCGAAGAAGTTGATGAAAGGAACGCGGCTCTTGATTGCAGCAAGGTGTGCAACAGCAGCCAGATCCATAACTTCCTGCGGGTTGGTTTCAGCCAGCATTGCGAAACCGGTCTGACGGCAAGCATACACGTCAGAGTGGTCGCCGAAGATGTTCAGTGCGTGAGAAGCAACGCAGCGAGCGGAAACGTGGAAAACGGTAGGAAGCAGCTCACCTGCGATTTTGTACATATTCGGAATCATCAGGAGCAAGCCCTGAGATGCGGTGTAGGTCGTGGTGAGAGCGCCTGCATTCAGAGAGCCGTGCACAGTACCAGCTGCGCCTGCCTCAGACTGCATTTCCTCAACCTTAACAGTAGTGCCGAAGATGTTCTTCTGACCCTGTGCTGCCCACTGGTCAACATAGTCTGCCATCGGGCTGGAAGGTGTGATCGGGTAGATACCCGCAACTTCCGTGAAGGCGTAGGAGACCCAAGCAGCTGCATTGTTGCCGTCCATCGTCTTCTTCTTACGAACGATAGGTGCCATTGGAATATTCCTCCTTGTGGATGTTTAATAATGGGAATCTGCGTTATGACGTTTGTAAAATCGTCTGCGCAAAATTTCACGTATCTATTATAACACAAACCGACACACTTGTAAAGCCATTTGGATGATTTTTCCTTTAAATTTGCGTGGTAGTTTTTGCTGAGAATCCGTCATGCACAGCACTCTGCGGAAATTCTGCACAAACGATTCTTTCCGTTTTGTAATATTTGCCGAATTTATACAGTTCAACCCTGATTTTTGAAAAAAGTAGTTGACGAGATGCCCCTCATGTTGTATAATGAGTTTGGTGATAAATAATGTTATGTTATTTTTTCACTCGTTTTGTTGTCTCCTTTCTTTTGTTCTACACACAATTATTTGATTTCATTTTTCTAGGCAGCAGGGTGATTACCCTGCTTTTTTTTCGCCCTGAGGATATCGGAAATCAGAAGGGACAGAATAGAAATACCACCTTTGGCAGCTGTAAGGGAGAAATCACAATGGAACAAAAAGCACGTAACCGCATGAGAAATCGTATCAGACGGCAAGATTTGATCGCACAGATTCGCAGTGACCGCCCCGCTTTTATCGTCTGGGTCGTCCTGCGTCTGATCATCATGGTCGTTGCCGTGCGTTCTGCGTCACAGCATCTCTGGGAAAGCTGCTTTGTCTGTCTGCTGGCGCTGATTTTGTTTTTAGCGCCGCCTTTTATAGAGAAAGCACTGCACATCAAATTGCCGACTGTGCTGGAAGTCACCATTTTCGTGTTCATTTTCTGTGCGGAGATTCTCGGCGAAATTGAATGCTATTACGTCAAATACACATATTGGGATACAATACTGCACACAGTCAACGGATTTCTGTTTGCAGCATTCGGATTTTGTCTGGTTGATTTGCTCAACGAAAATAAAAAATTTAAATTTGAGCTTTCCCCGACCTTTCAGGCACTCGTTGCCTTCTGCTTTTCCATGACCATCGGCATCTTCTGGGAATTCTTTGAATTCAGCATGGATCACCTGTTTCAACTGGATATGCAGAAGGATACTATTATATATGGGTTTCAGTCAGTGACATTGGATGAAACGGCGCAGAATATCCCCATCGCCGTTCAGGATATCGTGCAAACCACGATTCAACTGGCTGACGGCACAACACAAGTCATCAATGGCTATCTTGACATCGGCTTGACAGACACCATCAAAGATTTATTCGTGAACTTCATCGGCGCAGTCGTCTTTTCTGTCATTGGCTGGATTTATGTGCAAAAGCGCGGAAAAAACCGCATTGCAGCAGCATTCATTCCCGTTGTGGAAAAATGACAAAAGGAGGCATCCTGTATGACAAAACATCCCCGTATCAAAGCATGGATTCGCGCATTAGCCAACCCGCATTTACTACTTTGTGTCGGTGCTGCGTGGTTTTGTACCAACGGCTGGGCATACTGTGCCGCAGGCATCGGCTACTATATGGATTGGAATTGGCTGTTTCGCATCGGAAGCGTCTATCTTGGTATCCTATGGATGCCCGGCACACCCGAAAAACTGTTCACCTTCGGTCTGGCAATTCTGTTTTTGAAATGGTGGTTTCCGAATGACGAGAAAACGCTTGCCATGATACGTGGAAAATTAACATTGTTGAAAACAAAAACCCGTGAAGAATGGGGGAAAATCAAAAAATTTTTCCATATATCACGGAAAAACGGAATGAACGAATAAATAAATATACGAATTTACGTGCGTTTCTATTTTAACGTTTTCAACTTGTTGAATGTTGAAAACTGTTGAAGTGGCGTTGAAAACTTTGTTAATGTAGTTGAAAAGGACATAACTGCGTAAGGGAATTTGTTGAGAAACATTCCCCATTCGCGGCAGCAAAAAGGAGCGAAATTCTGCATGACACAAAAAGAAGATCTGACACAAGGCACAGCGGGAACGGTTTTGATTCGATTCACCCTCCCGCTGTTTTTAAGCGTCTTTTTCCAGCAGCTATATAATATCGCAGATACGGCAATTGCAGGAAAATACATCGGTGAGGATGCACTGGCGGCAATCAGCGTCAGCTACCCCATCACCATGCTGTTCATGGCAGTGGCAATCGGCAGTCAGATCGGCTGCGGCGTGGTACTGGCAAAACTCTACGGCAGCAAACTCTATCAGCGTGTACATTCCTGCATTTCCACCGCCATCATCAGCGGCGCGGTCATCTCGCTGATTCTGACGGCATTCGGCGTTTTGGCAAGTACCTCCCTGCTGAATCTGGTCGGCACACCGGACAATGTTTTTGCAGATGCCGACACCTATCTGAAAATCTACACGGGTGGATTTTTGTTTGTACATTTATATAATGTTATCACCGGCTTGTTCAGCAGTATGGGTGACAGCAAAACACCGCTGTATCTCCTGATTTTTTCTTCTCTTGGTAATATCGTGCTGGACTTGATTTTCGTCATTCAATGGAACAAGGGCATTGCAGGCTGTGCATGGGCAACACTGATTGCGCAAGCGGCGGCTTGTGTACTGGCGCTGTACCTGCTGTACCGCAAGAAATGCAGTCTGCCGAAAAACGGCGCTGCACCGATCTTTTCATGGCGTGATTTTGGCGATATCGTAGGAATGTCGATTCCAAGCATCTTGCAGCAGAGTTTCATTTCTGTCGGTAATCTGTTCATTCAGAATTTCATCAACGTGTTCGGTTCTTCCGTCGCGGCAGGGTACGGTGCAGCAATTAAGTTAAACACCTTTGCGTTAACCTGCTTTACAAACATGAGCAGTGGCATTTCCAGCTTTACTGCGCAGAATTTAGGCGCTGCCAAACCCGACCGTGTACGGCAGGGCTTCCGTGCCGGCATCCTCATGGCTTGCGGCACGGCAATCGTTTTTTCCCTCTGCTACGGCTTTTTCAGCGAACCACTCCTGCGGGTGTTCGCCAATCAGGAAACCAGTGCGCTGGCAATGGAAACCGGAAAGAACTTTTTGCGCATCGTTTCACCATTTTACTGCATCATCTGCATCAAGATCCTCGCAGACGGCATTCTCCGCGGAAGCGGCAGTGTCGTTTACTTCATGATTGCAACCTTTGTTGACCTTGTGATGCGCGTAGTTCTCGCGTATTTTCTGAAAGGCCCCTATCAGGCAACAGGCATCTGGCTGGCATGGCCCGTCAGTTGGATCATTGCCACGGTGCTTTCCGTCAGTTTCTATCGTTCCAATGTCTGGTGCAAACATATTCGCAAAACCGAATCGACTTCGCAAAATAATTCATAATATAAAATGATAGAAAGCGCTTACTTTTTCAAAATTATGGAAATTTTTTCACATATCGAAAATCTGCAAATTGCAAAAAATCGCGTATTCATCCGATAAATTTGCAAAAATCCATTGCATTTTTCTGAAAAATGTGCTACAATAAATTGTTGAAGCATATTAATGCTATAAAATCATGATCTCATTCAGGAAGGATGGTACCCGTTTATGGGAATCAAACCGTACAGTGAATGTTCACAAGATGAACTGCAGGCACTCTTGCAGGAAACCAAAGAGGCTTATGCTGCATTCCAAGCAAAGAAATTGAGTCTGAATATGGCAAGAGGAAAACCTGCACCCGCACAGCTCGACCTCACCATGCCGATGCTTGACGCTCTGCCGTCAAGTTCCAACCTGATTTCAGAAAGCGGAGATGACTGCCGCAACTACGGTGTACTGTCCGGTATTTCCGAAGTCAAAAAGCTGTTTGCAGAACTCATCGGTGCCAATCCCGATGAAATGTTCATCGGCGGCAACTCCAGTCTGGAATTGATGTTCGCCTGCATTCAGATTGCCTATGTCAAGGGCATCGCAGGCTGCACACCGTGGAGCAAGCTCGACAATGTCAAGTTCCTCTGCCCTGTCCCCGGTTATGACCGTCATTTTGGTCTGACCGAATATTTCGGTGTCGAAATGATTCCTGTCCCCATGACAGAAGACGGCCCTGATATGGATATGGTACAGAAATACGTTGAAAGCGATGATTCTGTCAAGGGCATCTGGTGCGTTCCGATTTACTCCAATCCGGGCGGTGTCGTTTACAGCGATGCGACCGTCCGCCGCTTCGCAGCACTCAAACCCGCTGCAAAAGATTTCCGTATCTTCTGGGATAATGCTTACTGCATCCACCACCTTGTCGAAAATCCGAAGCGCCCGCTGACCATCAATGCCGCCTGCAAGGAAACAGGCAATGAAGGCATCTTCTATCAGTTCATGTCCACCTCCAAGATCACATTCTCCGGCGGCGGCGTGGCTGCATTCAATACCTCTGCGGAAAACCTCGCAGAACTTTCCAAACACCTCGGCGTACAGACCATCGGTTTCGATAAAGTCAACCAGATGCGTCACATCGCATTCTTCAAGGATGCAGCAGGTGTCAAGGCACACATGGAAAAGCATCGTCAGATTCTCAAGCCGAAGTTTGATGCGGTACTCGATATGCTCGATGCCGAAATCAAACCGCTTGGCATCGGCGCATGGACAAAACCCGAAGGCGGTTACTTCGTTTCTTTCAACGCTCCCAAAAACTGCGCAAAGCGTGTCGTGACGCTCTGCAAAGAGGGCGGCGTCACACTGACAGGCGCAGGCGCAACCTTCCCCTATAAGAAAGACCCCGATGACAGCAACATCCGCATTGCCCCGACTTATCCGACTGTAGAGGAGCTTAAGCTGGCAATGGAACTGTTCTGCATCTGTGTCAAGTATGCTGCACTGGAACAGCTTGTCAAATAATCAGCCAATTGTCGTTCCTGAGATATTGCGTTCGTTGATGCACTGCGGCGTGATGATTCCGCGCAGGAATTCCAACGGTACGATGCTCCGATATCTTAGGCACTAGGTATAAAAAGAACGAGCAGCGGACAAGCTGCTCGTTCTTTTTCCCTCTTATCATATACCAAATGAAATCTAACTATTTGTGCAGGATGCATACGAGAGATTGAACTTTTGTGTATGTTTTATGATTCCTTTACTAATCATTGTTCAAAATGGCTATTGCATTTTTGTTCATAATCGGGTATAATAGTAAGGTGTTCTATTGTGCCGTCAGCAGTCCAACGTGTCGGCGGCACGAAACGCAGAAATATATCTACCCACGCCCGATGACTTTACATCGGCAGCAACCAAATGATGGATTTACGTTGGAGAATGGAGTATAATGCTATGGCAAAACAATTCGAAAAAGTCAAGCAGGATTTTCTGAACCGCCTTTCCGCACAGTACAACGTCACTCCAAATGAAGCAAGTGACAAGCAGATCTATAACGCACTGTCGTCTGTGATCTGCGAACTGATGAAAAACAAGCGTCAGAAATTCATGAACCATGTCAATTCGACCGGTCAGAAACAAGTTTTCTACCTCTCAATGGAATTTCTGATGGGACGTTCCCTGAAAACCAGTTTGTACAATCTCGAACTTGCGGACGATGTCAACAAAATGCTGAAACAGTATGACATCAATCTCGAACGCATCTATGACTACGAACCTGATGCAGGTCTTGGCAACGGCGGTCTTGGTCGTCTGGCGGCTTGCTATCTGGACGGTCTTGCTACAACAGGCTATCCCGCAACAGGTCACAGCATTTGCTACGAATACGGTATTTTCAAGCAGCAGCTTGAAGAAGGCTGGCAGACCGAACTTCCCGACAACTGGCTGCCCGGCGGCGAAGTCTGGCTCGACCCCAAGCCCGAACAGGCAATCGAAGTTCACTTCGAAGGCGATTTGGAAGAATACTGGGATCAGCAGTACCACCACATCTCCCACGTCAATTACAGCACCGTTACCGCAATCCCCTATGATATGTATGTTTCGGGCTACAACAGCTCCGCCGTTTCTGTTTTAAGACTGTGGTCTGCAAAAGCACCGAGTTTCGATATGGCAATGTTCAATCAGGGCGACTACACCAAGGCGCTCGGTCAGAATTCTATTGCCAATGCCATTTCTAAGGTTCTCTATCCGAACGACAACCACCTGGAAGGCAAATCGCTCCGTCTGCGTCAACAGTATTTCCTCTGTGCTGCCGCTGTCGGCGACATCGTCAATAACCACATGAGCGTTTACGGCACACTGGATAACCTTGCAGATAAAGTTGCCATCCATATCAATGATACCCACCCGACACTCGCCATTCCCGAATTGATGCGCATTTTGCTCGATGACTGCGGCTATGGCTGGGATAAGGCATGGAACATCACCACCAGAGTTTTCGCCTACACCAACCACACGGTCATGGCAGAAGCACTCGAAAAGTGGGACATCAACCTTGTACGCCGCGTAATTCCGCGTATCTTCTCAATTATCGTGGAAATTAACAACCGTTACTGCGCAGGTGTTTATCAGCGCAACGGCAATGACAGCGCTAAAACCACCAGAATGTCCATCGTTCAGGATAACATGATCCACATGGCAAAGCTTTGCGTTGCGGCATCGCACAATGTCAACGGCGTTTCCAAGCTGCATTCCGAAATCATCAAGAACAACGTATTCCATGATGAATTCTGCGATACACCGCAGAAATTCACAAATGTCACCAACGGCATCGCTTACCGCCGCTGGCTGTACCAGTCCAACCATGCTCTGACCGAACTGCTGCATGACACTATCGGCGGACAGTTCCTCAAGAATGCCGCTGAACTGGAGAAATTCCGCAAGTTCGAAAATGATGAGGATGTCCTCAAGCGTCTGATGGCAGTCAAGCGCAGCAATAAGGAAAGCTTCGCAAAATATGTCAAGCAGAAAAGCGGCATCATCCTCAACCCCGACAGCGTTTTTGATGTACAGGTCAAGCCTCTGCACGAATACAAGCGTCAGCACCTCAATGCACTGAACATCATTGCCGATTACCTCACGCTGATCGAAAATCCGAATCTGGATTTTGCACCGAAAACCTATATTTTCGCGGCAAAAGCTGCCCCCGGCTACTACCTTGCCAAGCAGATCATCAAGATGATCTGGTCGCTCTCGGAGGAAATCCGCAAGAACCCCCGCATCAGCGAAAAGCTTTCTGTCGTATTCCTCGAAAACTACTGCGTCACGCTCTCTGAACTCCTGATGCCCGCTTCCGACTTCTCCGAACAGATTTCGCTCGCAGGTACGGAAGCTTCCGGCACGGGTAACATGAAGCTGATGCTCAACGGCGCTGTCACCATCGGTACACTCGACGGCGCAAATATCGAAATCAAAGAAGCCGCAGGCGATGACAACATCATCATCTTCGGTATGAAGACGGAAGAAGTCAACCAGCGCAAGCCCGGCTACCGTCCGCAGGCAATTTACGACCAGCACTGCCTGATCCGTTCCTGCATCGACCGTATCAACCGCGGCATCAATGGCTGCACCTTCACCGAAATCGCAACCTCCCTCCGCACACAAGACCCCTATATGGTACTCGCCGACTTCGACAGCTATCGTGCGGCACAGGGCTATGCGGCACAGTGTTATGCAGACAAAATGAAGTTCGCCAAGATGAGCCTGAACAATATCGCAGGTGCAGGCATCTTCTCCGCAGACCGTGCCGTAGACGAGTACGCAAAGAATATCTGGAATCTGTAATTTCATGACAGCAGCAAACACGGGCGGTCAGGCTGACCGCCCGCTTGTGCGCCGTCCATCGGCAGATGCCTGAATGGAGAATCAATTGTATGAAACAAATCTATGATAGTTGGAATCGCGCTTATAAAAGTGTGTTCGGCGCACTGCGCAGAAATGAGCCGTGTACTTTCACCATTTGCCTCCCGAAACACACAAAACTGGATTCCAACCCGATGCTTGTGTTATTCCGTGTGGGCATGAAAGAACGCTTTGTCCCCATGAATACAGTCTATGAAGCAGGCGATGAGGTCTATTACAGTGCCACTTGCTCTGCCAATATCCCCGGTGTGCATCATTATTATTTTGCATACATGGTTGACCGTCAATGGCATTATGTCAAGAAAGCGGCGGGACATGAGGGGACGATCAGCGGCGGTGATTTGTTCCAATTGACTGTCTACGATGAACATTATGAAACGCCCGATTTTCTCAAAGGCGGTGTCATGTACCAGATTTTCCCCGACCGCTTCTGCAAAAGCGGCAAAGAACATGACAATGTCCCGAATGACCGCGTCCTGCGCAATGACTGGGGCGGCACTCCATATTATCGCCCCGACCACAACGGTCATGTCTGGAACAACGACTACTTCGGCGGCGACTTGGATGGCATCATCCAGAAATTACCGTATCTGAATGATTTGGGTGTCACCTGCATTTACCTCAACCCCATTTTTGAAGCACATGAAAATCACCGTTACAATACTGCAAATTATCGCAAAGTTGACCCGCTTCTTGGTACAAATCAGGACTTCGCACGCCTTTGCAGTGAAGCCGCACGCTACGGCATCAGCGTCATTCTGGACGGTGTTTTCTCCCATACGGGCGCAGACAGCATCTACTTCAACAAATTCGGACGCTATCCGGAAAACGGCGCGTTCAATACCCCCGAAAGCCCCTATTATAAATGGTACTGCTTCCACAATTACCCCCATTCCTACGAAGCATGGTGGGGCATCGACACACTGCCGAATGTTCACGAAAATGAACCCGAATACACCGATTATATCTGCGGTCGCGGCGGCGTGCTGGAATATTGGATGTCACAGGGTGCGGCAGGCTTCCGTCTGGATGTGGCGGACGAACTGCCCAACGAATTCCTCGAACATCTGCACGATTGCGTAAAGGGCTATGATAACGACAAAATCGTTATCGGCGAAGTCTGGGAGGACGCTTCCAATAAGGAAGCCTACGGCGAAAAACGCCGCTATCTCCTCGGCGGTCAGCTTGACAGTGTCATGAACTACCCGTTCCGCACCGCCATTATGCGCTATATGGGCGGATGCAGTCCTTTCGAATTCCGCGAATGCATCATGACCATTCTCGAAAATTACCCGAAGCCGACCGTCGATGTGCTGATGAACTTCGTTTCTACGCATGACATCGAACGTGCCATTACGGTACTTGGCGGCGAACCTGCAAATGGCAGAGGCAAAGACTGGATGGCAGAACGCCGTCTTACGCCACAGCAGTACGAAATCGGCAAGAAAAAGCTGAAATGTGCAATGGCACTGCAATTCTTCCTGCCGGGTGTGCCAAGCATCTACTACGGCGACGAAGCCGGTCTGGATGGCTACGGCGATCCGTTCAACCGCCGATGCTTCCCATGGGGACATGAAGATTTCGATTTGATTTCCTATACCCAGAACCTCTCCCGCATCCGCAAAATGTCGAAAGTATTCATTGACGGCAGACTCAAATTCCTGACGCTTTCCAATGATTATATCATTTTCGCAAGATATCACGAACATGACCGCAAGGCAATGGTCATTGCCGTCAACCGTTCCGACCACGACATTGTGATTGACGTTGACCACGAAGATTTCAACGACCGCTACACCCTCTTTAGCGTGGTGTATGGCGATTCTCAAGGCTGCTGCATCAATCTCCCCGCTTACGGATTTGTCGCAGTCAAAGTGGAACTGTAATCCCCCATTTTCCTGATGAAAGGACGATCTCATGGACTTTCTCACGCTTCGCAAACAGTATCCGACATTCACCTATCACGGATACAGTGTGGAAACAAGCGCAGATGCATTGTTTATCGAATATAATTTTTCCATTGACGGACTTTGCGGGTTTCATCCGACATGGACGATTCCCTGCACACCGCCCGCAGATTTCACAGAAGATGCTGCTTTGCAGCGCCTCATCTTCTCGCTTGGCATGACGGAACTCGTCAGCTATTGGAAAATCACCTGTTCTCCGACTGTCCGCATTCTTTGCGGCAGCCTGAACGCAGAACAACAGGCATGGTGGAAACGCCTGTACTTCCACGGCTTGGGTGAATTCTTCTTCCGCAACGGCATCGAAACCGATATGGACGCATTTATGGAATTTTCCTGTGAAGGGAATCCGCTGTCGGATGCACCGTCCGTCAAAAAACTTTCTGGCAAGCTGATTCCAGTCGGCGGCGGCAAAGATTCCATCGTCACGCTGAATCTGCTGAAAGCATCGCTTTCCAATGCATCCGCATACATGATAAACCACCGTGACAGCGCTGAACAAGCCGCCCTCATGGCTGGTATCCCGAAAAGACGCATCTGCGAAGTCAAGCGTACACTCGACACGAATATGCTCGAATGCAATGCCAAAGGATTTTTGAACGGACATACGCCGTTTTCTGCAATCGTTGCCTTCTCTGCGGTGCTGACGGCTTACCTCCGCGGACTGGATACCGTGGTGCTTTCCAACGAATCCTCCGCAAGCGAAGCGACTGTTTCCATGACCGCACAGGAAGTCAATCACCAATATTCCAAAAGCTACGAATTCGAACAGGACTTTTTCGCGTATGAACGTGATTATCTGCGTGTCGGCATCCGCTATTTCAGTCTGCTGCGACCGCTGACCGAATTTCAGATTGCACGCTATTTCGCCTCTTTGCCCGTTTGCTATCACGAAATGTTCCGCAGCTGCAATGTCGGCGCAAAGAAAGATGCATGGTGTGGACACTGCGCAAAATGCCTGTTCGTCAGCGTCATTCTCTCGCCGTTCCTCCCCTACACTGAAATTCAGCGGCTTCTGGGCGCAGACCTCTGGAATCTGCCCGAAATGGAACCGATTTTGCAGGAGCTTTGCGGACTTCTTCCGAACAAACCGTTCGAATGCGTAGGAAGCCGCAAAGAAGTCAATATTTCGCTCTGCCTTGCAATTGCACGCGCAGAGGCACATCATGAAGAATTGCCGCTTCTGCTGAAAAATTACAAGCAGACTGCACTGTATGCGGAATACGCACCAATCGCCCGGTCATTCGGACAGGAGTGGGATGCACAGCACCACCTGCCTTCCGATTTGGAAGCACTCGTGCGCAGAGAATGCCTGACCAAATTTGCATAAGCATAAAAAATACGCATCGGCGAGAACGAAAATGTTCGCCGATGCGTTTTTTCTGTATTATTCCATTCTACCGCGAAGTGCATCCGACAGCCGCAGGAGCATATCACGGTCGAGTGCCTCAAAGCGCACATTTGCTGATAATCCGCATTCTTCCAGTGCTTCCGTGACCGCTTCTTTCGAAAGCCCCAATCCTGCGGAAAGTCCGTTGACCGCCGTTTTTCTGCGCTGTGCGAATCCCGCCTTCACCATTTTTAGCGTAAATACAAGCGTTTCTTCATCGCAAAGCGGCGTTTCATACGGTGTGATGCGAATGACTGCCGAATCCACATTCGGCGCAGGATAAAATGATGTGCGCGGCACTTCAAACAGCAATTCTGCCGTACCGCGAAGCTGTACTGCCGCCGTCACTGCGCCTGCGGCACGACTGCCGATTTCCGCACAAAGTCTATCCGCTGCTTCTTTCTGCACCATGACTGTGATGGCTTCGAATTTCGCGCCCGATTCCAAAAGCTGCATCAGAATCGGTGAGGTGATGTAATATGGCAAATTCGCGCAGAATGCCACTTTTTCATCGCCAAACTGCGTCTGCAAAAACTTTCGGATATCCACTTTCGTGATGTCCTGCCACACGATTTCCACATTGTCAAAATCTGACAGCGTTTCTTCCAGCACAGGCGCTAACCGCTTGTCCAATTCCACTGCAACTGCTTTTTTCGCGTGTAATGCAAGCTGCTGCGTCAAAACACCGAATCCTGCACCAACTTCCAGTGCACAGCAGTCCGCAGACGGAATGCCGTACTCCGCAATCGCGGGGCAAACACTCTCATCAATCAGGAAATTCTGTCCCAAGCCCTTTGAAAACGTAAATGCGTGTTTTTTTGCAAGCATCCGCACCACTTGCATATCTGTTAATTTCAGCATACCTATTCTCCGAATCTCAATTACTGCCGATACCCGTCAATACGCTCGAAACCATCCAAAAGCACGTCTTTTCGCTGAAATGCTTTGACCGTTCCGAGTGCTACGCAGGTCATCGGCTCTTTTGCGATATGGAACGTCACGCCCAGTGTACGGGAAAGATATTGCTCCAAACCGCCCAACAATGCACCGCCGCCCGTTAGCGTGATGCCGTTTGCATAAATATCGCCCACCAATTCCGGCGGCGTTTCTTCCAGTACCCGCCGAATCATTTCGGTGATGGCAGAAATGTCCGATTCCAGCGCCTCCGCGATTTCCACCTGACTCAAATCACACTGGTCAGGCAATCCCCGCGTCACATTTCGCCCTTTGACTGTCTGAATGACGTCCTCACTCGGCGCATAGATATTGCAGAGTGTTTTCTTCAGTTCTTCAGCGGAATTATTTCCAAGCAAAATCTGATATTTATTCTGCACATAGCGAATAATGGCATTATCAAAATGCCCGCCCGCAATTTTCATGGTACGCGCCGTCACGACACCATTCATGGAAACCACGGCAACATCTGTTGTGCCGCCGCCAATGTCCACAACCATATGTCCTACAGGCTTGCTGATGGAAATGCCCGCGCCCATCAATGCCGCAAGCGGTTCCTGAATCAAATGCACCTTGCGTGAACCGGTACTCATTGCCGCATCCAGAATGGCACGTTTTTCCACCTCTGTCACCAAAGACGGCAGGCAAATGACAATACGCGGCTTGATGACCGGATGCCCTGCCACGGCAATGAGAAGTTCCCGCAGCAATGCCTGTGTCAGAATATCATCCGAAATCACACCGTTTTGCAGCGGATGCACGACCGCTATATAATCAGGCGTGCGCCCTTCCATTTTGTATGCTTCCGTACCGACCGCAACCACACGTTCTGTGCGCTTGTTGAATGCAATCACGGAAGGTTCATCCAGAACAACGCCTTTATTTCCCATCGTGATAATGATATTTGCCGTACCTAAATCTATTCCGATGTCCATACACAATTCCTTTCCGAAGCAGGAAATCTTTCTTTCATCAGACGGATGTCTCACGGGTTCGGTGCATCTCCGTGAAATGCGTTTCCGATACCACAAAACCGACTTTCTCGTAAACAGGTTTTCCCATGCGGCTGGCAGAAAGCTTCACAATATCCAGACCAAGCGCATCTGCCTTTTCATTCAGCGCAGTCATGAGGGCAGTAGCACAGCCTTGTCCGCGAAAAGCAGGTTCCGTATAGACACCGAGAACCGTGCCGCTTTTTCCGCTGGGAAATGACAAATTTGCAGGCTTTTCCATGCAGCAGAGAATCACATTGGAAACCAGATGTCCCTCCGCTTCCGCAACGAACACAAAACAGTCCTCTCCCATGTGTTTTGCAAAATACACAGGAAGCTGCTGTGCAACTGCCGCGGCTTTGTCCATCGGAAGCGGTGCTTCATTGTCATCTTCCAGATACGCAAGACGCAGACGCACCAATTCGGGAATATCTTTTTCCTCTGCCAAACGAATCGTATACATGAAAATGCCTCCATCTGATGTAAATTATTCCAGAATAATTATAACACAAACCAATGCAGAATGCAAGTGTCCGATGCGTCAGTTTTTTTCGGTTTCACTTGCAATGCAGTGAAAAATGTTGTATAATGAAAAGGAACCCCAATTTCCGTGAAGAAAGGATTTTACGCCATGGAAAAGAATCAACTTGCAGCCAAAAAAGAAGAATTTATCCGCATTTTCAACGAGAACATCACACGCAAGGGTGCAGATAAACTGCTGGAATATTTGCTTTCCGAAGAAAGCGATTTCTTTGTCGCACCCGCAAGCACCCGCTATCATGGCGCATATGAAGGCGGTCTGCTGGAACATTCCCTGAATGTCTACCACTGTCTGAAAGACTACCTCGCCCGCCCGCGCTGTCAGGAAATTTACAACATGAACTATTCCGAAGAAAGCATCGCCATTGTTGCGCTTCTGCATGACCTCTGCAAAATGAATTTTTACACGGTCGATTATCGCAACAACAAAAATGCGCAGGGTGTCTGGGAGAAAGTGCCATTCTACAAAATTGATGACCGTCTGCCTTATGGTCACGGCGAAAAATCCGTCTTTCTGATTCAGTTTTTCATGCATCTGCGCAAAGAAGAAGCATTCGCCATTCGCTGGCACATGGGATTTTCCGGCCCTGAGGATGCAAACACGGTCGGCAAGGCACTCGAAATGTACCCGCTGGCATTTGCACTCTGCACCGCTGACATGGAAGCATCTTATTATCTCGAAGGTTCGCTCGATTAATTCGTATCTGCGAATTATTTCATGTCTTTTCGTTAACGTGCTGTATAAATTGCATATGCTTTGAAGCGTTAAAGCGTGAAACATTGGTACATTTCCCAATTGACTTTTGGGATTTAGAGTGCTAAAATATAAGCATAAACCAAACGAAAGGAGTTCAACGCAATGCTGTATCCGATGTATCAGAAAACCGAATATTATTGCTACGGCTTTTTCTATTATTCGGAGAAAGTCCATTTCGGTTTGCCCAGCGCACTGTAATCGGAACGCACTGCCGCTTGACTCACGCTTGGAATCAAGTAAGCACAACGAATTCGAAACGCGCCTGCGGTCAAACCGACTGCGGGTGCATTTTTTATGGCGGAAATCGCCGAAAGGAGTATTATCATGATTGTTGTATTGAAACAAAATCCGAATGAAGCCCAACTCAACAGCCTGCTGGATTGGCTGAAAGAAAAAAATATTGACGTGCATAAGAGTGTCGGCGCATCCTGCACGATTCTCGGTCTGGTCGGTGATACCGCCGCAATTGATACCGATTTGATTTCCGCGCTGGACATTGTCGAAGATGTCAAGCGTGTGCAGGAACCATACAAGCACGCAAACCGCAAATTCCATCCCGATGCGACCGTCATCAAAGTGCGCGACACGCAAATCGGCGGCGGCACACTCACATTGATGGCAGGTCCTTGCTCTGTCGAAAGTGAAGCACAGGTAGTCGAAATTGCAAAGCGTGTCAAGGCGGCAGGTGCAAATGTCCTCCGCGGCGGCGCATTCAAACCGCGTACTTCGCCGTACTCCTTCCAAGGTCTTGGCACGAATGGTCTGGAACTGCTGAAAGTTGCCCGCGAAGAAACCGGTCTGCCAATCGTCACCGAAATCATGGATGCAGACCAGCTTCCGTTCTTCAAAGATGTCGATATCATTCAGGTCGGTGCAAGAAATATGCAGAATTTCGACCTTTTGAAGCGTCTGGGCAGACAGGAAAAGCCGATTTTGCTGAAGCGCGGACTCTGCGCAACCTACGAAGAATGGCTGATGAGTGCAGAATATGTCATGGCTGGCGGCAATCACGATGTCATTCTCTGCGAAAGAGGCATCCGCACCTTCGAAACCTACACCCGTAATACACTGGATATCGGCGCAGTTCCTGTACTTCGCCGCCTGACACACCTTCCCATCATCATCGACCCAAGCCACGCCGCAGGCAAAGCATGGCTTGTCCCGCAAACCGCACCCGCAGCAGTTGCCGCAGGCGCAGACGGTTTGATTATCGAAGTGCACAACGATCCTGCCCACGCCGTTTGCGATGGCCCGCAGTCGATTCGTCCCGAAACATTCGATGCCCTCGCCGCACAGCTTCATGCCCTGCATGACTTCATGGCTGAGCATCCCGCACCGGAGGTGTAATCCATGAATATTGCAGTGATTGGCTTGGGACTGATTGGCGGTTCTTTCGCAAAAGCAACGAAAAGCCGCACTTCTCACACAGTCTACGGCTTTGATATCGACAGTGAAGTACAACTTCTTTCCCGTCTTTCCGGCGCAGTAGACGCGCCGCTGACGGATGAACTTCTGCCCGAATGTGACCTCGTCATCGTAGCACTCTGCCCGAATGCAGCAATCGAATGGGTGACCTCCCACGCAGATTTGCTCGGAAAAGGGCATTGTGTCGTGGTGGACATTTGCGGAACAAAGCGAAACGTGTGCGAAGCAGTCACAAAAATCGCGCAGGAAAAGGGTTTCCACTATATCGGCGGTCACCCGATGGCAGGCAAAGAACAGGGTGGCTTCGTCCATTCCTCTGATGCACTGTTTGACGGCGCATCCATGATTCTGACACCGACCATGTCGCCTGAGCTGAAAATCTTGGAAATGCTGAAAAATTACTTCCTTGACATCGGCTTCTCGCGCATGACCATGTCCACGCCCGAAATTCACGACCGCATCATTTCGTACACCTCGCAGCTGGCGCACATCGTGTCCGGCGCATATGTCAAATCGCCGACAGCGCAGGAACAGCGTGGTTTTTCGGCAGGCAGCTTCCGCGATATGACGCGCGTGGCTCGTCTGGATGAAAATATGTGGACGGAATTAATGCTTGCAAATGCTGACAATTTGTCTGGTGAACTGCACACATTGATTGACAATTTGCAAAAATACCTGAATGCACTCGAAGCCCGCGATGAAGATGCGCTTCGTGAATGTCTCAAAGAAGGTCGCCTTGCAAAAGCACAGGCTGGCGGAAACTAATACGGAGAATCAACCATGAAAGAAATCAATCTGTCCTTGTCCGATGGACAATCATACCCGATCCTGATTGGCAGCGGGTTGCTTTCTCACTGCGGTGAATTGCTTGCTGAACGCATGAAGCCCTGCCGTGCCATGATTGTAACAGACGAAAATGTTGCGCCGCATTATCTTGAAAAAGCAAAGAATTCATTGCAAAATGCAGGATATACGGTATCCGAGATCGTTGTACCTGCCGGAGAACAAAGCAAGTCCTTTGGAACATTGGAACAGGTTTTGGAGGCAATGGCAGATGCCCGTCTGACACGGACAGATTTGGCAATTTCACTGGGTGGCGGAGTCATTGGTGACCTCACAGGATTTGCGGCAGGCTGCTACTTGCGCGGCATCCGATTCGTACAGCTCCCCACAACTTTACTTTCTGCAGTAGATGCGTCAGTTGGCGGCAAAACAGCCGTCAATCTGGCACACGGCAAAAACCTCGCAGGTCTGTTCCATCAGCCAAGTGCCGTCATTTGCGACACGGACACGCTGAAAACATTGGGAAAAGTACAGCTTGCAGACGGTGCGGCAGAAGCAATCAAAACAGGAATTCTTGGAGATACGTCACTTTTCGAGATTTTTGAGCATGATAAGCCAGAGGAACACTATGCAGAAATCATCGAAAAATGCGTTGCATACAAGGCAAATATTGTGATGCAGGATCCCACAGAACAAGGTGCCCGCAAATTATTGAATCTCGGGCATACAGCAGGTCACGCAATCGAGCTGTTAAGCGATTTTTCGATATCGCATGGCTACGCAGTCGCAATTGGCACAGCCATGATGGCAAGGGCAGCAGTCAAAATGGGAATGCTTGAAAAGGACGAATCAACACGCATTCTGAATACAATTCCACGAAACGGACTGCCAATATCTACGGATTTCTCTGCACATGATTTGTCAGAAATTGCGCAGACTGATAAAAAGGCTGCAAATACGTCAATTACAGTAATTCTTCCGCAGAGGATCGGCGAGTGTGTCATGCAAAAGATTGCACTTTCTGATTTAGAAGCATTATTTGCGAAGGGCATGGAGGATGCAACATGAACATCATTTGTGAGCCAGCAGCGCTCCACGGCGCTCTGCGTGCAATCCCCTCCAAATCAGATGCGCACCGAAAGCTGATTTGTGCAGCACTTTCTGAGAATTCATGCATCATGGATATCTTTCCGCCATATTGTGATGATTTGCAGGCAACGATGCGCTGTTTATCCGCACTCGGCGCAAAATTTGAGGACTGCGCAGATGGCTTGCATATTACACCAATAATGGCACAGAATATCAGTAAATGCGATGAAATGGACTGTGGAGAAAGTGGTTCAACCTTTCGATTTCTGTTACCGGTTGCAAAAGCTTTACAAAATGAAGTAAAGTTCGTCGGGCATGGCAGACTCCCCGAACGTCCTATTTCTGTATTAGCGGATGAAATGTCAAAGCATGGAGTAGTGTTTTCTTCGCAGATGCTTCCTTTTTCAACAAATGGAATCCTTCATGGAGGTCACTATGAAATCGTTGGCAATATCAGTTCACAATTTCTCAGTGGCTTGCTGATGGCATTGCCGCTTTGCGAAGAAGACAGTGAAATCGTCGTAACAACGAGATTACAATCCGCTGTGTATGTTGATATGACAATTCATGTGCTGCAAACATTCGGCATCGAAATTGATTGCAGCACACCATCTGTATACAGAATTCATGGTCACCAGAAATATCATGCACCAACGTCACTTTCAGTAGACGGTGACTGGTCAAATGCTGCATTCTGGCTGGCCGCAAATGCACTTGGCAGTGATATTCAGCTTTCCAATCTACAAGAACATAGTTTGCAGAGCGACAAAGCAATTTTGTCGCTTTTACGTGATTTCTTCTCCACACAGGATACGCTTTCGGTTGACATGGAGCAAATTCCGGATTCCTTGCCAATTCTTGCGGTATGTGCTGCATTTCGAAATGGCAAAACGCAATTTGTGAATGCCGCACGCCTACGATTGAAGGAGTCCGACAGACTGCTTGCGGTTGCCAGACTCATTTCTGATCTAGGTGGCTGTGTGCATGAATTCGACGATTCTATGACTGTTTTCGGCACTACACTTCATAGTGGAACAGTCGATGCCTGTGGTGACCATCGCCTTGCGATGTCTGCCGCCATTGCAGCACTCAGATGTCAGGAACCTGTCACCATTCTTGGTGCGGAATGCGTGAAAAAGTCGTATCCGCGTTTTTTTGAAGATTATCAAGCATTAGGAGGAAAATGTCATGTCATCGACATTCGGTGAACGTCTTCGCGTCTCAATATTTGGAGAATCCCACGGCACTGCAATCGGCGTATGTATTGACGGATTACCCGCAGGTATGTCGATTTCGATGGATTCACTGAACGCATTTATGGGCAGACGACGCGGCGGACAAAATGCGTTTTCCACCCCTCGTGCCGAAGCAGACCTTCCGGAATTTGTGTCTGGACTGACAAATGGCAAAACCAACGGTTTTCCGCTTTGTGCAATGATTCGTAATCAAAACACAAAATCTTCGGATTATGCGCAGTTTTCTGATATTCCTCGTCCATCTCATGCGGATTACACCGCATCCGTCAAATGGCACGGAGATGCCGATATGCGCGGCGGCGGGCATTTTTCCGGACGTTTGACTGCGCCGCTTTGTGTTGCAGGCGGCATTGCAAAACAGATTCTAGCGACTAACCAAATTTTTGTCGGAGCACATCTTTTGCAAATTGGGACCGCAACAGATGAACAGTTCCCATTTCAACCAACCAACGATTTGTTTTCTTCGATTGCTCATAAGGTTTTTCCCGTCATTTCCGATTTACAAGGCGAGAAAATGAAGGATGAAATTCTTGCTGCAAAAGAAGAAAATGACAGTATCGGCGGCATTATTGAATGCTGTGCGATTGGTCTTCCTGCTGGCATTGGCAGTCCGATGTTCGATGGAATTGAGAACCGTTTGGCACAGGTCTTGTTCGGTATCCCCGCTGTTAAAGGGCTAGAGTTCGGTGACGGTTTCGGTATGACAACAATGCGTGGTTCTGCTGCAAATGACGCTTTCTGCATTTCCGAAAATGGCGATATTGTGACAGAAACGAACCATAGCGGAGGCATTCAGGGCGGCATTTCCAACGGAATGCCGATTCGGCTAAAAATTGCGATCAAGCCCACTCCTTCTATCGGAAAAGCGCAGAAATCGGTCAGCATTTCAGCAAGAGAATCCGCTTCTTTAGAGATTGGCGGCAGACATGACCCCTGCATCGCACAGCGTGCTGTACCCGTTGTAGAGGCAGCAGTCGCCTGCGTTTTACTTGATTTTTTGCTTTCCGATGGAATTATTTAATCATCTTGACTTAATTACATATCCAAGCAAATGATCAGAAAGGAATGATGGCTATGGAATTAAAGGATATTCGTAAAAAACTTGATGGTATTGACAACGATTTGCTGAATTTGTTTTTGCAGCGTATGCAATTGATTGATCAAGTCGCCGATATCAAGCGAAACAGCACCCAACCGCTGTATGATCCGAAACGAGAACGTGAAATTCTTCAGAAAATACACGAAAAAGCTGGTGAACCGTATGGTTTGGCGGCGCACCAATTGTTCCATACACTGCTTGAACTTTCGCGTGCACGACAGGCGGAACTCCTGATGCCGAGCACATCGGTCACTGGTCGCATCGCCGCAATGTGCAGCCATGAACAAACGATGTTTCCGCAAACTGGACGCATTGCTTGCGCCGGAATCGAAGGAAGCAATGCGCAAATCGCAGCAGATAAGCTGTTTTCGCGTGGTGACATCATGTACTTTGACTCGTTTGCTGCTGTCATTCAGGCGGTCAAAACGGGACTCTGCAATTTTGGCGTCCTGCCCATCGAAAACAGCAGCAACGGCTCCGTTCGTGCGGTTTACGACCTGATCCGCGAACCGGATTTATCCATCGTGCGCAGTATACGTCTGCTGGTTCGTCATGTTCTTTTGGCTCAACCTGAGTCAGAAATATCGCAAATTCGTACAATTTATACGCATGAGCAAGCTGCTGGACAATGCAGTCGTTTTCTGAATTCGCTGTCCGATGTCGATGTGATTCCATGCACGAGTACCGCACATGCGGCAAAACGTGCGGCAAATGCAGCAGATTCGACAGTTGCCGCCATCGCATCCGAATCTTGCGCAAAACTGTACAATTTGAGCATCCTTTCTGATGATATTCAGAACGTGCAGAATAATGGCACGCGTTTCATCTGCATCACAAAAGGAGCTGTTTCTTACGCAGGTGCTGACCATTTGAGTATCATGTTCACTTGTGCGGACAAATCGGGCGCTTTGTTCCAGCTCCTAGCTAAAATTTCTGCGCTCGGTCTGAACCTCTGCAAACTGGAAAGTGCTCCCATTCCAGGCACAAATTTCAGTTACCGCTTTTTCATGGATGTCGAAGCTTCGCTTCATCAGGATGGAGTCATTGGCTTGTTATCCGAATTTGAACGAAGCTGCGAGAGTTTTCAGCTTCTTGGATGTTATACGGAGGTGGCAGATTGAATCATACTGCTTTCGGTCTACTGGGCGAAAAGCTCGGTCACAGCGTATCGCCCGCGATTCATGCGGCGTTCGGGAATGCGGATTACTCGCTGTATGAAGTTTTGCCAAATGATTTATCGGATTTTTTAAAATCGCCGCATCTGCGCGGATTAAATGTGACTATTCCATATAAGCAAGCGGTGATTCCATATTGTTCGCAGCTTGACCAGCTTGCCGCCGAAATCGGCAGCGTGAACACAATGGTTCGTCAGGCTGACGGAACGTGGAAAGGTTTCAACACCGATGCTTATGGTCTGCGCTACATGATGCAGCGTGCTGGAATCACATTTTTACACGAAAATGTTGTCATTTTGGGCAATGGTGGCGTTTCGCAAACGGTTCAAGCGATTGCACGCAAAAATGGTGCGGCATCCGTCCGTGTGGTATCGCGGCGTGGAGAACTCAACTACACGAATCTTGAAAAGTGTGCAGATGCGACTGTTTTAGTGAATGCCACACCTGTCGGGATGTACCCGAACGCAGGCGTTTCGCCTGTCAGCCTGGATAATTTCCCACAACTTCGCGGCGTTGTAGAACTCATTTACAATCCCTGCCGAACAGCTTTGATCCAACAGGCAATAGAGCGAAAAATACCGTATACACAAGGTTTTCAGATGCTTGTCGCACAGGCAAAACAGGCGCACGAATTCTTTTTCGACACCACGCTTTCCGCAGAAACCATGATGCAGGTTGGCGGTGCATTGCAAAGAGATTGTGAAAACATTGTACTGATTGGGATGCCGGGATGTGGTAAAAGTCTGATTGGTAAGCTGCTTGGTGCTCTGACAAACCGTAAAACATTTGACACAGATGCAGAAATTACACGTCGTGCCGGAAAACCCATTCCGCAGATTTTTGCAGAAGACGGCGAAGATGCTTTCCGGAAGCTTGAGCATGAAGTGGTCACAGAGCTTTCCATGCAGCGCGGCATCATTCTGATGACAGGCGGCGGAGTCGTCACTCGCCCTGAAAATGAAATGCCGCTTCGTTCAAATAGTCGCATTTACATGATATCTCGTGACATTGATTTACTTTCCCGCGATGGCAGACCGCTTTCGCAGCAGGGTGATTTGCACGAGATGGCGGCAAAACGTGCCCCGCTTTATGAAAAATTCAAAGATGTAACAATCAATAACAATGGCTTGCCCGATACTGCGGCGCAGGCAGTCTGGAGTGATTTTTGTGCATATTCTTGTCATCAATGGGCCGAATCTGAATCTGCTGGGCATTCGTGAACCCCAGCACTACGGCACGCAAACCTATCAGGATTTGGTCGAATTATTACATAACACCGCGAAAAATCTTGGTATCACCATCGAATGCTACCAAAGCAATCACGAGGGTGATATCGTGGACAAAATTCAGGCTGCACTTGGCACGACAGATGGTATCGTCATCAATCCTGCCGCATATACGCACACAAGCGTTGCGATTCTCGATGCGGTCAAAGCGGTTTCCCTTCCGACCATAGAAGTCCACATCAGCGACCCTGACACGCGCGAGGATTTTCGCCATATTTCGTACATTCGCGCTGCGTGCATCGAAACCGTCAAGGGCATGGGCTTCGAGGGGTATGTCAAGGCACTGAACGACCTGACTGCATATTTGAAGAAAGGATAACGACGTATGCACGCGCTTTTGCTAGAGCAAATGGCAATTGACTACTGCACAACGCCGCTGGAAGTTGCCGCGCCGCATCATAGTTTCACGGTGTATCGTCCGCTGGACGGACGGCGGCAGTTTCACGAGAATCCATCCACTCCGCTGAAAATTGCTGCACTTGGAAAAAAACTCCTGTTTACAGGAAATTCCGATATCATTGCTGCGTGCGAAAAGCGTTTCGCAAATGAGAATGCTGCATGGTTCTTTGAACCGGAAATGCTGTTTCAGCTACAAGAACTATTGCAGACATTCGAATGTGAAATCACGCATTTACATCCTTTTTATATTTCTTCCGATTCATTGCCTGTAGACACGCAGGGCTTGGAAATTCGGCTGTTTCATAGGGATGAAATTGAACAATTCCGTGGAGATACGCGTTTTTCTGAAGCGTATTCTTTCTCAGAATCCGCACCCGATGTACTGGGGGCAGCGGCGTATGAGAATGGTCAGCTTCTTGGCATGGCAGGTGCAAGCGCGGACAGCCCGTTGCTTTGGCAAATCGGCATTAATGTGATGTCTGGTGCAGAGGGCAGAGGGATTGGTTCCATGCTGACGGCGATTTTGCGAAATGAGATTCTTGCGGCAGGCAGACTTCCATATTATGGCACTGCTTTTTCACATATTGTATCGCAGAATGTTGCACGTAAAGCAGGATTTGTACCTGCATGGTGCGAACTGACTGCTTCACCAAAGTCAACAGCGATTTCTAAATGATATGTTTTGACAAAGTCCGGAGGCACGCCCTCCGGACTTTTCGTTTTTTCATATTACTGACTTCATGAATGATATATCGTTTGACTATATCAATTTTGCACAAAATTCGAACCTCAAAACCGTGATAATGCCAAAAACGCATTGCATTCGTTGACAGCAATTTGGTTTTATGATACAATGATTCTGAATAGGTATCATCTTGTGACAGAGGAGGATTTTCATGAACCGCTATGTCGATATTTACACTAACATTTTGCCTACCATGCCGACTGCCGGACAATCAGCACCAACCATGGAACAAGCACTTGCTCGTATCACCACAGCCGAACAGACCAGCACCAAAATCATGATTGCTGCGCCATGCTATGAACCGGCGGCTTATGCCTCGCTCGATGCGTTCTTTGAACAGCGTCACGAGATGACCATGAAAATGTGTGCTGAATCAGCTTCTCTTGCGCATCCTGTTCGTATTCTCGAAGGGTCTGTCCTTCACTACACCCCCGACCTCCTTTCCTACGGAGAAAAACTCCGCCGTTTTTCCATCGCTGATTCGGGCTATATGCTCATGGATCTGCCTGAAATGTCGCTGAATGAAGCGTTTTATGATGACATGAAAAAACTGAAACTCGTTTCAGGTCTGACGCCCATTCTATGCGATTTTGACAGATTCTACAACCTTTTCACGCTTGAGGACTTCTTCGCCTTTCATGAAGCTGAACTTTTGATACAAATTTCCGCAGATGGGTTGGTTTCGCCTGAAAAGCGCAAGCTTTCCCTTTATCTGCTTGCAAATCAACACGCGCATTTTATTGCATCCGGCAGTCAGACTGCCGATAGTCCCGTTTCTCTTTCCGATGCCATGCGCATTGTACAGCGCAGTTTACCTTCCGAAATTTATCGCCGCATCAAAAACAATACCGGAATGCTTCTTTCTGATGCATCCCCTTCCGAATTTTTATAATCGCATAACCCGACAGAAAACGCTTGCAATATTCTTCTGCGTGTGGTATAATATAATAGTATTTCTCTGCATATAGACATAGTGCACTGAAAGGAGAAAGCATACCATGATAGCGATATCTGTTCAGGTTTTTTTATTCCATTGCAGTCAGAATTATTTCCGTGCTGATGTAATGGAGGAACGCTGTGCATGAATGAAGCCAAGCAGAAACTCAAACGCAAACTGATTGCTTGGTGCGGCATCCTCATTTTCCTCGGCATCCTTGCATTTTTCTTCTGGCAGGGCATTCTTTGGTTCAATATGCCATCCAGAAAACACTATCCTGTCAGAGGCGTGGATGTATCGCATTATCAGGGCGATATCGACTGGAACACGATTGCCGACCAAGGCATTTCGTTCGCTTTCATCAAAGCGACGGAAGGCAGTGCTTCCGCCGATCCACAATTTCTGACCAACTGGTGTAATGCAAGAGCCGCAGGTATTACGGTTGGCGCTTACCACTTTTTCAGCTTCGACAGTCCCGCGGATACGCAGGCGCAAAACATCATCCGCATGGTACCTGTCGAGAGCGATGCACTTCCGCCTGTGATTGACCTCGAATTCTACCGAAGCAGTCAACTGCCCGATGTCGAAACGGTGCAGGAGAATCTGCAAATCATGCTTGACAGGCTTTCTCTTTACTACGGCAAAACGCCCATCATCTATACAACCAATCAGTGCTACGAAACCTACCTTGCAGATACCGACTTGGAATACACACTTTGGATTCGCAGTGTCTTTTCCAAACCGATGGGAGAAACCGCAGACCGCTGGCGGTTCTGGCAGTATAATTTCCGCGGTTTGCTGGATGGTTACACCGGCGATGAAACCTATATTGACTTGAATCTCTACCGCGGCAGTTTTGCGGAATTCAAAGAAGAATTTCAGATTGCGGCATCAGATTCCATGAATGAACCGACTTAGGAGTAAAAAATGAGAGTAATCACAGGAACTGCACGCGGCAGAAAACTGATCACACCCGAAGGCATGGACACACGCCCGACGACTGATAAAGTCAAGGAAGCAGTCGCTTCTGCCCTGCAATTCGATTTTCAGGGGGCAAAACTGCTGGACTTGTTTGCCGGCAGTGGACAAATGGCAATTGAAGGCTTGAGCCGCGGGGCTCGCAATGCCACTCTGGTTGACAGCGATGCACGCGCAATTGAGTGCATCCAACAGAATGTCAAAAACTGCGGATTTTCAGAATGCGCAACGGTACTGCGAACGGATGCCGCCGCATTTCTCCAGCGATGCCGTGAAAAGTTCGACATCGTATTTCTGGATCCGCCTTACCATACAAACATCTTGCAGGACATTCTGCCGCTTTTGCTGCCGCATATGTCACAGCATGGCATTATTGTCTGCGAACATGAACCGGAGCTTCAACTTCCTGAAACCCTTGAAACTTTCTACTTGCAAAAAGATAAAAAATATGGTAAAATAACAATCAGTATTTATCGCAGAACAGAGGAGGATGAGGAAGATGCCTGAGCATCTCCGCCGTGTCGCAGTATGTCCCGGAAGCTTTGATCCGGTTACCTTCGGACATTTGGATATCATCAGCCGTGCATCAAAATTATTTGACAAAGTCATTGTTCTGGTATCCAAGAATTTGGAGAAGAACCCTTCGTTCTCTCTGACAGAACGCCTTTTGATGATTGAGAAAGTCACCGAGCAATATGACAATATTGTCATTGATATTCTGGAGGACGAACTTTTGGCGGACTATGTCCGCAGAGTCGGCGCAAATGCAATTGTAAAAGGATTGCGTGCAGTCAGTGACTTCGAATATGAATTTCAGATGGCACTCGGCAACAAAAAGTTATTTCCCGAAGCGGAAACCATTTTCCTGACAACCGCTGCGGAGAATATGTATCTCAGTTCCAGCATTGTTCGCCAGATCGCTTCATTGGGCGGCGATATCAGCAGTTTTGTCCCTGCGGAGATCCTGCCTGTGATCGAATCGCGTCTGCGCAAAAAGCGCATTGCAGAACCGCTGGACGAAACGGAAAAAGCAGAACTGCTGAAAGAGGTTCAGCAGTTTGCACATAAAATTGGAAAGGAAGATTGACCATGAACGTAATGGAAACCCTCGATGAGATCGACGAGATGCTGGAGAAATCCAAAGCAATTCCGCTCGCCGCACACAAAGTAATGATTGACGGAGATCGCCTCCGTGAACTGGTGGATGACATCCGCCTGAACCTCCCGAATGAAATCAAGCGTGCACGTTTGATTGACTATGACTGCGACCGCATCATGAAAGAGGCACAGCAGAATGGTGAAAACATCATTCGTGAAGCAGAGGAACGTGCCAAAGCACTGGTAGCAGAATCTGCTGTTCTTGCAGAAGCAAAACGCGCAGCACAGGAAGTGCTTCGCAAAACAAAGGCGAAATGTGAAGAAACCAAGGCTGCCACTTCGGAATATGTCGCACAGTCCCTTGCAAGAACCGAAAATCAAATCGCGTCCGCACTTGCAGAAATCAAAAAGGAACGCTCTAGTTGGGAAAAGAAGTAAAACGAACTTTACTGTTCTGTGCAGTCATTGCATGGATGGTGGTCATATTCCTCTTTTCAATGCAGAATGCAGATGACTCCAGCAGCCTGAGCAAAGGTTTGCTGCAATGGTTTCTGAACACATTTTACCCGCACTGGGAGGAACTTTCCGCAGCCCGTCAACAGGAAGTCATCGACATGATACACACACTGTTCCGAAAGTGCGGACACTTTTCTGAATATGCTGTGCTTGGCATTCTCTGGACACTCAACACCCGATTCGAACATTGGCAGAAGGAGCATTGCAGAGCATGGCGCATTTGGCTGCCATTTCTGCTTTCTCTGCTGTATGCGATTTCAGATGAAATTCATCAGTTATTTGTCGAAGGACGCAGTGGAGAAGTGCGTGATGTCTGCATTGACTTCTGCGGAACGACAACAGGCATTCTCATTCTCTATGGAATCGTGGCAATCTTCCGACATCTACGCAAATCGAAAACAGATTCATAAGTACCAAATTACCGTCGTGAGGGGATGAACCTCACGGCGGTTTTTGTATTTCGTGGCAGCTACATTACATTTTATATTTTCTAACAATAGCAATACTAACCTGTCGGATTTCATGCACGGTGGTTGGATTGTATATATACATCCGAACGAAATCGAACACTGGTTCGTAATCTCCGCATGGTAGAATAGTATATTATTTCTTTTATCTTATTATGGCGGAATCGTTTCATAATTTGGAGGGTGCTTCATCCTTTCTCCGTCCCAGCTTGCAAAGTCCCCTCTCTACGCAGTTACGTTGTTTTAGTCCTCCCCTCAGCCAGAAGTACCCCTCCCCCTGTCCTCTCGGCAAGGGCTTTCCAGAAGCGCCATTCAGAATGAGTGTTTCATCTTTTAAATATATGCTGTTTATGTTATTGATAAATCTTTCTCAAAAAGACTTGACAAATGAAAGTGAACCTGTTATAATGTGTATAACGTATATATACAGTTTCAGTCAAGGAGTAACCATATATGGATATTATAATTAGCAATTCCTCTGACGAGCCAATCTATCAGCAGATTGTCTTGCAAATCAAAGCCATGATTATGGACGGCATATTGAAGGAAGGGGACGCCCTCCCTTCAATGCGCACCCTCGCACAGCAGCTTCGCATCTCTGTCATCACCACCAAAAGAGCCTATGAGGAACTCGAACGTGATGGCATGATTGAATCGTTCACCGGAAAAGGCAGCTTCGTCAAGGCGCAGAATGCAGAACTTCTCCGCGAAGAACACCTGCGGCAAATCGAAACCCTGATGACCACTGTCCTTGAAAAGGCAAAAACTGCACACATATCTCTCGATGAACTGCAAGAGATGCTCACTCTGCTATCTGAAAATCAGTCCGAAAATTGAAAGGAGAAACTTATATGTCTGAAATGAACATATATGAGAACGCCATTGAAATCGATCATCTCACAAAAAAATATGACGGCTTCACACTGAAGGATGTCACATTCCAAGTTCCCCGCGGCAGTGTCATGGGCTTCATTGGACAGAATGGTGCTGGAAAATCCACCACCATCAATTCCATGCTCAATTTTATGCCCATCGACAGCGGCAAAATCACGATGCTCGGCTTAGACCACATCCAAGATGAACGGGCGATCAAAAAACAGATTGCCGCCGTGTTCGATGAACTCCCCTTCCATGAAAATCTGAACGCAAAACAGCTCGCAATTATCATGAAAAGTATCTATGAAGAATGGAGCGATGATACCTATTTTCAGTACCTAGACCGCTTCCAGCTTCCACAAAAGAAGCAATTCGGGCAGTTTTCGAAAGGCATGAAGATGAAATTGCAAATTGCGGCGGCGCTTTCGCATAATGCAAAACTTTTAATTATGGATGAAGCGACCACTGGTCTTGACCCGATTGTCCGCAACGAAATTCTCGACATCTTCCTTGAATATTTGCAGGACGAGAGCAATACCATTTTGATGTCCTCTCACATCACATCTGATTTGGAGAAAATTGCGGACAGCGTAACCTATATTGACCACGGACAAATCCTGATTTCTGGCTATAAGGACGAAATCCTTGATAATCACGCAGTCATTAAGTGCAGCAAACGCGATTACAAGGATATCGACCCTGATGATATCATCAGTGCCCGTCTGAATGATTTTGGCGCAGAAGTGATGGTTTCTGACCGTGCACAGTGCAAGAAAACATATGCTGGGCTGACTATGGACAAAACCACACTCGAAGAAATTATGCTGTTTTATGTGAATCGTAAGAAAAAGGAGTGGTCGTCATGCGCGGACTGATTTATCGTGAATTTGCTGTTCAGAAGAAAGAACTTCTGATTGGTTTACTCACCACTGCGGTTATGGTGCTTCTGAATATTATATTCGTTTGCTCAGCACGATTTGGCAATTTGCAGTTTTTTTCGGATGCAATCGAACTGTGGAAACCAATCGGCACTTACTGCTTAGGAGCGGGTGGGTTCTTTACCTTATGTTCTCAGAGTGCAATCAGTGCAGATATGCGCTCTGGATTTCTCCGTTATTCTATGGCGCTCCCCACCCCTGCATGGAAATTTGCACTTGCACGAATCATCTGCAAAATCATGTTAATCGCGTTCTCTTTCATTGTATATTTCGGTAATGCAGCATTTACTCTTTCGATGCTGGGCGACACATTTGACACCTACAAGCGTTCCTTACTTCTAGTCGTATCCACATTTCTGCTTCTTCTGAGTATCATTTTTGAATTCCTCGCTTCTTTCATTAAATCTGATGCAGCCCAAACAATGGTGAAAGCGATTCTTTTCGTTGGACCGGTTTTCGCCATCAACACAGTGATCATGAATAAAATCGTAGATATCAGGCATACAGCCGATGAAACCTTTACGAACGATTCTGACATGAGAATGACGTATTTATTACAGGAACTATCCCAGATGCTCCACCAATATGATTCTGTGATAGATTCAATTTCTAAAGTATTCCCTCTGCTTTTGATTGGCATTGTAGCGCTTGGATTTCTTGGAGCACTTTGTTATTTCAAAAGGAGGAATGTTCTATGCCAAAAATGAGCGCATTGCTCTACCAAGAATTTATCTGCAACAAAAAAGCCTTCCTTGGAATCATTCCGATTTCACTTCTCTGTCAATTGTTTCCTTTTCTGTTGTTTATACTATCCGGTGAGAATTCCGATTCGATTGACGATTCCATTGTTACAATAATAGCAACACTAATGTATTGCATTTTCCTGTGTATAACCTATTTTGCAAATGTAGTAATCGTTCTGACTCCTATTATGAAGCATAACGAAAAAAGAGGCTGGGGTCGGTTCGTCCTCAGCACCCCTGATACATCAAAACTACAAATTCGCTTCTATTATGAAATCGTACTCGGCATTCTGATTTTCACAAATTTTATCAGTAATATTTTCATCAGCCTGTTATCAAGCGTTACCAATACCGCGCTGCAATTGCCCACCATTTTGAATACCATTCTGTTTTTCATCCTTCTGCTGTTCAATGCAATTGACCTGCCGTGCTACGTGACCTTCACGCAGCAACGCGGTGATAAAGTTCACACGCTGTCTTTCATGCTCATCGTTCTGATTCTGATTGTTTACGTATTGTTCGGGGATTTATCCTATATTTCCGAACACTCCGATGATCTCATGGAGAAACTCTTTTCAATGCTAAATTCGCATACACTTTCGAACGGCTTTCTGATTTTCATGGCTGTTCTTCCTCCGGTTTCCATTATCGCTTATCTGTTCTCCTATCGACTTTCCTGCAAATACTATCGAAAAGGGGTGCTGCAATATGAAAAGTAATGCAAAAGACTGGGGCAGAATGCTTCTGTTCTATGTTCTCGCCTGCACGATATTTTGGATTCCGATTGCAATATGCAAAGAAGATTTTGTGACAGAGACTCCAAAAGCAGCAATATGGAAGTACCCCTCAATGTATGCGCCTGCCATTGCAGCAATTTTAACGCGACTTCTGACAAAAGAAGGCTGGAAGGATTCATTTCTGCATTTTAATTTTGAAAAGAAATGGAAGTATTATTTCATCGGCCCTATCGGACAGCTTCTCGTTTGTTCTTTTGGCTTGACTGTTGCATTATGTGTGTTCAAGTCGCAATTGGTTGATATTCCGGACTATGAAACCGTAACACGCGGCGATTTATTTCTGCAATTCATTTCCAACTTTGGTTCTGTTCTTCTGTTCGGAATCATTACATTTGGTGAAGAATTGGGTTGGCGTGGGTATTTGATGCCGCGACTGGAAAAGAAAATCGGGGCACTGCCTGCTATCATTGTCGGCGGCATTCTCTGGGGACTGTGGCACGCCCCCCTATTCCAATACGGCTACAATTTCGGTAAAGATTATCCGGGCTTTCCTTATCTCGGCATCGCGGTGATGTGTGTTTGTTGTACTGCAAGCAACGCATTCTATACGTGGCTGACCAAACGCAGCGGCAGCATTTGGCCTTCAACGCTCGCACACGCCGAGAACAATTCATTAGGCGGAGTCCTTGCTCAGTTCATCTTTTTTGGAAAAACTTCACCTGATAATCTGACATTCTACGGCGCAGTCATTTTGATTGGCTGTCAGCTTCTCATTTCTATATTCTTTATGTACCGCTGCTGCAAAAAGCCTGCATTCGATATGCCCTGAATGTTCCACATGGAACATAATACAACAAAAAAGGAATGTTCCACGTGGAACATTCCTTCTTTTTATAAGGGATTGCGTTTGATTTTTGCGAATCTGCGCGGATATTGTTCAGGTGTTTCAGAAATCTTATCAACCAGAATCAAATGTTTGCATTCGCCTTCAATTGAATATTCATATACATTCTCCTGCGCGATTGCACCAACAGCATCTGCAGATTCTGCAAATCGTTCTGCGGAAGGATCATACGCTCTGCCTTTCATCGCAAGCAACTTGCCGCCGATTTTCAGAAAAGGAACAGAAAGTTCAGTCAACATAGAACCATTTGCCATTGCACGAGAGATCGCAAAGTCATATGAAGCGCGTAAATCAGATGTTTTTGCAAGTTCTTCCGCACGACCGCAAAGGCATTTCACATTCAGATGTAATGCATTCACGGTTCTCTGACAGAAATCAACTTTTTTCTCCTCACTATCTAATAGGGAAACCGAAATCCATGGACACATGATTGCAAGCGGAATCGCAGGAACGCCGCCGCCTGAGCCAATATCAATCAGCGAAATCGGCGAAACAGGGAGAAATTTCATCACATAAGCAGCATCAAGAAAATGACGCACCCAAATATCATGATAGTCTGTCACAGCCGTAATGTTCTGCACAGCGGATTCCGCAATCATACATTCAGCGTACTGGTGCAAAAGACGATGTTGTTCTGCCGATAAACAGATACCATACTGCTGGAAAATCGCCTTTGCATCTTCATATGCATGAAAATCACTCACGGAAGCCACCAGCTTTCAGCCACGTCATCAAAATAGAAATGTCAGCGGGCGATACACCAGAAATCTTGGATGCCTGCGCAAGGTTTTCGGGCTGGAGTTTGGCAAGTTTTTCGCGTGCTTCAGAAGATAATCCACGAATTTCGCTATATGGAATATTCTCACGCAACCGAATGCACTCCAAATGCTCCAAATGACGATTCTGCTGATTTTGGCGTTCGATATACTGCTGATACTTCACTTGAAGTTCCACTTCCTCCGCTTCCGCTTTGGTAAGCGTAAAAGAAATACCCATTGCATTGGATAAACCTGGCAAATCAACCTGTGGACGACGCAAAAGTGCATCCATCTTGCATCCTGCGTTCAATGCCGAAGTTCCAATGGATTCCAAATACTGGTTCAGCTTCTCATTTGGATGGACAGACTGCTGTTCAATCGCCTCGACACCATCCGCAATATGATTCATTTTCAACGTAAAAGCATCGAAATCCGTATCATTTACCAGACGATATCTTCTACCGATTGGAGTCAGACGCGCATCTGCTGTCGAATGACGTAAGGAAAGGCGATATTCACTTCGTGCAGTCATCATTCTATATGGATCTTGCGTTCCTTTGGTTACGAGGTCATCAATCAACGTACCAATATACGAACTTGAACGTGGAAGCGAAAGCTCCTCCTCATGTAAAACATTAGCAGATGCGTTGATTCCAGCTATTAAACCTTGTGCTGCTGCCTCTTCATAGCCAGACGTTCCATTGAATTGACCGGCGGAATACAGCCCATGAAAATCACGGAAAGCCAACGTGGAGTGCAAGCAAAGCGGATCAATACAATCATACTCGATTGCATATGCAGAGCGCATGATTTCAATATGCTCGAAGCCTTTTACGGAACGATACATCTGCAATTGAACAAATTCGGGCAACGAGGTGCTAAATCCTTGCAAATACATTTCTTCGCAGTCAATTCCAGTCGGCTCAACAAAAATCTGATGCCGTTCACGAGTGGAAAAACGCACGACCTTATCTTCAATGGAAGGACAGTATCGAGGTCCGACACCATGAATCAAGCCACTGTATAATGGTGATTCACCCAAATTATCTTTAATGATCTTGTGCGTATTTTCGTTTGTATTGGCAATCCAGCATGGGATATCATTACGAAATACCGTTGCATTTTCAGAAAAAGAAAACGGAATTGGGCTCTCGTCACCCATTTGTTTCTGAAGCACGGAGTAATCAATGCTTCGCTTATGAACACGGCACGGCGTGCCCGTTTTGAATCTGCGAAGTTGAATTCCATGCTGCTGCAATTTCTCAGAAAGAAAACGTGCAGGCAAACAGGAATCAGGCCCGCTTTCCAATGAAGATTTACCAATATACACTTTGCCATTCAGAAATGTACCCGCGCAAATCACAACCGCTTTACAGGGATAGACGCCGCCAAACGCATTGACAACAGCCGTCACGCAATTGTTTTCATCCATCAATATATCAGCGATCTCCGCCTGAACAATGTGCAAATTTTGCGTATTTTCGCAGATTTGTTTTGTTTTTGCATGATACATCCGTCGATCAGCCTGTGCACGCGGACTGTGTACCGACGCACCTTTGCTCAAATTAAGCATTCGCATCTGAATACAGCAAGCATCTGCGGCTTTACCCATGACACCACCCAGCGCATCAATTTCGCGTACCAAATGGCCTTTTGCACTTCCGCCAACGGAAGGGTTACATGGCATATTGCCAATCTGATCCAGTGCAATCGTAAACAGCGCGGTTTTGCATCCTCTTTTTGCAGAGGCAACTGCTGCTTCAATCCCAGCATGTCCCGCACCAATTACAGCTACATCAAAACTTTCTAATGTGTTCACACTCACACAACCTTTCAAATGTTCCACGTGGAACATTTTCCATCACCTGATTGTTCCACATGGAACAATTCTACGAATCATAAATGTTCCACGTGGAACAATCACTTCCCAACACAAAAACGAGAAAACACTCCGTCAACCACATCTTCCGAAACAGTCTGTCCGTCTATTGCAAGCAAAGTGTTAGCAGCAATTTCCAAATCCTGATAAACCATGTCCAAGAGCGCTTGGTCGCGCAAATCATCACAAGCACGGTCTAAAAGCGAAATCGTTTCCATCAGCAGCGACTTCTGCCGTTCATTCAAAATAGTAGGCTGTTCTGAATACTTTGGAATCGGATAAAGCATCTGCAATGCATTCAACAAAGCCGTTTCACCATGCAATTGAGAAGCCGAACAGGAAACAGTCGGGCAAGCAAGCTGTGGCGGCTCTGCGTCGCAGACATCCGTCTTATTCCAAAGCAAAATCAGCTTCTTGTCCTCATATTGCTTCAAAATCAGATAGTCTTCCGCAGTCATTCCTGCTGAAGAATCCACAACATACAAAATCAAATCCGCCTGTGAAACTTCTTCCAATGCGGCTTCAATTCCAATTGCTTCAATAGGATTCTGTGCATCACGAATACCTGCCGTATCAGACAAAAGCAACGTATATTCGCCAAATCTGACTTGTTCGGTGACTACATCCCGTGTAGTACCGGCAATATCAGTCACAATACTTCTGCGCATACCAGCAAGCCAATTCATGACAGAAGATTTACCGGCATTCGGCAAGCCAAGCAATACAGAACGAATGCCTTCTCGGAAAACCTTACCATTCTGGTAGGTTTCCAGCATCGACTGCAAGCGGCATCTGATTACCTGCAACTGCAAAAGCAATGTATCTTCTTGCAATTCAGGAGGGAACTCCTCGGCGTCATCCATCCAATATGCAAAAGCAGACAGCATTTCAGTAATTTCAGCGGCACATTCCTGCATCTGTTTTGAAAGCCGACCGGAACGAACAATCTGCGCCTGACGAAGTGCTGTTTCACCTTCTGCCGCAATGACATCCATAACGGCTTCCGCTTGCGATAAAGACATTTTTCCATTCAAATACGCACGTTTCGTGAACTCGCCTGCACCAGCGGGGACAGCACCAAGCTGATACATCAGCGACAAAATTCGCCTGCAAAGGTACATTCCGCCATGACAAGTGATTTCCACAACATCCTCTCCCGTATAGCTGTGCGGCGCACGAAAAACGGTCAGCACCACATCATCCAACAGTTGTCCGGCATCAGAAACAGTACCGTATGCGCACGTATATCCACGCATTTCCGTCACTTTAACGCCATGATATGGTGTAAATGCCTGCTGTGCGATTTGCAGGGCATTCTCACCTGATAGGCGAATCATACCGATGCCGCCGCTTGCATTCGGCGTTGAAATTGCCGCAATTGTGTCCATTTATTTGACTCCAATCATGAAAAAGGGCGACACTCAATGCCGCCCTTTGTTAAATTCTTAATCAATTTCAATTTTTCCGTAAACGCCTGCATTCAGCGAATCTTCAGGCTTCGGACGCTTGTAGTCCTTTTCAAAGCTGGTGGAGAGGTCAAGCTTTCTTGGCCCTTCCGAACTTCTGCGCTCTGTGCGTTCACCGCGCTCACGATTTCCGCGATTGCCGCCGCGTCCGCCTCTGTCATTGCCATTGCGTTCACGGTTATAGCCGCCTCTGCCGCCCTTGCGGTCGCCGCGTCCCGGCTGAGGATTATCAGAAGTAATAATGACTTTACGGTTCGGTTCTTCACCGGAAGAATGCGAGCTGACACCTTCAATCGCGGTGACAGTCGAATGAATGATACGGCGCTCATAGGGATTCATCGGTTCCAGCGCAACGCTTCTGCCTGTACGCAAAACACTTCTGCAAATACGCTGTGCAAGTTCTTGCAATGCCTTCTTGCGCTTTTCACGGTAACCGCAAGTATCAATGGAAATACGCAGATAATCGCGGTCGCCACGGTTTGCGACCATAGAGGTGAGATACTGAAGTGCATCCAGTGTTTCACCGCGTCTGCCGATCAAAGCACCAGCGTCCTCACCGGTCAATTCAATTTCCACGCCAAGTTCTGTCAACTGCGCTTCCACCTTCACGGACGGGTAAAGCTGCGCAAGGATTTTTCCAAGATACTCTGCACCAAGCTGCATTTTCTCCATGCCGATCAGGGGGTCAACATCCGCCGATTTCGGTGCATCCTCCTCTGCAAGCGCTTCGCTAACAGGAGCTTCAGCAACTTCCTCAACGACAGGTTCTTCCACATTCATTGGAATATCAATATCCTCTGGTGCGGTGTAAACCTCCTCAGCAGGAACAGCCTTTGGCTCATACTCTGCAAGGATACGATATTCGCTGGTCTTTCCGAAAAGACCAAACAAGCCGCTTTTCGGTTCTTCCAGAACAGTAAACGTAATTTCAGAGGCATCGACACCAAAAGCATCAGATGCCATTTTCTTTGCCGCTTCAAGAGATGCGGCAGCAATTTCCTTCTTCATAGCAACATACCGAATGCGAAACCGCATTCATTCTCCTTCCGTACAAGAATCCGATCATGCAGCACGAAGTAATAGAAGTATTGGCAAAGGGCGAAAATACGTTAATCTTCGTCATTAACCTCTGTGAAGTCTTCGACATCCGTAATTTCTTCACCGTATTTGAGTGCAGTACGGCGGCGGGCGGCTTCAATGATTTTACGGTCATATTCTGCACGCTCCTTACGGGACATTCCATCGTCAATGTCACTGTAAACCGTGCGGTTGCCGCCGACGTTCTGCTGTTCGCGCTCCATCTGCTGGGATGCTTCCATGACACGCTGCATCCAAGTGGGGCCCTTTGCAAGCTGCTTTTCTTTTTCTTTTTCGTTGATTACTTTTACGCGCTCAGGCGAGAGATATTTGTAAATTCCGACTGACATCAGGATGCTCAGTGCAGAATTGACAATCCAATAGAAATTGACACCGGCAGGGAAACTGTAGCCGAGCCAGAGTGTCATCACAGGCATTGCATAAAGCATCAGGTTCATGCCGCCCATACCGGGTGCGGCAGCTGAGGATGGATTCATTTTCTTTGAATGGCGCTGAGAAATAAACGTGAGCAAAATTTGCAGCAAAAATGCAAGAACAGGCATCAAGGCAAGCATGAAAGTACCTGCTGTCCAGGAGTCAGGATGAATCGTCGGCTGTCCGCCCAGGTCAAATCCGAGGAAGTTGTTCTGGAAGCCGGCAATTTTCTCATTAAATCCTTCCAAAGTAACGAAAATATCAGGGTTGGACTTTGCATACTGCAAAATAATCAGTTCAGGACGACTACTCAGAGACTTTTCAACAATGCCCTGTGCATTGAGCCAGGTTTCCAGAAGTCCTTTCGCCTTATCCATCATATCGCCAAGACCGAGAATATAAGTCAGCGGACGCATGACGACCGAATACACACCAGTCAAAAGAAAGAGTGTCAAAAAAGTGCCCAGACAGCCTGCTGTCTGATTGATACCCTCTTCCGAGAAAAGTTTCGTCTGTTCTTCCTGCATTCTTGTGGGATTTGAAGCGTAGGACTTTCTGATATGCTCCAATTTCTTGCTCAACAGTCCCATACGGGCTTGATTGACCTGCTGCTTATAGGTGCTGGGAAGCGTACAGAGTTTTGCAAGAATAGAAATGATAAGGATGGTCAGACCGTAGCTTTTCACTACGGAATAAATCAAACGCATAATCCAGCCAAGTGCTGTACCAAGCAGATTCAATGAAATTTCCTCCGTTCCGATGCGGGTCAGATTTTCTTAAATTTTGAATGGGTGCGTTTGCCGCGGCACCATTTTTTCCGCGGAGCAATGCGCACACCAAGGCGTTCATAAATGCCTTCCGCCGTATAAAACAGCGGGTCAGGGGGCAAGCCGTTCCGATGTCGTCCTAGAATGTCAAATGTCTGCGGAACGGGATCCCAGCCGCCATCCGAAAACGGATTGCAGCGACAAATCCGAAGTGTGGCAAGCCACATTCCGCGCACTGCGCCATATTGCTTCACGGCATCCAGTGCATAGTGGGAACAGGTTGGACGGTAACGGCATACGGGCGGAAACAGCGGCGAAATAAACCGCTGATAAAACCGAATCAGCCCGATGACGAGGAATCGCATGATTTTTTCGTGTGGGGTACAGCGGCATTCTGCTTATGTCCCGCATTTTTGTGACGCGGCGGACGCTTTTCCGATACGCACGGAATTGAGCCTTCGCTGACACCGACCAAATGGCGCAGCCCACGCTCCTGCAATGTTTTCGTGAGAACCAGAGAAGATTCATCAGGAAGCGTATGTCTTGCAACGATCACGATATCCAGCCCGATCGGCATAGCGAGTTCACACGCAGTATATGCGGCACGGATGATGCGTTTTGCACGGCTGCGCTTCACGGCACATCCGACCTTTTTGCCTGCTGTAATACCAAGGCGGTTATAGGAAAGACCGTTCGGCATCGCATAGAGGAGTGCCGAGCCAAGATGACAGAATGCGCCTCTCTGATACAGCCGCAAAAAGTCCTTGTTCTCATTCAATCTCAATGTAAATACCACAAATCAGCTCTCCTTTCATGCTATTAGAAAAGGGCCACAAACCGCATTGTGGCCCTCATCTTGCATGAATCAATAGGTCAGTCTTGCTCTGCCCTTTGCACGGCGGCGAGCCAGAACCTTACGGCCATTGGCGGTTGCCATACGCTTCATAAAGCCATGCTCCTTCTTGCGGTGCAGCTTTTTCGGCTGATATGTTCTTTTCATCGAAAGTCACTCCTTTTCTCTTGCGTAAAATCTTACAGCTTATCCACATATTTGAGATAAGACGGAATACGAAATCTGCGTCAGCATATAAAATGCCCTGCAAGCACCAATTATACAGGATTTATCACGAAAAGTCAAGGGTAAACAGGGATATTTGTGCAGATTGACGCTTTTTCAAGATGCAGAATCGTATGTTATGGGAATAATACACGTTTTCGCTCAGAAAAGAATGCTGCTTTCGCGGCTTCCGTCTCCGGAAGCAAAACCGCTTTTGCCTTACAAAAAATACGCTTTGTTCGCAGTTACACGACAATGAACGACTCCGATTCGTCGCGCATGACGTACTGTGAACGGGAGGAGGAGGGACTGCCGAAAATTCCTGCGAAATCATTTTCCACAGAGCCGATTGCCGTTTCCTTGCCGCCGTCCTTGTCGCACACCCAGAATGTGCTGCCCAGCATCATTTCATCCTGTCTTGCTGCATCGTTGTTCATTTCAGATAAATTGGTATTTTTCATCACAGACACTCCTTTCAGAATTTGCACTCATGCATGAATGGATTTTCATAACTTGCCATTCTGAAAATGATTATATCGCAAATCAAGCAGAAAATAAATTAGATATTGTATCTATTTTATGAACAAATTTCTATGCAGACAGCGTAAAATGCCGCATTGCAAATTCCTGCCGCAAAACCCGTGCTTTTCAGTTGACAAAAATCCCATTCTATGGTATACTTTATGCGTATGTGCCCCGTGCATAAATTCTATCTGTCATGAAAGGAAGCTTTTCCATGAGTCAGAATCTCAATTCCTATGAAAGTCCGTTCTGCACCCGTTATGCATCCAAAGAGATGCAGTACATTTTTTCCGCAGACAAAAAATTCACCACATGGCGCAAGCTTTGGGTCGCCCTTGCCCGCGCAGAACATGAACTCGGTCTGAATGTCACTGCGGAACAAGTCGCAGAACTCGAAGCCCATGTCAATGACATTGACTATGAAGCCGCTGCTGCTGAAGAACGCCGCCGCCGTCACGATGTCATGTCCCATGTCTACGCATACGGACTCGTCTGCCCGAATGCAAAAGGCATCATCCACCTTGGCGCGACCTCCTGCTATGTCGGCGACAACACCGATGTCATCATTACCCGCGATGCTTTGCAGCTGATCCGCAGCAAACTCGTGCGTGTCATCGCAAACCTCGGCAGCTTCGCAGAAAAATGGAAGGCACAGCCCTGCCTTGCATACACCCACTGCCAGCCCGCACAGCTTACCACTGTCGGCAAGCGTGCCACCCTCTGGGCAAATGAACTGATCATGGACTTGCAGGAAATCGACACCCGCATCGAACGCCTGCAATTGCTTGGCTCGAAAGGTACAACAGGCACACAGGCTTCCTTCATGGAACTGTTTCACGGCGATGGTGCAAAGGTTCGTGAACTGGAGCGCAAAATCGCAGTAGAAATGGGCTTTGCTCCGGATGCGATCGTTCCTGTTTCCGGTCAGACCTATTCCCGTAAAGTGGATTCCATGGTACTGAACGCACTTTCGGGCATTGCACAGTCCGCTATGAAATTTGCAAACGATATGCGTCTGCTGCAATCCTTCAAGGAAATGGAAGAACCGTTTGAAAAAGACCAGATCGGTTCTTCTGCAATGGCATACAAGCGCAACCCGATGCGTTCGGAACGTATCTGCGCCCTTGCAAGATACCTCATCACTGACAGCCTCAACCCTGCATTCACCGCAGGCACACAGTGGTTTGAGCGTACCCTCGATGACAGTGCCAACAAGCGTATTGCCGTAGCAGAAGGCTTCCTTGCCGCAGATGCCATCCTCAATATCATGATGAACGTCACGGGCGGCATGGTCGTTTACCCTGCTGTCATTCGTCAGCGCGTCATGAACGAACTGCCCTTCATGGCAACCGAAAACGTCATTATGGATGCAGCTGCACGCGGCGGTGACCGTCAGGAACTGCACGAGCATATCCGTCAGCACTCTATGGCAGCAGGCGCACAGGTCAAGGAAAAAGGCTTGCAGAACGACCTCTGCGAACGCATCGTCAGCGACCCGATTTTCGGTGTCACCGAGGACGAGCTTTCTGCAAAGCTTGACCCTGCAAACTACATTGGCAGATGCATCGAACAGGTTGACGAATTCCTGCGTGAATGCGTTGCTCCCATCACTCAGGGCGCTGAACTTGCATCCGATGTGGAACTGACCGTATAATATAGTATACTGTCTGCGGCTGATATTCGTATGAAAATTCAGCGAAATCTATTGACATTCCCATCAAAATGCTCTATAATTATTTGTATCTGTCAGTGAATCGGAGTTTTTGCCTATATTTCGGCAAATCCCGCACTGAATAAACGCAAGGAGGCCCCACAAGTGAAGAATAAGAAACCCGTATTTTTCATCGTATGTATTCTCATTCTCGCCTTTGCAGCATCCACTGTCTTTGGCGTAAAGAATCAATACGGTGATTTGACCACCACCTATATCAATGGTCTGGAAGACATTCGTCTTGGCATTGATATTCAGGGCGGCGTAGACGTAACATTCGCGCCCGCCGATGAAAGCATTGATGCAGACCTGCACCAGCTTGAATCCGTGCAGGAGGTCATGAAGACACGTCTGATCAGCCTCGGTATCAACGACTACGAAACCTTTGTTGACGAAAATAACGACAAAGTCATCGTCCGTTTCCCGTGGCAGACAGGCGAAAGCGATTTCGACCCCGAAGCTGCCGTCAAGGAACTCGGTGAAACCGCACAGCTCCAGTTCCGCAAAGGCTTTGACTACGACCAGACCGTAGACGATAATGGTAAAGTCACCATTATCCCGAAGGGCGACCTCATTCTGGAAGGTACGGATGTAGCAAATGCGCTTGCAGCACCTGAATACGATGAAAGCGGACAGTATGTACCGGGAAAATATGCTGTTCATTTGGAAATGAACGACAGCGGCAAGGACAAGTTTGCAGAAGCAACAGCGGCTGCCGTGAATCAGGATCCCGCTTATCTGGATGCAAAATCGGGCGGTTCCCGCTACGTCATCTCCATCTGGATGGACAACACCTGCATTTCCTACCCGACCGTTAACGACGTAATCAGCGAAGGTACGGCGACCATCACAGGCAACTTTGATTTCGATGGTGCAAAGGCACTCGCTGACAAAATCAACGGCGGTGCACTCCCCTTCAACCTCAAGACCGAAACCTTTAAGACCATTTCCCCGTCCATGGGTACCGGCGCTCTGAAAATCATGCTGACTGCCGGTGTCATTTCCCTCGCACTCATCATCCTTTACATGATCATCCTCTACCGCATCCCCGGCTTCGTTGCAAGCATTGCACTGATCGGTCAGGTTGCAGGTACACTCGCAGTCATTTCCGGCTGGTTTGGTTTCTATAATTCCAACACGCTGACCATCCCCGGTATCGCAGGTATCATCCTTGCAATCGGTATGGGCGTTGACTGTAACATCATCACAGGCGAACGTATCAAGGAAGAACTGAACGCAGGCAAGACGCTTGATTCTGCATTGAAGGCTGCTTACCATCGTTCCTTCACTTCCATCCTCGAGGGTAACATGACCGTTATCATCGTTGCAATCATCCTCATGGGTGCATTCGGTGTATCTTCCAGCTTCTTCGCAAAACTGCTGCACTGGCTGTTCTTCATGTTCGGCGTATCCACAGAAGGTACCATTTTCTCCTTCGGCTTCACGCTGCTGACGGGTGTTATCTTCAACTTCATCATGGGCGTTCTGGCTTCCCGTCTGATGCTGACCTCCCTTTCGAAGTTCAAGTGCTTGCAGAACAGAAAGCTTTACGGAGGTGCTAAGAAATGAGCAACAGCAAGAAAAAATCCAATCAGGTACAGTCGTATACCGCGAATGTCAAGGTTCGTGATTTCTACGGCACGCGCAAAGTATTCTTCATCATTTCAATTCTGCTGATCCTGATTTCCATTGTATCCAGCTTTGTTTGCGGTGTTGGCGTTTCCATCGAATTCAAGGGCGGTACGATTGCCGACTACGCTTACAGCGGCGATTCGCTCTCTGAAAGTGACCTCGCAAAAGTCGCTTCCGATGTACTGGGTACACAGACAAATGTTCAGCTTGGCGAAACCTTCACAGGCGAAGCACAGAAAAGCTTCACAGTTTCGTTCAGCATGGATGAACCGTTCACGGCTGAGCTTCAGGATGAACTGCTGAATAAGTTCGTTGAAAAGTATCCTGATGCTGAAATCGAAGTGCTGCAATCCAACGACGTTGCCGCTGCTTCGGGTAAAAACTTCTTCGGCAAGTGCATCGTGGCTGCTTCCTTTGCTGCCATTGTCCTGATTCTCTACATCGCATGGCGATTCAAGAAGATTTCCGGTTGGAGCGCAGGTCTGTTCGCAGTTATTACCCTGCTGCACGACCTCACCACCGTTTATGGCGCATTCGTCATCTGCGGTTTCGAAATCGACTCCAACTTCATGGCAGTTATCCTGACGATTCTCGGTTACTCCGTCAACGACACCATCGTCATTTACGACCGTATCCGTGAAAACCAGCAGCTCATGCCTGAGGGCACACCGCTGACCGAACTGGTCAACACTTCCCTCAGCCAGACCATGCGCCGCACCATCCGCACTTCCATCACCACCATCACCACCATGCTGATCGTTACCATTCTTGCAGCGATCAACAACGTGGATTCCATCCTCAGCTTCTCCATTCCGCTGACGGTTGGTATGGCAGTCGGTTGCTATTCTTCTCTCTGCCTCGCACCGATGCTCTGGACTTCCTGGAAGATGCGCGGTAAAAAAGCAGAAGCAACCAAGTAAAAAAACTATGATGAATCCGCAAAAAGTCGCGTTCTGCGCCGCGGAGCATTGTATAAAACTCTGAATTTTAACGAAGCGCCTTGCAAAAGCAGGGCGCTTTGTGTTATGATAGGATAGGTTATTTCTGAGAAAGGGAGGATTTTGATGCAAGCTGCCGTATCGACCGCCTGCCTGTTTCCGATGCAGACCGAAGAAGCACTCGAAACACTCGGCAAAAACGGAATACGAGATGCAGAAATTTTCCTGAATGCCCCCTCAGAAACCACTGCGGATTTCGCCCGTACACTCAAAAATATTCGTGATGCCTACGGAATGAAGATCCATGCGGTTCATGCATGGACAGCGCCGATGGAAGGCTTCATGCTTGTTTCACGCTATCCGCGCAGATGTGACGATTTTCTCGAAGATGCCAAGCATACCTTCGAACTGATGCAAATGCTCTCCGCACCAATTTACGTATTTCACGGCGCAATGCAGGGTTTCTGCAAAGAAATCCCCTTTTACTGTGAACGATATCAGAAATTGTGTGCGCTGGGACATTCTTTCGGTGTCACCGTCACACATGAAAACGTCAATAAATACATCGGTGCAGATTTGCCGTTTCTCACGCAGTTCTGTACCATTCTTGGGGACGATGCCCGTCTGACGCTCGATGTCAAGCAGGCATTCCGCGCAGGTCTTGACCTGCCCGAAACCATCAGAACACTCGCCCCGCATATTGCCCATATCCATATCAGTGACCACGGCGAAACAGGCGACTGTCTGCGCATCGGTCACGGAAGTTACGATATTCCCGCATTTCTTTCGCTGCTGCAAGAAAACCGCTATGAAGGTGCAGTCGTACTGGAACTCTACCGCGACGCATTCCATGCGGCAGATGAACTTGCAGACGATTATCGCATTTTACAGCAAATGCTGCATACCCCTTCCGATTTATCACAAAAGGAGTGAATTTCATGCGCTGCCCATTCTGCGGGGAGGAAGATACCAAAGTCATTGATTCCCGTTCTGCGGACGGCAAGAAAAAACGCCGCCGTCACTGCCTGCAATGCGGCAGAAGATTCACGACTTTTGAATATGTCGAACGCCCGCTGCTGATGGTTGCAAAGCGGGATGGCAGTTTTGAACCGTTCAACCGCAATAAACTCACAGCAGGCATTTTCTCCGCCATCAAAAAACGTCCCGTCAAGATGGAGGACATCACCAACATGATTGACGAAATCGAAGCAGATTTGTGCGCCGATGCCGTCAACACGGTTTCCCCTGATAAAATCGGCAGCATGGTCATGGAGCGCCTGCGCAATATCGACCCTGTTGCTTATGTCCGATTTGCGTCTGTGTACATGGCATTTTCCGATGTTGACGATTTCATTCGCCTGATTCAGGAAATGCAGAAGTAACTTCTATTTCACGCGGCACATTTCCTGTGTTTCCGCATTGTACACCATTGCGCCCGCAAGCGCATCTCCGCAAATCCATAATTCCGCATAAAAGGTGTCATCGCAAAGATTTTCTATGTGATACAGACAGCGCACAGCCGCCTGTCCGCCGTAACGAAGCGGCGAAATGCCCTGTGCTTCCTGCATCGCTTCCCATGCACTCCCGACCGCTGTCCGATAGTCGGAAGGAATCTGCATCGGGCTTTCTGAAACTGCGCTGACCTCCCATCCATACAGATTCAGCCACGCTTCGCGTGCCGCGGCATTCGGCAGCAGAATTTCCTGTGCCGAAGCCCGATGCTGAAACACGCCGCCATATTTCCAGAAACAGAAAAATCCTGCGGCGGCAGCAACAATGCAAAGCAGAATGCTTCGTGTACCATGTTTTCCCATTCACAAATCCCTCCTGCGGTTCTTCTGCTGCATTTTATGCAAAGAACGTCTGCGGGATGCCTGAAAGGAGCATTTTTATGCGCCTTGACAGATTTCTCTCCGAACAGACTGCCCTTTCCCGCAAAGAAGCGCAAACCGCTGTCAAGAAGGGACAGGTCACGGTAGACGGCATGATTCTTAAGAAAGCAGATGCCGCCGTGTTTCCGGAGAAACAAATCATCACCCTCTGCGGCAAGCCCATCGCCTATGCCGAACATCACTACATTCTGATGCACAAGCCCGAAGGCGTCATTACCGCAACAGAGGACACCAAACAAAAAACCGTCCTTGACCTGCTGTCACCGGAGGACAGGCTTCCCAAGCTTGCACCCTGCGGACGGCTGGACATCGACACGACCGGTCTGCTGCTGATCACCGATGACGGACAGCTTGCACACCGGATGCTTTCCCCAAAGCACCATGTCACCAAATATTACCTTGCCAAACTGCGTGACCCGCTTTCCGCGGATGCGCCCGCCGCATTCGAACAGGGCATTCTTCTGCGGGAAGGTGCTTCCGAAGAACAATGTCTGCCTGCACAGTGTCAGGAGATCGCACCGCATCTTGCGGTAGTCGCGCTGCACGAAGGCAAATACCATCAAGTAAAAAGAATGTTTGCAGCGATTGGAAATCATGTAGAATCTCTGCTGCGCTTTCAGATCGGAAGTCTGCTTCTGCCGCCCGATTTGCCGCAAAATCGTTATATTGTCATTTCTGACAAAGAAGCGGAAAGAATGTTGATAAATTCTACATTTGCAAGCACTTGCGCGGTTTGTGAAAAATGGTATTCGTCATATTGGATAAACAACTCGTAATAAGTTTGGTCAATAATTGACTTGACCGAAGCTGAAAAATCTGGTATGATGATAGAAAGCGAATGTGTACTTTCTTATGTACTCGCTTTATTAAATTTGTTTCATTTTGTATGCGGTCAGGCGCATACTTGTGAAAAATCGGCTCCGCGGATTGTCCGTCTGCGGGCTGTCGGTATTTTCGCATGATAAATTTTGAAATTTTAGGAGGACAAAGAGAATGGCAAGCTTATCTCTGCGGGGCATCTACAAAAAGTACCCCGGCGGCGTAACCGCAGTATCCGATGTTAACATCGAGATCCGCGACAAGGAATTCATCGTTTTGGTCGGACCTTCCGGCTGTGGTAAATCCACAACCCTGCGTATGATCGCAGGTCTGGAAGAAATTTCCGAAGGCGAACTTTACATCGGCGACCGTCTGGTCAACGATATCGCACCGAAAGACCGCGATATCGCAATGGTGTTCCAGAACTACGCTCTGTATCCGCATATGACTGTATTTGACAACATGGCTTTCGGTCTGAAGCTCCGCAAAGTACCGAAGGATGAGATTCACCGCAAAGTTGAGGAAGCTGCTAGAATCCTCGACCTCACCCCGCTGCTGAACCGTAAGCCGAAGGCAATGTCCGGTGGTCAGCGTCAGCGTGTTGCGCTTGGTCGTGCTATCGTTCGTAACCCGCAGGTCTTCCTCCTCGACGAGCCGCTGTCCAACTTGGACGCAAAGCTCCGTGCGCAGATGAGAACCGAAATTTCCTTGCTGCACAAGCGTCTTGGTACTACGTTCATTTACGTAACGCATGACCAGACCGAAGCTATGACCATGGGCGACCGTATCGTTGTCATGAAGGGCGGCTACATCCAGCAGATCGATACACCGCAGAACCTCTACGAAACGCCTTGCAACAAGTTCGTTGCAGGATTCCTTGGTTCTCCGCAGATGAACTTCATCGACGCTACCCTCACCTATCGTGATGGTCAGTACGTTGTTGTCTTCGGTTCTACCGATACAAAGATGTCCCGCGGCATTCAGTACGAAGTTGTTCTGCCGCAGAACAAAGTCACTCCTGACCTCGAACATTACATCAACAAGGAAGTCACCCTCGGTATCCGTCCTGAGAACGTCCACGATGAGCCGATGTACCTTGCAAATGCAACGACCGGTATCGTTAAGTGCAACGTTGAGATCACCGAGTTGATGGGCGCAGAAACTTATCTGTACCTCGACTGCGAAGGCGTAAAGCTGACCGCTCGTGTTTCTCCGAAGTCTACTGCACGTCCGCAGGATGAAATTGATGTTGTCTTCGATGCTGAAAAGGTTCACCTCTTCGATAAGGAAACCGAAAAGACCATCATTAACTGATATTGATAATCCCGAAGCAGGGCATCCGCATGGTTGCCCTGCTTTTTCTGTGAGGATGAGAAAATATGCTCCGAGTGAATAACCTTTCCCTGCCGCTTTCCTACCTCGAAGAACAGCTTGCAAAATTTGCCGCAGATGCAATGAAAATCAATGTGTCGGAGATTCTCTCCGTGCGGCTTGCAAAGCGTTCTGTCGATGCACGAAAATCTGTACAGTTCATCGCGTCCGTTGATGTGACCGTCCGGCAGGAAGCGCAAGTTCTGCGAAAATGCGCAAAAAATCCAAATGTACAGCAGGTCACGCCGTTTGTCATGCCGTCATATGCAAAATGTGCCTTGCCGCATCCGCCTGTCATCATCGGCTGTGGTCCTGCGGGACTGTTCGCCGCAGATGTACTCGCACAAGCAGGACTCTGCCCGATTCTGCTGGAACGCGGAAAACCCGTTGCAGAGCGTCAGAAAGCCGTGGCAACCTACTACCGCACAGGCATTCTCGATACCGAATGCAATGTGCAGTTCGGTGAGGGCGGCGCGGGCACATTCTCGGACGGCAAACTCAACACCGGCACGAAAAGTCCCCGTATCCGTCAGGTGTTGCAGACTTTTGCGGACTGCGGTGCGCCTGAAGAAATTTTATGGCAGGCAAAACCGCACATCGGCACGGACAAACTTGCCGTCTGTATTCCCGCCCTGCGTCATCGCATCGAACAAAATGGCGGAAAAGTGCTGTTCGGCGCAAAATGCACAGGATTTACTGCACAAAACGGACAGCTTGTTTCTGTGGAATATGAACAGGACGGCACGGCAAACAGCATTCGCACAGACCATGCAATTTTTGCCGTGGGACACAGCGCAAGAGATATTTTCACGCTGTTTCAGGAGAAAGCGATGGCAATGGAGCAAAAGCCGTTTTCGCTCGGTGTCCGCATCGAACATTTGCAAGCAGACATTGACAAAATGTGCTACGGTTCTGCCGCAGGACATCCCGCACTGGATGCCGCAAGCTACAAAGTCGCCGCACATCTTCCGAACGGCAGAGGTGTCTATTCCTTCTGTATGTGTCCCGGCGGTGTCGTGCAGGCGGCGGCATCTGAACAGGAAACCGTGGCCACAAACGGCATGAGCTGTTTTGCACGCGATGAAAAGAACGCAAATAGTGCGATTCTGGTCGGCATTACGCCGCAGGATTTCGGCAGCAGTGATGTACTTGCGGGTGTTGCATTGCAGCGCCGCATTGAACACGCGGCATATCTTGCAGGCGGCAGCAGCGGCAAAGCACCTGTCACTTTGCTTGGTGACTTCCTGAAAAAGCAGCAGTCACGCTGTTTTGGCAATGTACAACCCAGTTACCCGCTGGGGACGGTTTTTGCCCCGCCCGAAAGCTGTCTGCCGCCGTATGTCTGTGAGGCACTCCGCGAAGCCCTCCCGAAACTGGATGGCAGACTTCACGGCTTCTGCCGCGAAGATGCCGTGCTGACAGCCCCCGAAACGCGCAGTTCCTCCCCTGTCCGCGTCCTGCGCAGTCAGGAAACGCTGGAATCAGTCAGCATACATGGACTGTACCCTTGCGGAGAAGGTGCAGGTTATGCGGGCGGCATTGTTTCTGCCGCAGTGGACGGCATTCTGTGTGCTGAACGCATTCTCTTTGCCGCCAAAAACTTGTAATTTTTCTTTTCACAGCACAAAATCTGGTAAATCCCGCAAAAAAAAGCTTGCTTTTTTTTTTAGTTTATGATACAATGAAAAGGTATGGATTCCAAGTCTTTCTATGAAAGGATGCGCACTGAATAATATGGAAACTACCGCTTCTATCGCAAAAGAACGCCTTGCGCTGCTGTTTGACAACGGCACATTTACCGAGCTTGATGCTCTGCGTACCGAACAGGACGCGCCCGCTGCTGTCATCTGCGCACATGGCTACGTTGAGGGACAGGCTGTCTGTGCCTTCGCCCAGAATCCCGACATCAAGGACGGCATCATGGGCAAAAACACCGCAGGCAAAATCAAGCGCCTCTATTCCCTTGCTGCCAAAACAGGCACACCGCTGGTCGGAATTTATGATTCCAACGGTGTTTATGTGGATGGTACTGCAAATGCTCTCTCCGCTTACGGCAAACTGATTGCCGCTTCCGCAAATCTTTCGGGTGTTGTCCCGCAGATTTCGGTCATTGCAGGCGTATGCGCAGGCAGCGCCGCACTGATGGCTTGTGAGGCTGATTTTGTTGTTGCTGTCAAGAAGGCAGAACTTGCCCTAACCCCCGCTTACGGCACCGATGCCGCTTCTCCCGAAACGGCTGCAAAAATCGGTCTGGTGTCCGCAGTTTGCGAAGATGATGCAGAAGCCATGACGCAGGTCAAGGCACTGCTTCGGACATTGCCTGCAAATAACCTTGCAGGTGCGCCGATTTCCGAATTTGACGTTCCCGAAGTTCCCGTTGCGGCTGAAAATCCGTTTGAGGGACTCGCTGATATGGGCAGCCTGATTCCGCTGTACACCGCTTACGGCGATACCGTGGAAACTGCACTCGCAACCATCCGCGGCACGGCAGTCGGTCTGATTTCGACCACTCGCGCAAATACTGCCCTCACTGCTGACGATGCCGCAAAAATGGCTCGTTTTGTCCGCACCTGCGATGCATTCTCGATTCCTGTCATTACCGTTCTGGACACCATCGGCTTCACCGATGATACCGATGCTGCAAAGGCAGGCTCTTTGCGTGCCATCACACAGCTTTGCGGCGCATATGCCGAAGCAACTACCGTCAAGATTGCTGTCATCAGCGGTCTTGCGTGCGGCGCGGCATTCTCTGCAATTGCAGGCAGAGGTGCAGGCAGCGACTACGTTCTTGCATGGAACAGCGCTGTCATTGCACCGCTGAAACCCGAAGGAGCTGTCGAATTCCTCTGGCACGACAAACTCAAGGGCGCACAGGATGTCAATGCAAAGCGCAAGGCTCTCGCAGACGAATACGGCAAAACGCTCGCATCTGCGACCAAAGCCGCTGAACTCGGTGTCATTGATACCGTCATTGCACCTGCCGAGACCCGTCAGGCTGTCATTGACGCACTCGATATGCTCGAAGGCAAGCGTGTTTCCACCATGCCGAAGAAGCACAGCAATATTCCGTTCTGAGAACCGTATCCAATCACGTATATAGGAGGATTTTCCAATGAAGCGTTTTCGTGTTACCGTAAATAACAAACAGTATGATGTGGCTGTCGAAGAACTCGACGGTGCATCCGCAGCTTCCGCACCCGTTGCCGCTGCTGCCCCTGCACCTGCTGCCGCAGCACCCGCTCCCGCAGCAGCACCCGCACCTGCCGCAGCACCCGCTGCTGTTGCAGACGGCACACCCGTCACCGCACCGATGCCCGGCACGATTTTGCAGGTCAAGTGTGCAAACGGCGATGCTGTCAAGCGTGGTCAGGTCTTGTTTGTACTCGAAGCAATGAAGATGGAAAACGACATTGTTGCGCCTGAAGATGGTACGATTCTTTCCGTCAACACCACCAAGGGCAGCTCTGTCAACCCCGGCGACCCGCTTGCCATCCTCGGCTAATCGGAGGGCAGTATCATGGCAAAAATTAAAATCACTGAAACCGTCCTGCGTGACGCGCATCAGTCGCTTCTCGCAACCCGAATGCCGACTTCCGATATGCTCCCCATCCTCGACCAGATGAACAAAGTTGGCTTCTACTCCGTAGAATGCTGGGGCGGCGCAACCTTCGATTCCTGCCAGCGCTTCCTCAACGAAGACCCGTGGGAAAGACTGCGCACCCTGAAAAAACATCTTCCCGATACCAAACTGCAAATGCTGTTCCGCGGTCAGAATATGCTCGGCTATCGTCACTATGCAGACGATGTTGTCGAATATTTCGTACAGAAATCCGTGGCAAACGGCATTGACATCATCCGTATCTTCGATGCCCTGAACGATGTCCGCAACCTTGAGACCGCCATCAATGCGGCAAAAAAAGAGGGCGCTCATACACAGGTCGCCATCAGCTACACTACCGGCGATGTCTTCACAGATGATTACTACGTCAAGTATGCGAAGCAGATCGAAAACGCAGGCGCGGATTCCATCTGCATCAAGGATATGGCTGCACTGCTGACACCATACCGCACCGAATCACTCGTGAAAGCACTGAAAGCCAACACCAAACTCCCCATCCAGCTTCACACCCACACCACTTCCGGTCTGGCATCCATGTGCCTGCTGAAAGGCATCGAGGCGGGCTGCGATATCATCGACACCGCAATGTCCCCGCTGGCACTCGGTACTTCTCATGCGCCGACCGAATCCATGGTTGCCGCTTTGCAGGGTACGCCTTACGATACCGGCATCGACCTTGCAACCGTCTGCGACCTGCGTCCCTACTTCATGGGACTGCGCGACAAGTACATCAAAGCAGGTCTGCTTGACCCCAAAATGCTTGCAGCAGACGCAAAAACACTCATCTATCAGGTTCCCGGCGGTATGCTTTCCAACCTTCTTTCCCAGCTCAAACAGGCAGGCAAAGAAGACAAGCTTACTGAAGTGCTGGAGGAAGTGCCGCGTGTCCGTAAAGATGCAGGCTATCCGCCGCTGGTCACACCGTCCTCCCAGATCGTCGGCACACAGGCTGTGTTCAACGTCATCATGGGCGAACGCTACAAGACCGTCACCAAGGAATTCAAGGGTATCGTCCGCGGCGAATACGGTCAGACACCTGTTCCGATCGACCCCGCATTCCGCAAGAAGATCATCGGCGATGCCGAACCCATCGACTGCCGTCCCGCTGACAAACTCGCGCCTGAACTCGATAAACTCCGCGAAGAATGTGCCGAATGGACACAGCAGGAGGAAGATGTTCTCTCCTATGCACAATTCGGTCAGGTCGCTGTGAAGTTCTTCGAGAAGCGCCGCGACAAACAAGTCGGTCTGGATGGCGTACACGGCAATGCCGCAAACCAGATTCATCCTGTCTGATGCACCCGTGCTCAGGCGGGATGCCCCGCTTTGAGAAAGGAGCATTTTCACCTTGCCGATTTGCATTTCTCCTGACTTGCCTGCCTATCAGGCACTCTTACAAGAAAACATTTTTGTGATGGACAATGAACGCGCTGCCCATCAGGACATTCGCCCCCTGCGCATTCTGATTCTGAACATCATGCCGAAGAAAATCGAAACCGAGATACAGCTTTTGCGTTTACTCAGCAACAGCGCCATTCAGGTTGACATTTCCCTGCTTTGTATGCAGTCCCATGTTTCGAAAAACACCTGTCAGAGCCATCTCAACACGTTCTACACCACGTTTTCCGAAATTGCGGAACAATTCTATGACGGCATGATCATCACGGGCGCTCCTGTCGAACAGCTTGCCTTTGAAGAGGTTGATTACTGGCGCGAGATTTGTCAAATCATGGAATGGTCGAAAACACACGTTTTCAGTACCCTCCATATTTGCTGGGGCGCACAGGCGGGACTCTATTTCCATTATGGTGTCCCGAAATATCCGCTCGAAAAGAAAATGTTCGGCATTTTCCCGCATATTGTGGAAAAGCAGGCGCCGCTGGTGCATGGCTTCGATGAAATATTTGACGTGCCGCATTCCCGCCATACCGAGATTCGCCGCGAAGATATCAATAAAGTCCCCGAACTGGAGATTCTCACCAGTTCCCCCATCGCAGGCGTACATATCGTGGCAAACCGCAACGGCAGACAGTATTTCATCACAGGTCATTCCGAATATACCCGCACCACACTTGCGAACGAGTATTTCCGTGATGTGGAAAAGGGATTGCCCATCGACATTCCCTATCACTATTTCCCGAATGATGACCCCGCACAACAGCCTGTCTTTACATGGCGTTGTCACGCTAATTTAATGTTTTCGAACTGGCTGAATTATTGCGTTTATCAGCGCACGCCCTATGACCTCACCACACTTGCGGTACGGGATTGGAATCAGCCTATGGACACGTAAAGCTGTCCACAAGAAAGGATATTGAAATGGATAATTCTAGCAAAAAAGGTTTTGCCATTACGTCACTCGTACTTGGCATTTTGAGTGTTGCCGGCGGCTGCTGCTGCCTGCACCTCATTCTTGCACCGCTTTCCCTGATTTTTGGTATCATCTCGTTAGCAAGCAAGCGCGGCGGCAAGGGCATGGCAATCACAGGTATCGTTCTCTCCGTCCTGATGATCGTATTCACCGGATTCGTTGCAGTGAGCTTCAAAGATGTATTGAAGTACAGCGATACCATCAGCAACGACATGGCTTATATCATCAACAATCAGGACGAAGTCTTTAAAGAATACGAAGAAGACGGCACCCTGCCTGACTGTCTCGATAAGTACACTGAACCGCCTCTCAGCGATATACTGGAAAGCCGTGGTGTTTCTATTCAAGACATCATGGATGCTCTTGACGAGTCCTACAAGAATGGTCAGCTTCCCGCTAACATCAGCGGCTATGGTGTAGCTGAAAATGTAGTGTACGCTGACTGATTTCGGTCAGAGTACATTGCGCAAAATCGCATAAACCATCCACATTCCCAGAACGGCAACCCAAAACTTGCCGCTTCTGGGAATGATTTTTTTTGTGCTGCCAAATGCCTTCATCCACAGTTCCACATACCACAGCAAGGCAATGATTGCCGCAAAAAGTATCATGATGTTCTCTTTTGCCGCAGTCACAATGTCCAGACGGCACATTGCAAAGACAGCGTGCGTCATACCACAGGCAGGGCAAAGCAAGCCGCCTGTGACCGTCCGCAAAAGGCAGGGCGGCACATACGGCATCAGGAATGCCGCATAGAGATTTTTCACGACCAGCAGCGCTCCCGCCCCCGCAAAAGGCAAAATCGCAAGCAAGATAAAAGAATACGGTTTTTTACGTATCCACTGCATTTTCCATTTCATTTTTCTGTTCCTCCAAGGCGCGTTTATTGTTCCACAAGAAAAAATTATCGTTTTTCGATAAATTTCTATTGACAAACGAGAAGTTCTGTGCTATACTAAGGACAACAAATCAAAAGGAGCGTGACTGTATGTCGCTTAAATGGACTGCACAAAAATCCCTGTTTCTTTCCCGTGTTCTGGTAAAGGTGGTCATGGCACTCTGCATTGCCCTGTTCTTCTGTGTACCGATTCTTGCCGATTTCTGTCAGGTGTTGTTCTACGAAGAACCAAAGTACATCTACACCATCATCGTCATTACCGCTTATGCCTGTCTGACACTGTTTCTCGGCGCTGTTCTCTTTCTCAACGGCATCCTCTACCGCCTGAACAAGCAGGAAGTTTTCGTGAAAAAAAATGTTTCAGCGATTCGCGGTATTTCATGGTGCTGCTTCGGCATCTGTGCATTTCTCGCCATACTCGGCTACTGGCGGCATACCGCATTCCTCATTGCGTTCATCGCAGGTTTCTTCGGCTTGATTTTCCGCGTGCTGAAAAACGTGTTCCAACAAGCAGTCGAACTGAAAGAAGAAAACGATTACACCATCTGAGAAAGGACAATGCCATGCCGATTATCGTAAATCTGGATGTGATGATGGCGAAACGGAAAATGTCATCGGGCGAACTTGCTGAACGCATTGACATTACTCCTGCAAACCTCTCCATCCTCAAAAATAATAAAGCAAAAGCCATTCGGTTTTCCACACTCGAAGCCATTTGTGAAGCGCTGCACTGTCAGCCGGGCGATGTGCTGGAATATATTGAACCCGAAAACGACAAGGAGTGAGTAATATGGATGAATTCAAGCAGAATTATGATACGACATACATCGCTTCTCAGCCCGCTTCGACATTTCAGCCTGTTACAAAGCGGGAATGGGAATTTCAAAAACATGATACCTTGTTTGGAATACTCAGTATCCCGTTCGGCTTTCTGTTCATGCGCTACATTGTCTGCAAAACAGACGGCTTCCAGACCACGCTTATTTTCCTGCTGTTCCTGTTGGGCGGCATCTGCTACCTGCATAAAGCCGGCTATCGGCAAAATGCAAAACAGCGTATACTTGGTGGAATTCTTGCAATGTTCACACTGGTCTTCTCCATCACAGCAAGTCCCATTCTCCACGGCTTAAACTTCGTCTTTCTGATGGCAGCCATTCCGTGGTATCTGCGTGCCGTGACCATCGGCTGCAATTTCGTCACACGCTTTCTTCCATCCGACATCACCAAACCGCTCCTCATTTACGCATGGTCAGAATTCGGCGCAGCTTCGCACGCGATGGGACATTCCCTCAAAAAAACCAAAAGCGGCAAAAACGTCCTCATCGCAGCCGGTGGTCTTCTCCTGACAATTCCACTGACTGTCATCGTTGCCATGCTGCTTTGCTCCGCAGATGCAGGCATAGAAAGCATTTTCGATAATATTCGGCATACACTCGCAAGAGGCAGTGCCGAGTTTTTCTGGCAAACCCTGTTCGGTTTGCTGATTGGCTTCTGGTTCTTCGGTTTGCTTTATGGTACGACCAATCTCAAACTTCACCCGCACACTTCGGATGAAGAACACGAAAATACGCTTGCCGCACTCCACATTTTCCCCAACATCGGGCTGTATGCAGGTGTCACGCCCGTCTGCCTGCTGTATTTGCTGTATGTGATTTCCCAGACCAAATACTTCTGTTCCGCCTTCTTTGGCATCCTGCCGGACACCATGGAATCCTATGCAGAATATGCAAGACGCGGCTTCTTTGAACTCTGTGCCATCGCGGTCATCAACCTGTTCGTCATTCTCATTCTGACGGGCTGTGCCAAAAAAGGCGCTGCAAAGCTTTCCAAATTCTACGCAGCAACACTGATTTTCTTCACACTGTTCATCATTGCAACAGCAATTGCAAAAATGTGCCTTTACATTGATGCATACGGTCTGACACAGCTTCGCGTATTCACCACATGGTTCATGATTCTGCTGACAGTCATATTTCTGGTACTGCTGGTGCGGCAGTTCAAAACGCTTCCCACAGCAAAAATCCTTGCTTCCTTTTTTATGGTATGGTTCGCGGTACTTTGCTTCTCCCGTCCCGATGCGCTGATCGCAGAATACAACCTTTCGCGCATCGAAAACGGAACACTGACCGCCGACACTGAAACCCTCTATGACCTTTCTGATGATGCCCTCTGCGTCATGCTGAAGCATCAGGACACTATGGAGGAACTGGACGGCAATTCACTTCAGATGCAAATTGACCACCAAGTGGAGCATTATGAAATATTCCCTGATGAAAGCTGGAATTTCTCCGCATGGTATATCAAAAATCACGCTTCTGAAAACTCGTGAGGTACTGCATATGAATCGTAAAAACATTCGCATCGGAATGGCAATCGGCACAGCGGTGCTGTTCGCCGCGGAATTCTACATCGGCATTTTCCAGCACGACAACTGGATTCGTTCCTATCTCGGCGATGTACTGGTCATCATGTTACTCTATTGCCTTGTCCGCATCTTCCAGCCGACCAAGCCAAAGTACGGCTGGATTCTCCCAACAGCACTGCTTGCATTCAGCTTCATGGTAGAATTTTTGCAGAAATGGGGGATTGCCGACAAACTTCACATCACCAATCAGCTTTTGCGTATTCTCATCGGCACATCCTTCGCTTGGGAAGATCTACTCAGTTATTTCATCGGATTCCTGCCGCTTCTGCTGTTTGAACTGTGTATGCGCAAACGAATGCAGAAGCCGCAGCAGTCCACAAATTAACACGCATTATATTGTTGAAAGAAGGGAATTCTATGTTCGTCCTCGGTAGTGTTATCCGCACACTTGCTATGAGCATTGCCTTTGCAATTCTCCTCCGCTGCATCAGCCGCCGCGGTTTCCGCTTGTTGTCCCTTTTCTGTATCGCAATTTCCTGCCTTTATCTGTTTATCTTTGTCAATTTCACCGGATATGAATATATTGAAAACAAATTCTGTGAATGCATCGGAACGCCGAGATGTCTGTATGACATGGCAATGGATGTCTATGAAACCACACCCGATGTATTTCAGGCATGGGCACAAAAAAATGCAGAACCCTGTTTGCAAGAATCAAACGACACGTTAACAGTTCAGTATCTTTGCTGTGGAAAACTCAGCGACCTCTCTGAAATCGGAATGGACATCCATTCTCTCACTGACATGGAACAACATCAAAACTATATTCTTGTTCTTGAGAAAACGAATGACGGCTTTGTGCCATTCGGTGCAGTAACCAGTATGTCCAAACTGGACACATCCGATTATCAGCCTGAAAAAGTAGAAGCACTCCCGCAGTATCATTTCCCGAATTGGCCGCTGTACCTTTACCAATGGCATTGCTACACTTTCGAATATTACGCCTATGACTTCTGATAAAAAGAGGTTGAGAATATGTGGATTTGCCCGCAATGTTACTCAACATGGAAAAGCAGTACAAAAGTCTGTCCGAACTGCGGATACATCAACGAACATCCGAAAAAATACTCCATAGACAATCGGATTCTGCGACTCGAAATCGGCATCTATATCTGCGGCGGTATGCTCGCGCTGATGTCTGCCGCCAATTACACCTTTCAATTTGTATTTTGGGGCTTCCTGCTGCATCTTATCACATATAAAATACACCAATGCTCCCACCATCCCAATATCACACACAACATTCTGATTGCGGGACGCACCATCGGTGTGACGCTTCACGTTCTCGCTTATCTTTCCTTTGCTGTATTTTTAATGCCCAACACATCGAAATGGTGCTATCCATTCAAAAGACTGGTTTTTTGTGAAGGTGTGCATTCCAGTGCAGCAGAAGTTCTGCCGCTGATGCCGCCAAAAGAATGCGAAGACTACTATTTCCAAATCAAAGGACAGTTTATCGCACAGGATTATCGTCCGTACTGTGAATTCTACTGCCATACCGATGAAAACACCATCAAAAAATACGAAGCAAAACTCACCGCACAAGGATATGAGCGCAAAGAAAATATTATCGATGACGAAACAGGTAGAATAGGAGGATTTCAATACCACTATATGCATTCAATCAACAGCACAGACAGTTTTGAAAATGCTGTCAGTTACACAAAAATTAACAATTATCACAAAAATACCATCATCATCATTGAAGAAACAGGATTTCTATTCATTGATGCTTAAAATGCAGACACAAGATACCCTCCCCACGCATGGGGAGGGTTTTTTTATTGTGTTTCCTGCGTATTATTGTGAATCAGGAACCAGAATGTCGTCCCGACTCCGACCGTACTATCTACGCCGAATGCATAATCATGCAAACGCAGAATCGCTTTGACAATGGAGAGTCCCAGTCCTGTGCCGACAACTTCGCGCTTGTAGTTCTCACTGCGGTAGTATTTATCGAAAATACGCGAAATCGTATCCTGATCCATCCCTTCGCCCGTATCCCGCACGGAAATTTTCAAGCCCTGCGGTGTGTGTTCCTGTGTGACGAACACTTTCTTGTCCTCGCCTGTATAATTCATGGCATTGTTCAGCAAATTACAGATGACCTGTTCAATTTTCACGCTGTCACAGCAAACAGAGGCAGTCCCGTCTGTTTGCAGGAAGAACTGATATCCCGAAACATTACTCAGCGCCCGATATCTTGCAATGATATCCTGCAAGCGCTGTTCCATGTCAAATTCAGACGGATGCAGTGCCATACTGCCGTTTTCCAGCTTTGACAGATCCAGAATATCATTGACCAACAGCGTCAGACGGTCAGTTTCCTCAATGATGATCTGCAAATGTTCATTGCGCTTCACGGGATTGTCGCCTGACAGATCCCGAATCATCTCCGCATAAGCTTTCAGCATCGTCAGCGGGGTGCGCAGGTCATGCGATGCATTTGCAATCAAATCGCGCTGCATTGTGTCCACACGGTTGATCTCATGACTTGCATAGGTCAGTGTTTGCGCAAGCTGTTCCGCTTCCGCATAGCCGCCGCCCTCAAAAACGATATCATAGCGTCCATGTGCCAGATGCTCTGCATCTTTCGTCACCTTGACGATCGGTTTCGAAAGCCGTTTTGATACCAGCATAGAAATCGCAAAGGAAGCCAGCGTCAGGACAATCGTAATCATGAACAATTGCCGCCGCAGAATGCTGACTGTCGAAGATACAGGCACAAGCGGCGTATTCAGCAGCAAATATCCCTGCGGGTCATCCACATCGCCAATCACACAGGCATAAATCAGAATGTCCATGTTGGTTTTCGGGTTATTTTCCGTACCGTAAATCACGCCATCCGATTCTTCACGCAAAGCACGGATAATGGCAATGGAATCATTTTCCAGACCGTGCAGCACACAGTTGATGCCCATGACATCCTTGCCCCAGACATGACGGCTGAAGCGGTCGCGCACCTCAATGCACATATCATTATCCACTGCAAGCTTTGTAAACGTCTGTTGATAATCACCTTTCTCGTATTCAGTCAGCATTTCGTCTGCCAGTGCAATGATGTCAGCGGTTTTCATGCGGTCATAAAAGTGCTGAAGCAAAAACTGACAGATCCAAAGCATGACAAATACCAATAGTGTGAAAAACATGAACCAAAGCCAGATATGCGCCTGCATCGACAGACGCTTTCCGATTTTATGCTTCAAATTTATACCCCATTCCGCGCAGGGTCACGATAAATTTGCGATAATCGCCAAGACTGTTGCGTAGCATCTTGATATGAGTATCCACTGTGCGGTCATCGCCAAAGAAATCGTAGCCCCAGACTTCTTCCAGCAGTTTATCGCGTGTCATTGCAAGATTCTGATTGCGCACCAGATAAAACAGCAAATCATATTCTTTCGGTGTCATATTCGCCTTGACGCCGTCCACATAGACTTCTCTGCCTGCCATGTCGATTTCCAGCCCTTCAAACTTCAAACGCTGCGGCATGACGGGCTTCGGAGCATCCTTCCGCTTGCTGACTGCCTTGACACGCGCCATCAGTTCTTTCGGCGAAAACGGCTTGACCACATAATCATCAATGCCCAGTTCAAATCCGAACAGCTTGTCATATTCCTCTCCGCGTGCCGAAAGCATGATAATCGGCGTATCTTTGGTCTTTCGGATTTCCTTGCAGGCAGAAAAACCGTCCAGACGCGGCATCATGATATCCATAATGATAACATCATAGTCATTGTCTTTTGCCATGACGACTGCGGTCATACCATCTGCCGCTTCATCCGTTTCATAGCCTTCAAATTCTGCATATTCCCGCACCACACGCCGAATATTCATCTCGTCATCAACAATTAAAATTCTCATAAATTCGTCCTTTCCAATGCGGCGCACAAACGACTGTGCAAACCTCTCCATTCTTACGATTTAATTATAACAGAAAGATGTGAAATATTTGTGAAATCTGTGGTAAAAATAGATTAGTATTCATAAAAAATACATTGACAATTACGGAGAATACTGTTATAATAATACTAGCCCATTCTCTGCACTTCCAATAAAAATTTTAAGAAAGGATGACAACATCATGAAACAATCGCTCAAAAAAAGTTTCGTCTATGGTCTGGTCGTTACATTTGCCATCGCAACAGCGTATATCATCATCTACGCATACTGGCATCAAGACAAAAGTGAACTCATCTACATTATTTTCAACTCCTATGCACTTGTCGCGATACTCCTCTGCTTTGCGTTTGCGCTTTACTGGAAGCGCAGCAACCGCAAAAATCTGGAGTCCAAAGCCCGCAGACGTATCCACATGGTGAAAAACCTTGCTGCACCTGCGTTTCTTTGGGATGACACCTTCACGGGCGTCATTGTCAATGACAAACTGGTAGAACTGACAGAAATGGGCCATCGGGAAGAAGGCTTCGACCCGAAATTTCTTGTACCGTGGCTGTTCGGCAAAACGGATATCACCGAAGCAGACATCAAAGAAATCATCACCGAAAAGAACAAGGAGTACTCCTTCACTGCAAAGGAGGGCACGCCGCACGACATCATCTGGAATACGTCTGCCTTCGAAACCGATGAGGACGGCAGCACAGTCTTTCTGACCATCGGCTTTGACCTTGCCAACATTCGCACCATGCAGTCGGAAATCCGTTCGTACAGCAAGCGCCTTGCAGCCTCGGAAGGCAAGCACGCCCTCAGCATGGAATTGACCGAAATCGGCATCCTGTTGGGAGAACAGGGCAGCAGCAAGGTCTTCCCCTCTCCCGAACTCCAGAAAATGCTCGGCATCAACAGCAATGCCATAGATATTGAGGACATCCGTAAGCGTGTCTATCCAATGGACCAGTCCGCATTCGATCAGCACCTCGAAGCCGTTCGGCAAAACATGGGACAATTCCTCGGCGAAATTCACGTTTTGGAACTGCGCCTGTGCGGTGCAGACGGAATGTACCGTTGGTTTTCTTACCGCTTCAAGGCTGCCAAAGGCGATAACGGCAAGCTTGTCATCGGCGGTGCACTCATTGATATCTCCAAAGATAAGGAAAAAGACGCAAAAATTGAACAAATCGCTTACGAAGACACCATCACCAAGATTGCAAACCGCAACAAGCTGATGATGATGGGCGAAGAGATCTATCAGTGTACAGTCGAATTGAATTCTTCTTACTGGGTCATCGTCATGGATATCGACCGCTTCCACCTCATCAATGACACCTGCGGCTACGAAAACGGCAACGAACTCCTGAAAACATTCGCTGCCACACTTTCACGACAGTTTAACCGCGGCGGCTTCGGTGCAAGAATCTCAGGCGACACTTTCGCCCTGATCCTGCGCAATACAGGCGACCCTGCCCTGCCGACACGTACCATCCAGAAAATTCAGCACGACCTCGCGTCACAGGCAGTCGGCATTTTCGCAAACCGTACCCTGACCTGTTCCGCAGGCTATGCACAGATGCCGCGTGACGGCGAAAACTTCGAAACCGTTCTGGAACACGCAGAGTTTGCGCTCACCAGCGGTGCGGATACCCCCAGCAGCATTTATGAGTATTCGCCGCAGATGCGCGAAGCCATCACCCGCGATGTGGAACTGGAACAGCAGCTTATCAATGCGATTCGCGCAGGCGAACTGACGGTGCAGTATCAGCCGAAGATTTCTCTTGCAGACGGCGCAATGGTCGGTATGGAAGCGTCTGTACACTGGATCAAAAAAGACGGCACGGAAATTCCGCAGGACGAATTTCTCCCGATTGCAGAAAAATCGCAGCTTATCACACAGATCACCCGCTACGCCCTCTACGAAACCTGCCGTCAGGCAAGTCTGTGGCAAAAAATGGGCTTACCCGCTATGACAGTATCCATCAACCTCAGCAGTGCCGACTTCTATCAGGACAACCTCTGTGAACAGGTCATCAATGCACTGAAATCCTATAAACTGGACGTACAATATCTGGAAATCGAAGTAACCGAAGAACTCATACTTCAGGATGCGGCAATGGCAACTTCGCAGATTCAGCAGCTTCGTGATGCAGGCATTCAGATCGCACTGGACAATTTCGGCGTAGGCTATTCCTCCCTCAACTATTTACAGAGTATGCCGTTCCATTCGCTGAATTTTGACCGTTCCTTCATCCCAAATATCAGTTCCAACAGCACCACACAGGCAATCGTTCGTTCTGTCATCGAAATTGCAAAGGCAAAACACATCAAAACCACCGCAAATGGTGTCACTTCCCAGAGAACTGCTTCGATACTGCGTGAACTCGGCTGCGACTGCATTCAGGGAGAATACAGCGGCACAGCCTGTGCAGCAAATGAAGCAGAACAGGCAATCCGTCAGAATATGACCACCAAACTGGATATTTAATCATGGAAAGGACTTGTGAAACATGAAAAAACGTATCGGAATTTTGACTTCGGGCGGCGACTGCCCCGGTCTGAACGCCACAATTCGCGGCGTTGCGAAATCCTGCTATGAAATGCTTGGGGAAGAAAACGTCGAAATCATCGGCATCTCCAACGGCTACTACGGTCTGATTCACAATATGTGCAAACCGATGCAGCCCACTGATTTTTCAGGCATCCTCACACAAGGCGGCACCATTCTCGGCACGAAGCGTCAGCCGTTCAAAATGATGACGGTCATTGGTGACGACAATGTGGACAAGGTCAAGAATATGAAAGAGACCTATTATAAGCAGAAGTTCGACTGCCTGCTGACACTCGGCGGCAACGGCACACATAAAACATCGAAACTGCTTGCAGATGAAGGTCTGAATGTCATCGGTCTGCCGAAAACCATCGACAACGATATCTATGGCACGGATGTCACCTTCGGTTATCACACGGCAGTCGATACCGCAACCGATGCCATTGACCGCCTCCACACCACTGCCGCCTCCCACAGCCGCATTCTCGTCTGCGAAATCATGGGCAACAAGGCAGGCTGGCTCACACTCGGCGCGGGCATTGCAGGCGGTGCGGATATCATCCTCATCCCTGAGATTCCCTATGATATCGACGTTGTCTGCGAAGCGGTCATGAAGCGTACCGCAGGCGGCAAACAGTTCTCCATCATCGCCGTGGCAGAAGGCGCTTTCGACAAGGAAGAAGCACTCCTCAAAAAGAAAGACCGTGCCCGCAAGCGTGAAGAAGCAGGCATCTTGACGGCGACTTCCCGCATTGCAACCCAGATTCAGGCAGGTACAGGCATTGATACGCGTGTCTGCGTACCGGGGCATATGCTCCGCGGCGGCTCTCCCAGCGCCGAAGACCGCATCCTTGCCACACAGTTCGGAGTTCATGCCGCCAAGCTGATCCAGCAGGAAAAATACGGCAGAACCGTTGCCATGGTCGAAGGCAAAATCACCTCCAACAAACTTGCAGATATTGCCGGTCTGACCAAATTTGTTGACCCGAAAGGACAGCTTGTCACAACTGCAAGACGCATCGGCGTTTCCTTTGGTGACTAATTCTGATTTTTCCGCATCCCCCACCGTAAAAAGGCGGGGGATGCTTGCATTTTTTTACAATATGCGCTATAATAGAAATACAGCAACCTTTATGTCCTTAATATTCAACACAAAGGAGCGATTTTATGCGTAAGAAATTCCTGCACTGCCTTGCACTCTGTTCTGCAATGCTTGTCAGCTTTACAGGATGCGGCGGATTTGTCGACATTAGCGAAGAAACACCCGTTTCTACCAGCAATACATCAGCATCTACTACAAATGCTACCACTGCCGCTGTATCCACTACAGCCTCCGACAAAGCTACGACTTCTGCCACGACTGCCACTTCCACCACAGGCAGCAGCACTGCATCAACTTCCCGCACCACGATTGCTACAACTGTTGCCTCTACCACAGCCACGACCGCAGTCACATCTGCCCTCCCAACCTCCGACCCCCTCATTCAAAAGAAAATCACTGATATGACAATTGGCGAGAAGGTCGCGCAAATGCTGCTGATTAGCTGCCATGAAGCCAATGCGGATACCAATGCCGCCCAAAAGGGCGCGGGCGGTGTTTGCCTGTATGCAGATGCCTTCAAGGGCAAAACATCGGCACAAGTAAGCAGTATGACTGCCAATCTGCAAGCTTCTTCGAAGATTCCGATGCTGATTTCTGTAGATGAAGAAGGCGGCGATGTCGTGCGCGTCAGCCTGAACAATCAGCTTCGCCGCGTACCGTTCCAAAGTCCGCGCAAGCTTTTCGAAATGGGAGGCTGGGATCTGATCCAGAGCGACACCAAGGAAAAAATGCATCTGCTGAAATCTTTAGGCATCAATGTCAACCTCGCACCTGTCTGCGATGTGCCGCTTACCAACACCGACTACATCTACGACCGTTGTTTTAGTCTGGATGCCAAGGACACCTCCAAGTACATTCAGACGGTCGTTTCTATCATGGAAACGGAAAAAGTCGGATGTTCCCTCAAGCATTTTCCGGGCTACGGCGGCAGTGCCGACACCCACAAGGGCATGGGCTACGACTCCCGCGATTATAACGCCTTCGAAACCTCTGATTTCCTGCCATTCCAGTCAGGCATTGCGGCGGGCGCAGATTCCGTTATGGTCAGCCACAACATTGTGACCTGCATGGATGACAAAAACCCCGCATCCCTTTCGCCCGAAGTACACCGCATCTTGCGTGAAAAGCTCGGTTTTAAGGGCGTTGTCATTACCGATGACCTCTACATGGATGCCATTGTTCAATTCTGCGGAACGGAAAATGCGGCTGTCGTTGCAGTCGAAGCGGGCAATGACCTGCTGTGCTGTCCGAATTTCGATGAAGCTTACAACGCGATCATGAAAGCGGTCGAAAGCGGACGCATTTCCGAAGACCGCATCAATCAGTCCGTTGTCCGCATTTTCACATGGAAAGAAGAATTGTCGCTTCTTTCGTGATTTTTTGGAAATTTCAAAAAAAGGCTTGCAAAATGCCGATATTTCCTTTATAATAGAACTATCATCACTTAAAAGGAGTTTCGTATCATGCCAAGTCAGCATACCACAAAGCGAGAACCTGTATCTCCCAAGAAAAAAAAGAAGAAAAACCGTCCGGTCATGCGCTTCCAGTTCGGATTTGTTATCTGCATCTGGCTTGTCTGCATCATTGGTTCATTTGCCATTTACATGGTTCACAGAAACCTGCACCCTGAACTGGATGCCCAATACCGAAAGAATACTTCTTCCGCAGAAAGTTCCGATGAAGAACCCGATACACCCGAAAGCAGTATCGCAGAGGAATCGAGTGTGAGCGCAGAGGATTCCCAGACAGATGAAAGTGATCCGGAGGAATCTTCACAGCTTGTCATCGCAAACAAAATCAACCCTGTGCCGGAATCTGCCGCAAAAACTACAGATTACCTGACAAAAGCAGCGTTTCTCGGAGATGCGAACGTCTATCTCTTTAAGGAAAATGCACTGCTTGGCAGCGATAATGTATATTCCAGCATGGCACTCAATCTGGACAATTATGAAACCGAATATTTTGATTACAACGGCACACAGCTTCGAATGCTGAGCATTATGCGTGCGGCAAGCTGTCCGATTTATCTGATGTTCGGTACGGAATCGCTGGCAGAAAAATCCCCGACAGAAACTTCTGCGCTGTTCAGTGATATGCTGAACAAGGTGAAGGCAGTTGCACCGGAAGCGGATATCTTCGTCCTTTCCGTGCCGCCTGTCACATATGATGCAGAACGCGGAGAAAAGCCGATTCAGAACAGTGCGATTGATGAATACAATTCGCTGCTGCTGGAGATTGCAAATGAATCGGATGTATATTTTGTTGATACGAACACAGCACTGAAGAACAATGACGGCAAGCTGGACTACAATCTGGCACAGGAAGACGGTGTTCATTTAAGTGCAGAAGGCGGCGCAGTGCTGTTGAATTATGTACTTGCGCACGTCCCACAGTAACTTTCGCATACAATCATAGAAGTGATACTCGGTTTTCTCAGAGAACCGAGTATCACTTTTTATTTTGCAATATTAAAGAAAATCTTCATATTTCCGACAATTTCTACATACACCTTTCAATGTCTTTTCAAGATGATATCACAGAAGTTTCACACGGCAGCAGTAAACTATACTTGTACTCAGGGAGAGAGATGCACGGTGCCGCAATGGACAAAAAGGGCGCTGATGATACGTTTCCTCCCTTGCGGTACGACAATTTAATTGATTTCCTCTCCTCACTTTCCTTGTGATTGAAGCATCCACCCCATGCTTCATGATATCATTCCCACCCCCAAACAAGCAGCAAAGCGCATCATTCTTCACCCCGAATGATGCGCTTTTGCTGTTTTTATTTTTCTTTTTCGGACACGCCGTCAACAGTGTTGAAAACTTCGCTTCGTCTGTACCGTTTTCAACTTCATGGCGCTGCATACTTCACAAGCGCCTGCACAATTTCAGGATAGTTGAATGTCGCAGTCCGACGGAACAACAGCCCGAAATTTTCACCATCGCCCGTAAATGCGTTATTATCCCACCAGCAACAGGTGATGCCCCTTGCCCGCGCTGCCGCTGCATATATCGCGGAAAAACCAACACGATTTTCCAGATTATCCTTATTCAATGCACCAAATTCCCCAATCAGCACGGGAATCCCATTCTGCACGAACTTTCCGTACAAGTCATCCATGAAACTCGTCACACTCCGCACATCTGACGGATTTGTGCAGTCAAATGCATCTGTCCCCGTTTTGTTGAGCGCAAAATCATACGGCGTATATGCATGAACCGACACAATGACGCGGTTTTCTGCATCCTGCGGCAATGCAAAGCCATCATTCATACAGCCGTCTGCCGATGCACAGTAACCGGGACAAAGCAAATATCTTGTGGCATTATTCCCGCCTTTCCCACGCACCGTGTCAACAAACAGTTGATTCAACTTGTTGATACACTGTACAGCGTCCTGACACTGTGCACTATTCGCATCCAGCCACCATTCATAATTCGTACCGACCAGCCGCGGTTCGTTCAGTGACTCCAGAATCAAATGCTCATCGTAATCCGCAAAGGTATCTGCCATCTGCGACCAAACCGCTGTCAAGTATGCCTTCGATTGTTCAAAATGCGCGGAATCAGGATAATAATATGCCTCTGCATTGTCATGATGCGTATTCAAAATGACATACAAATCGCACGAAATGCACATATCTACGACTTCTTTCACACGATTCATCCAAGCATCGTGAATGTGGAAATCTGCATCCACATGATTATGCCACGAAACAGGAATCCGAATCGTCCGGAAGCCCGCACCTTTTACCGCCGCAATCATTTTCATTGTAGTATCCGCGCCGCACCATGCGTGCTCATAATCCAGTTCATTCTGCACATAGCTGTCGCAATCCGAGGCATCAAACGTATTGCCAAGATTCCACCCCAGACGAAGGTTTTCCACAAACCGCAAGCCTTCTGTGTCAGGAATCTGGAATTTGTCAATCTCCAAAGCGGAAGGTACCAGTGGGCTTTCTTCTCCCAAGATGTTTTCAGGAATATTCACAGATTCGGAAACCTCACTTATTACGCCTTTTTCTATCGTATCGGATGACGATGACGCATCATTGTTAGGCTGTGCCTTGTTACAGCCCGTTATCACGCCCGCTGTCAACAAAACTGCCGTCAGCATGGATACAATTCTTTTCATGGTATTACTCCTCGTCAACAGTGTTGAAAAGATGCGCTCTCAGTACATCTCTCTCCACAATTTCTCTCTGTTTATTTGATTTGATTCTCCGCACCGCGCAGAATTCTCTGAAAATATTCGGGAAGCGGACTGTCGAAGGACAAAAATGCATTCGTCACAGGATGCACAAATCCGATTTTCTTCGCATGAAGGCACTGCCCCTCCACGCCTTTCACCGCTTTGCCATAGACCGCATCCCCATAAATCGGATGCCCAAGATAACGCATATGCACGCGGATCTGATGCGTCCGTCCTGTTTCCAATTTACAGCAGATATGTGCAAACTGCGGGTACTGCGTCACCACTTCATAATGCGTCACAGCATGGCGGGAATTTTTCTCCGTCACACACATTTTCATGCGGTCTTTCGGGTCGCGCCCGATGGGAGCATTGACCGTACCGCTTGTTTCTTTGAAATGCCCGCAGGCAATCGCTTCATATTCGCGTGTGAACGAATGCTCTGCGATTTGTGCGGCGAGTCCAAGATGAGCGCGGTCAGTTTTTGCAACGATCAACAATCCACTGGTATCGCGGTCAATTCTGTGGACAATGCCCGGACGAATCACACCATTGATGCCGGAAAGCCGCCCCTCACAATGGTACAGCAATGCATTGACCAATGTACCGTCCAGATGCCCCGGCGCAGGATGAACGACCATGCCCTTGGGCTTGTTGACAACCAACAAATCATCGTCCTCATACACAATTTCCAGCGGCAGATTTTGCGGCAAAACATCTGTTGGCTGTGGCTCAGGAATTTCTACGGCGATACAGTCCCCTGCCGTCAGACGGTCATTTTTCTTCGGCAGTTTTCCACAGCGCAGAATTTTCCCTTGTTCCAGTAAATTCTGCACCGCAGAACGAGTCAGCCCAAGCGTTTCCTGTGCGGCAAGCCATGCGTCCAGACGGCTTCCTGCATCCTCAGCGCCAACCGTCAGCTCGATTTGTTCAGGCATCGGGCAAATCCTCCGCATCTTCAACGGTTTTCGCATCTTCCAATGTTCCTGCATCTTCTGTTCCAGCCGCAGTACCGCATTCGCCGACCGTTTCCGCATCAGTATAGGTTGCCGTATGTGGTTCCCGCTTGGCATCCTTCACCTTTTTTGCAGAAGGTTCATCCTTTTCCACGAACATGATGCAAATTGCCAGAAAAATGACACCAATCGTCACGCAGATATCTGCAAAATTAAACACGGCAAATTTACAAAGCTGAAAATCCAGAAAATCAACCACAAGACCATTACGGAAGATGCGGTCGATCAAATTGCCAATTCCACCGCCCGCAATCAGCGGCATTGCAATCAGTAACCAGCGATGATTTTTGTAGAGTTTCTGCATCAGCACCAGACAAGCCAGCGTCATTAACAACGAAAATACGATCAAAAACCAGCGCGAACCACTCAAAATGCTGAACGCCGCACCATTGTTCTCGACAAAATGCAGATGCATCCAATCGAAATCACCGATTTGCAGGAACGGACGCGGAGGCTGTCCCTGTAAATTCTCCAGAATCCACCATTTAATACCTTGGTCTGCCGCCGCCAGCAGGAGCGTGGCAACATATGCGGAAATCAATGCAAAAGTCAATGTAAACACACCTTTCTGCAAAAGAAAAGTAACCTCACAGCAGGAACGAATCAGCGTACTGCGTCCCATGCAAGGTTACTTCTCGCATTACTAAATGAAATTAACGTCTTTTCTTCTTCTCCTCGCGGCGGTTGCCATTGCGAAGATTCTGATAACGAGTATCAAATTCTGCTGTATGAGAAATGGTTCTTGGAGGCGGCAGGCTGTCATTGTCCTGCGCAAACGGGTCAACGGAACGCTTTTCGTCTTTCGGCTGTTTTTCTTCCACCTTGACGTTCATCTGCGGAACAGCTTCGACTGTGATTTCAGGATTCACCTTCAGCTTATCATCCGTTTTGGCTGAATCCTTCTTCTCTGCCTGCGGTTCATCAGGATGCTCCTCCGAAACGATTTCTGCCTCCAAAGTTTCCACCGTTTCAATTTCAGCCTCAAAAGACGGACGCTTTACAGTCGAATCCGATTCCTTTTCAGCGGGAGTATCCTCTTTTTTTTCAGTTGCTTCATCTTTTTTCGAGTCTGCATCGGTTGCAGGCTTAGACTCCGGTTCCGCAGTCTTTGCCTCAGCCGTTCCATCCTCTTTCGCATCCTCTTTCGGGGCATCTGCTTTTTTGTCATCAGATGCAGCAGGCTCTTTCTCAGGTGCAGCATCCTTCACAGGAGTATCAGCGGCTGCCTTCTCCTCTGCCTTGGCAGGTTCTTCTGTTTTTTTTGCATCTTCAGCATTTTCTGCGGATTGTTCCGCTGTGGTGGGAACATCATCCGGAAGCTGCGAAAGCTGATTCAAATGCGCACGATACAAGTCAAACACCGAATGCTTGAAATCAGCAACCTGACGATGCGCGTCCGCCAAAATCTGATTTTCACGATTCAGCTTTGCGGTAACTTCAGCAAGCTGCTTTTCCTGCGCCGCGATTGCTTCCGCTTTTACAGAATCCACAGAACCGCGTGCATCTTCAACGATTTTAGCAGCTTTTTCCTTTGCTTCATCGACAATTTGCCGTGCTTGTTTCTGTGCAATCAGGAGGGCATTTTTGAGGTCTTCCTCCTGTTCTTTATACTGGCAGATTTTCTCGGCAAGAAGCTGAATTTTCTTCTTCGACTCCTCGCGCTCCGCTTCCATGCTGCGGTAATCCGCCTCAACCTGCTTGAGGAAAGCGTCCACGTCATCGGACTGATAACCGAATTTTACTTTGTCAAATTCTTTTCTGCGAATTTCCTTTGCTGAAAGCATGGCTTACTCCTTCTTCCTTATAAAGTATGCGTGGATTACATGATCACGCCGTTGGATTCCAGTTCACCGACAAGGTCTTCACCAATGAAACCAACATTATAAGGAGTGATAATATATGTGAGGTTGGCAACAGGCTTGAGGCTGCCGCCGTTTGCATATGCAACACCAACAAGGAAGTCGATGATACGGCGCTTGTTCTCAGCGGATGCAGTTTCGAGATTCAGAACGACTGTCTTCTTCGAGATGAGGTGGTCAGCGATCTGCTTTGCATCGGTAAACACTTCCGGCTTGACCAGAACGACCTGAAGCTGTGCAGTAGCCTGAATATTGACAACCTTATTGCGGTCGGTCTTGACGCTCTGCGGCTCGACTTCGCGCTCAGGACGGTAAGTCGGCACGGTTTCACGCGGTGCTTCAGCAGGTTCACGCACAAGTTCTCTCGTTTCACGGGCTTCTTTATGCTCGTATCTGGGCAAATCCCTTACAGGCTCGTTTTCATAGCCTTCGTCATCATCAGTCGTAAAAAAGCTCATCGCCTTGTTCAGAAAGTTCATTTTTTTCGTTCTCCTTTTCCCATACAAGAAATCACAATCTAAATTTTCACACGGCTGCAAAAGAGCCGCATAAATAACCTTTTTTGCGGAAAAATCACAAATTTTTCGGTGGATAGACCCGCGCACCGAACAGCGCACTGCCCAAACGAATCAGCGTTGCACCGTGCCGAATGGCGGCTTCAAAATCACCTGACATTCCCATCGAGAGAATATCAAAATCAGGCGCAGAATGTTTCATTTCTTCGAAAAGCGTCTGCATTCTGCCAAAACACGCATCCGCTTCTGCATCATTTTCGAAATGCGGCGGAATTGTCATCAAACCGCGCACTTTCACATGGCTGCAAGCTTTTGCAGCATCATAAAGTGCAGGAAGCATTTCAGGCGTACACCCCGACTTGGAGGTTTCTCCGCCGATATTGACTTCCAGCAAAATCTCCTGTATCAGCGCACGCTGTGCTGCGGTCTTTTCAATTTCCTGCAAAAGATGCAGGCTGTCCACAGAATGGATCAGTGTCACCTTTCCGACAATCTGCTTCACTTTATTGGTCTGCAAATGTCCGATGAACTGCACTTCTGCGCTCTGGTCATAATCCGCGCATTTGGAAAGAAATTCCTGTACACGGTTTTCGCCCAGCAAATGAATGCCAGCCGAAACAGCAACATTGACTTCTTCCGGCGGCACGGTTTTTGTCACAGCCATGAGCGTCACATCATCTGTCGAACGGTCAGAAGCTGCACACGCCGCTTCCATCCGTCTGCGAATATCCTCCAGACGCTTCAGGATCGCGTCTCGTTTGATTGTGTCGCACTCAATTCCCATCTGCCATCACTCCATTTACAATGATATCGTCATAGAGCGAAACATAACCGCTGCCTGCATTCAAAGAAGAAAGATAGTATTCCTCATCTTCGTATACAATATCCAGCTTGCGGAATTCGGGATTTTCGCCAATCAGGACGTAAATGCCCATGCAGTTTTCTGTTTTGGTCGTTTCTTCGCCGTTTTCATCCGTCACTGTTTCAGTCAGTTCCTTGAAGCGGATGGCAGTACGCGGGACTTTCACGCCCTCAACTGTCTTGCGAAGAATCTCCACGCGCTCTGTACGATGCTGCACCACGTCATAGGTCATGGTATCGCAGCTCAGGATAATCTGTGTCTGTGTAATATCGCCTGCCGACACAAGAGAAGTCACTTCTGCCTGCAAATCACCTGCAACCGATTCCAGACGCAATGTGACCATATCGCCTTCGGAAAGCCGCAGTTTTGTATTATCAAACACACCGACAATATACCATTCATAGCCCGAAATTAACTTACCTATGACATTTTCATGCTTCTCAGAATTTGCATTTCCCATATCGGAAACAGCCCTGAGTTCATCTTTTGTCATAAGGCGCATATTTTCAGGTGTCAGAACGGATTCATAGCCATCAACATAGCTGACAAAATAAGCACTTTTCTCTGCGCGGACTGTCATAATGGGGGCATCCAACTGCGCTTTCAAGTCACTGATCTCGCTTTTCAGCGCAGAGATTTTCGATGAATAATCCGCATCTTTGCCAATGATTTTTTCATATGTATTCATCAGCACAGTCATTTCCTGCTTATTTTCAACCATGCCGCTGAAATCACCAAGTTCACGTTTCCGAATCATCGACTTATACTGTTCGTTAATGAGCATAGAGAGGTTCGCAGGCTGCGCATATTCACTCGTGCCCGGATTCTCAATTTTCGAAAGGCGGGTGAGTTCCTCTTCCTTTTCCGCAATACGGCGGCGAAGGTCGATTTGCTCCTCACTCGGATAGATTTCCGCGATGGTACTGCCCACGCCCAGCTTTGCACCATCACTGACGCAATAGCGCACCGCACCGTCTCCGGAATAGGTTTCCTCCGTTTCGGAACGCACATAAACGCCCTGAAAAGTGGAAACGTCACTGACGGAAGCATAAATGGCAGTTTCGGTTTCATAATCCTGATTGAACAGATGGTAAATTACACTGGATGCAAGCACAACAGCGAACAACAGAACCAGATAGTCCAGTATTCGCGTTGTCATTTCATTCATGTATTACTCATCTTCCTTTTCGATGGCATCAAGAATTGCGATCGGGCGAGCCGGCACGATGGTAGAAATCGCGTGCTTATAAACAAGCTGCTGACGACCGTCTGTTTCCAGAATCACGATAAAGGAATCAAAACCGCGGATAATGCCCTTGAACTGATATCCATTGGTCAGGAAAATCGTCAGCGGCAGGCGGTCTTTTCTAGCCTGGTTCAGAAAAACATCCTGCAAATTCAAACCCTTGGTCATAGTAATTGCCTCATTCTTTCATATTTTTTTCGGCGTAATGAATAGCCGAATCCTTTGCAAATCAAAACATACGTTCACATTTCATCGCAGCATCTCCATAAATCGGCTATTCATGATTATTATATCACAGCTCTACGAATGTTTCTATCATTTTTTGGCATTTTGTAAAAATTTCAGCACTTTCACGAATATCATCTCTGAAAATCCACATGGTTTGCTCATTTCGACGAAACCATGTGCCCTGCCTTTTCGCATAGCGACAGGTTTCCTGCTTGATGATGGCAACGCATTCCGCAAGCGTGGAATTTCCTTCCAGATAGGGCAAAAGTTCCTTGTAGCCGATTGCCGCAGAAGCAGTATCGCGGCGGCGACCGCTGGCATATTCCGCACGCACTTCGGCTTCCAATCCAAGTGCAAGCATTTGGTCAACACGTTTACGAATACGCTCATATTGGAGTTCGCGGTTCTGAAATCCGATGCCAAAACGCAGAATGCCCCATGGCGATGGCACAGAAAGACTTTGCCGTGCGTGTTCCGAAAGCGGGATACCCGTCAGTTCATACACTTCAAGCGCACGTATTACGCGCCGAAGATTGTTTTCATGCAGTTTTGCGGCAGTTTCGGGGTCACATTCCCGCAGCCGTTCCAACAGAACGGTTCGTCCAAGCGTTTCCGCCTCCGCTTCCAGCCGCGCACGAACTTCCGGTGCAGCAGGAATATCCGGAAACTGCACATGATTCAACAGCGAATCGACATAAAGTCCCGTGCCACCCACCACGATCGGCAATTTTCCGCGGCGGTGGATATCGGCAATCACAGCCTCTGCCCGTGCCACATAATCTGCCACCGAACACGGCTGGTCAGGGGGCAGGACACTAATCAAATGATGCGGAATTCCTTGCATTTCCTCGACTGTCGGCTTTGCCGTGGCGATGTCGAGTCCCTCATAAAGCTGCATGGAATCCGCCGAAACCACTTCGCCGTCATATGCCTGTGCCAATGCAATGCCAAGGGCAGTTTTTCCCGAAGCCGTTGCGCCAACAACAGATAGAACAGGTGGTTTTTCTTTTATTTGCGATATTTTCATATGCTCTCCGTCACACAATTCTGCGGAATTGTTTTTCGATCTTATATTTCGACACCAACAGTACGACCGGTCTGCCATGCGGACAATGCCGCACACCATCCATTTGCCAGACCTGTTCTGCCAAAGCCTGCAATTCTGCAAGGTCAGAATGGTCGCCTGCACGCACCGCCGCCTTGCAAGCCAGTGTATGGAAATAATCATCTAACAAATGCTGATCAGGCTGAACAGACTGCATTTTACATTGTTCAGCCATCTCCTGAATGATCTGTTCCAACTCCAATTCCACACAGGAAAGTGGAACACCTGTTAATTTCACAATCGGATTTTCTTCGAAATCAAATGTAAAACCAACCTTCTCCAATTCCACAGACTGTTCTTTCAACGCATTCGCCTCATCCGCTGTCAACAACATCACCACAGGTGTCAACAAATTCTGACGATCTTTGCATTGGCGTTTTGTAAATCGTTCAAACAATATTCTTTCATGGGCGGCGTGTTTGTCGATCATCACAAGCTGGTCATCGGCTTCCGCCAGAATAAAGTTTTTAAACAGTTCCCCAATCACATGGATCGGTGTATCAACAAGTGCAGAAACACCAGCATCTTCATGTTTTTCAGGTTGTTCAATATTCTGTGGCTGCGCCATCAGGTCAGGAAATGCAGTGATCGCAGACATCGGCGGAACATCGAGATTTATCGCGTCAGATGGCGTAAAATCGACATTTTCCACTGTCGATTTTTGCACATTTGAAACTGCCGTATCCTCGGACTTTTCCACTTTTCCAACAAGTTTTCCACAATTTTTGGTTGAATCCGCATTGCCTGTTGAAAGTTGCGGTGGAAAATGTGGAAAAGTATCCTGCGAAAGTGGCGTTTTCTCTGCTTTGAACAGGAGTTCAGGGGTGTTGGAATCCTGTCCCGCAACCGGTGCAAACCAGTCTGTCTTGGGCTTTTTGGGGATATATGTCAACACTTCTCTTTTGGGTTGTTCAGAAATCTGTTGAGATGATTGTTTTTCTTGCACCTGCGTTGTTTCCGCCTGTTGATTTGATTTTGTAAACTGAAAATCATAAATCAGATGATTACTCGTCAACGCTGTCATCGCCGTAAAATAAATCGCAGAATACACGCGCTTTTCATCAGAAAACCGCACCTCCGCCTTTGTCGGATGCATATTCACGTCAACAATACGCGGTGAAATCTGCATTTGCAGGACGCAGGCGGGGTATTTGCCCGTCATAATCAGCGTCTTATAGGCTTCCTCAAGCGCCGCACTGCAAGTCATAGAACGCACACCACGCCCATTCACAAAGAAAAGCTGCATCGAACGATTTGCGCGGGCATACAAGGGTTTAATCACAAATCCATCAACCATGATGCCGCTGCCGTTCTCGTCCGCATAATGCACAGGAATCAGGTCATTTGCAAATTGCTTGCCGAAAATTGCGTAAATCGCGGAAAAAAGCTGTCCATCGCCAGGCGTGACAAACTCCGTCTTGTTTTCACGAATCAAACGGAACGAAATCTCAGGATGAGAAAGCGCAATTTTCTGAAACACTGTCGCAGCCGCATTGCCTTCAGCCGTATCCTTCTTGAGAAATCCGGCGCGTACAGGCACGTTATAGAACAGGTCACGCACCACAATGGTCGTACCCTCAGGGCAGCCTGATTGCTCCAGAGAAAGCTCCTCACCGCCCTCTATGACGTAGTGCGTGCCGTATGCGCTCCCCTTCTGACGTGTCAGGAGCTCAGTTCTGGACACCGCGCAGACGCTTGCAAGGGCTTCTCCGCGAAAGCCAAGCGTCAGGATCGACTCCAGATCCGATTTGTCATAAATTTTACTTGTTGCATGACGCAAAAAAGCCGTGCGCACCTCCTCAGGGGGGATGCCACAGCCATCATCGGTCACGCGAAGATAAAGAACGCCGCCGCGCTTCAACTCCGCAGTAATATGCGTTGCGCCAGCATCTACGGCATTTTCTGTCAATTCCTTCAGGACAGACGCAGGGCGTTCAATGACTTCGCCAGCCGCAATCAATTCCGAAATATCTTTCGGTAATACGTGGATTTCAGACATGAAACACACGTTCTCCTTTCAAAATGGTTTCATTTTGTTTGAAATTCTTCCTTGACAATCTGGGCATTTCCACAAGAAAGCCGTCCTTCAGGACACTTTCCCGTCACATAGCAGCTAGGGCCCATCAGAGCATACACATCAGGTGATTTTTTACGAAGCTGCTTCAAAAGTGACACAGCAACCGCACGAATTTCCCATTGCGCACGGCGACAGGTTCTCAGTGCAAAGAAATGCTGCAATTCTCTGCCGTTCATAGAACACAAAACATCTAACTGATTGCCAGCCAATACAAAATACTGCACGGCTTCCAAAGGCAAGCCCTCTGTCAACAATTGTATCAGCATTTGCGTATTATTGTTAAAAGCTTCCTGATAAAGCGCAAGTGCGTCAGCATTCGAAGCAATCGAATCAGGCAGCAAATACGTATTTTTCTGCAAAGCCTGCATAACGTGCGGCACCAAAACCGTTTGCATTCGATGGCGAACAAGGTGTGTCACCGCCGCCAAGGACAGGTTTTCCACACGGAAATTCGCAGAAATCAGCTCCAATTCACGCGGACGCTCTCCCAAAACAATATCATCCAGTGAAAGGGATGCATCCGGCAATGTCATCCCATTGTATGATGCCGCAGAAAGCACGATTTCACGCGCATTCGGCGTATCAAAATCTAAAACGGTGTTCGCTGATGCAACGGTTGGCTCCGGAATATTCGTAAAAACATTTTTCAGAGAAAATCGCTCTGCATCTGCATGAAATTTCGGCTGCATTTGGTTCAGCAAATTCGGAAAATATGTTTCAAATTGTGATTTTAACGATTCTCCGAGCGTTCTGAGTTCCGAAAATACACTTCCGCGTCCCCAGAGCATCGTCCCGATCATATGCATGAGTTCGCGTGCATTCATCGTGCAATAAAAGTTGCTTCTAAAGCAATATGGAAGCAAAAACCGCGCATCTTCTTTTGGAATGCCCATATCTAAAAGAGAAGCATATTTAGCAAACATTTCATTCATATGCGCTTCAAAGCGTGGCTGAATTGCATCAGGCAATGATGGAACATAGCAGCCAACTTCCGTAAAATCAACGTATCTGCGCGATTGAACAGTAAATGAAGCAAGACGGAACTCAATCACAAATTCTTCTACACAAACGCTCACGCTGTCAAAGGCAATCGTGAAAAAAGCGTGTTCAACAAGTGATTGATGTCCAGAAGCTACGACCTTTTCAATCAACGAACCATTATTTTCCTTCGAACGTGAGCGCTCCAGAATTTCGAGAGAAGTGCCCTGTGTGGTCGAAATGCGTCCAGCCGATGCACAGACGAGTTCTCCCGCCGTTGAGGAAGCGATAATTTTTGCAACAGGCTGTTTGTTCATAATGATTTTCCTTTCAGATACGTTATTTTAAATAGCTGGCATCACTCTGCCGCCAGATACAGGAAAATATGCGCCAGTCGTGAACGATGCAAGGTCAGATGCAAGAAAAGCGCACATATTCGCTATTTCCTGTGCATCACCACGCCGTTTCAGCGGAACACTTGCCTCATAGTCCGGATAGGAATTCTGGTCACGTTCCGTGCGCGTCCACCCCGGTGCAACCTGATTGACCGTGATGGAATGGCTTCCGAGTTCTTTCGCAAGCACACGGACAAGTCCATCCAAACCACGCTTTGCAGCAGTATATGCACCGCAGTTTTCTTCAGCAAGTGCTGCACATTCTGTGTTTGTGACAACGATTCTGCCGCCATTTCCAGCCGCGATGATATCGGGTACAAACGCCTTCACCATGTGGACGGTCTGCATCACACATGATTGATACTGACTGTCGAAATCAGACAGTGGCTGATTCAAAATTGAAGTCCATTCATACTGAATAACAGCATTGTGCACCAGAATATCAGGAACGCCAAGTGACGCATTCACTTTATTTTTCATTTGCATCACGCTTTCAGCATCCGTCACATCCGCCTGAATGGGAACAGCCTTAATGTGATAACAATTAGACAGTTCGACAGCAAGTTTTTCAGCCGCCTCCTGCCCATGAAAATAATGCAGCGCCAAATCTGCCCCACAGTCAGCAAACGTCCGCGCCATCACGCGTCCAAGCATTCCTGAAGCACCCGTAATCACGGCAATATGTCCGCGCAAATCAATTTGAAGCATGGAAAACGCCTCCGTTTAATTGGTGTAAAACCGCGCAGATTCTGATTTTATGAGTGGGAAAGGAATACGCGGCACGCATACAGAAACCGTATAAGGAATCTCATCCGGTTCATAAATTAACTGATAAAACGAGAATTCATTTGCCTTTTCGTGTAAAAATTGAATTTTATCCGTTTTCAGAGAAAATGGGATTTTGTCCAGCGGCAGACGAATGCCGCCGCCATGCCATTTTCCATATGCCTCTTTCAAAGTCCAATATCTTGAAAACGATGCATCTACATCATTTTCAGATAAAATTTCTTCTTTCTCAGATGGCAGACATACTCGATCCAGCACAGCTTCCCGAACTTGCCGCGGCGGTTCAACATCAACACCGATCGGACAATTTCCGATTCCCAGCACACACAAACCCTTGCAATGCGACCAGTTCATATGCAAAAAAGGATGTATCAGCTGCGGTTTTCCTTGTTCATCACGAGAAAGCATCGCGTGGTAGATCTCATAATTCTGCTGCAAAACAGTAGATAGTAAATTGATTGCATAAAAGTGTTCGGTGCGATAACGATTTCTGACTGGTACGTCTTGTAAATCGGGAATTTTCGTCGCATATAGGACAAAATTCGCACACGAATAAGTGCCCTGCACATAAAGCAAGCGTTCAATCTTCATAATTAAAATAATACACTTGCAGAACTGCACCCCAGGCGGTCACAGCCTGCCACAAGAAACGCTTCCATTTGCTCTTTTGTTCGAATACCGCCCGCCGCCTTGATTTTCACATTTGAACCGATATGCTCCTTGAAAATCGCAATATCGTCCAAATTTGCGCCAGCCGTACTAAAGCCAGTCGAAGTCTTGATATAATCTGCACCGGATTTCGTAATTATTTCGCAAATGCGTACTTTTTCATCATCAGACAAAAGGCAGGTCTCGACAATGACCTTCAGGATTTTTCCTTTGCAAGCTTCCCGAATCGCACAGATATCATCTAAAACAAATGCATCATCGCCATTTTTCAGTGCAGCAATATTGATGACCATATCAATTTCATCCGCCCCGTCTTTGAGCGACTGCTGCGTTTCAAAGACCTTTGCCTCAGTGGACGTATAACCAAGCGGGAAACCAATGACCGTGCATACATTCAGTGTTGGATACTCTGATTTTACGCGCTTTACGTAATACTGTGGAATGCAGACTGATGCCGTACCATACGTTTCCGCTTCGCGGCATAGTTTCGCAATATTTTCCCATTTTGCATCTGCTTTCAGGCAGGTATGGTCGATATGGGACAAGATTTCCTGATTCGTCATGATGGCGCCCCCTTTTTTATAAATGATTTAGCGGTCTGCATACAACATTGTTCTGCCAGCACCAATCGCAAACACCAAACCGCCGCTAAACACGACTGTTAAGATGGAAAACACAAGCCAGACAGCCGCAAAATCAACATAATTACGAATAAAACAAAACAGCAAAGCATCCGCTGCGATAATTCCTGTCAAGCGGATGCAATACGGCAGCATTTTTCGTGCAAACACTGCCAAATCATGTAATTGATGTGACAAAGCACAGCTTTCCTTTGCAAACAGAATTGCAGTGCCGAGAAAAATCAGCATCAGACAGAAAATCAACGCGGTACCGTGCAAAAACGAGAAAGTCGGAAGCATCGCTGTTTGCAATATGAAAATCAACGCATATACAAAGAAATGATGTTTATGCTCTTGCATTTTCCGACTTCCTCCATGTCAAAATATGCCTTGACTGGCGCAGAAAACTTTCGCCTTCTGCGTCAGTCTTTTTCTCGTTCAGACCATGCTCTGCGTTGTCAAAGCGCATTTATTGCAATCGAATTTCTTTGAAAATGCTAGATTTTTATTCCTCGCTGTCATCGTCAAGGTCTTCTTCTTCCAGTTCCATTGCCTCTTCCGCCGCTTCTTCCTCCAGCGCTTCTTCTTCCTGCGCCGCAAGTTCCTCGTCCGAAAGCTGTTCGACAATGCTCATTTCAGCATCCTCGTCATGCTCTGCGCGGGTGAATGCCACAACGCGCTCGTTTTCTGTCACGCGCATGACACGCACACCCTTCGACACTCTGCCCATAATGCGCACATCTGCTGTCAAAATACGAATCAGAATGCCGTCACTGGATACCAGCACGATGTCGTCATCCTCGTCCACGACCTTGATGCCGGCAACAAATCCGCGTTCGTCATCGGGTTTGTAGTTCGTTACGCCATAGCCGCCGCGGTTGCGAAGCGGATAACTCTCGATTTCACTACGTTTTCCGAAACCTTTTTCGCTGACGGTCAGCAGCGTTGCGCCCTCGCGGACACGTGCCATCGACACGATTTCATCGCCTTCACGCAGTTTCATCGCACGCACACCATGCGCACTTCTGCCCTGCGGACGAATGCAATTTTCGTCCATGCGAATTGCTCTGCCGAATTTCGTGGCAATCATAAGCTGGTCGTGGCTGCCCGTCATACGAACGCCCGCGATTTCATCGCCGTCTTCGAGTTTGATCGCAATTAAGCCGTTTTTACGTACATTTTTGTATGCGGGAAGTGGTGTTCTCTTGATTTTGCCGTTTTTCGTGACGATGCAGATATAACTTTCATCGTCAAATTCACTCACTTTCATCATCGCGGCAACTTTTTCGTTTTCGCTCAGCGGGAGGAGGTTGATGATATTCGTACCCTTGGAATCCTTACCGCCCATCGGAATCTCAAAACAACGCAAATCAAACATTATTCCGCGATTTGTGAAGAACAGAACATGGTCATGGCTCGAACCGACAAACATTTCCGAGGCGAAATCCTCTTCGCGCTGTTTCATGCCCGTAACACCCTTGCCGCCGCGGCGCTGTGTTTTGTAGACCGAAATCGGCACGCGCTTGATATAGCCGAAATTCGTGTATGTGACAACGCAATCCTCGACGGGAATGAGGTCTTCAATATCCATTTCGCCGCTGATGCTTTCAATTTGCGTGCGGCGTTCATCGCTGTACTGTCCACGGATTTTTTCAAGGTCATCGTGAATGATGCCCAGCACACGCTCTTTGTGTGCAAGAATATCACGCAAATCGTTAATTTTCTCACAAAGTGCCTGTACTTCCGCATAGATTTTGTCGCGTTCCAGACCAGTCAACTGTCCGAGGCGCATCGCAATGATCGCATCTGCCTGCGCTTCCGAAAGACCGATGGTGACATACGGCGTTTCGGACGGGTCAACCGTCATGCCCATTGCCCTGCGGTAGGATTCATCCTCCATCAATGTCGTCAAATCGGTTTCCGCAAAACGCTCCAGCAGGCGTTCTTTACCTTCCTGCTGATTCTTCGAAGAACGCAGAATATTTACAACTTCGTCAATAAAATCGAGCGCGACAAGGAAGCCTTGCAGAATATGCGCACGTTCACGCGCTTTTCGCAAGTCAAAACGACTTGCTCTCTGCACAACATCAATCTGGAAATTCAGATATTCTTCGAGAATCTGTTTCAGCGTCAGTTCTTTTGGTTCGCCATTGACCAGCGCAAGCATAATGATGCCATAGGTATCCTGAAGCTGCGTATAACGGAACAACTGATTCAGCACAAGATTTGGATTTGCGTCCTTTTTCAGTTCGATGCAAATGCGCAGACCTTCTCTGTCCGATTCATCACGAATATCGTGAATGCCCTCCACGCGCTTTTCTTTCGCAAGCTGTGCGATCGCGGTAATCAGTTCCGCCTTGTTGACCATGTACGGAATCTCATGCACCACGATGCATTGTCGATTTTTGATTTCGACAATTTCGGTTTTTGAACGCACGGTCAGTTTGCCTCTGCCGGTCGCATAGGCAGCACGCATTCCTGCGCGTCCCATGATGATGCCGCCCGTCGGGAAATCAGGGCCTTTGATGAAATTCATTAACTCATCAAGTGTCGCATCCGGATGTTCAATCAGATAATCCAGACCGTCAATGACCTCGCCGAGATTATGCGGCGGGATATGGGAAGCCATACCGACTGCAATACCTTCCGAGCCATTTACCAGCAGACACGGGAATTTTGAAGGCAGTACCACAGGTTCTTTCAGACGGTCATCGTAGTTTGCCTGAAAATCAACTGTTTCCTTCTGAATATCGGTCAGCATCGCAACAGCCATTTTCGTCATTTTTGCTTCCGTATAACGATATGCGGCAGGCGGGTCACCGTCAATCGAACCGAAATTTCCGTGACCGTCTACCAGCGGATAACGCATTGAAAAACTCTGCGCAAGGCGCACGAGTGCCATATACACCGAAGCATCGCCGTGCGGATGGTATTCACCCAGAACAGAACCGACAATATCGGCGCATTTACGATATTGTTTCTCAGGAGTCAGCGCCTTTTCGAACATCGTGTAAAGAATACGGCGATGTACAGGCTTCAAACCGTCGCGCACATCGGGCAGCGCACGCGAAGTAATGACGGACATCGAATAGGCAATGAACGATTGCCGCATTTCTTTTTCGATATCGCGCCGTATCATGATAGATTTACTGGTATCGTACAAGGTATCAAGTCCTTTTCATTTATTTGCGTGGAAAAACGAAAAAATAATCATATCAGCCTTTTCGCATATCCAGTAGGGAATCGCCAAAGCCATCCCGCAGGATCTGCTGTTCTTCCGCAGAAAAATCCTTTTTCGGAACGACATAGAAATTGTGTTTCACCAGATAAAGCATGAAAAACTCATCATATTCGAGAATGCGGAAACCTGTGCCGAACGGCAGTTCTGTGGCAGGAATCGGCTCCGCCACAGCGGGCGCTTCCGCATCATCAAACAAATCATTGAATCCGTTTTCATCCGTATCTTCGTGATTTTCAGCAGGTTCTTCCTTTGCTTCCACCGCTTCGGAAACGGGTTCTGATTCAGCCGTATCTTCTGCGGTTTCGGTCACGCCGTCCTCCGTCCGAATGGTCACGCCATCCTGATAGAGGGACACCGTATAGACATCATTTTCCAGTTCTTTCAGGGATATCATCAGATTTCGGCGCAGTTTCATCGGGTTATACCACATCACCATGATCATGGCAGCACAAATGAAAATCAGCACATACGCCATCGATGAGGATGGATCTCTGACTGCGGCATCCACATACACGCCTGCAACCGCAACAAGCAATAATGTTATAACGATATTTCTAGGATACACGTACTTTTTCTGAAATGCACGAAATGCTTTGTCAAATAAGGGCAGCGGAATATGGTAGCTTTTTTCAAGCTTCGGTTTCGCTAGCAGATTCATCCGCCGTATCCTCCGTTTCTGTTTCTGCATCTTCCGCTTCTTCTTCATCATCGCGGACACGGTTGCCGTTTTCATCGTAAAGACGCAGTTTATCTTTGCCATAATAACGGTCGAGGTCATCATTTACCGATGCTTTTTCTGCATTTTCGCCGCCTGCCATTTCTTCATCCTTCCCAAGAATGGAAGTCAGAAGCGTATAGCCGCTGGAACAGCGATTCTTTGCAAAATCAATCAGCTGTGCGATGGTTTCATCCTCCAGTCCGCGCTTCGGGACATAGAGGAAGCCGTTTTCGATGCTGTTATCAGCAAAAACAAAGCCATTTTTGTTTTCAAATGCCTTCATGCTGCCAGTCGAAAAGTACGTTGTTGCGTCCTCACGCTCAGAAGCGGAAATTTCCTCATCATCCAGCACTTCAAACACAGAAACTTCGTGCGGATAGAAAATCATTTCACGCTTGTCGCCATACTGCAAGCGGTTTGTTGCCAAAAACTTGCGGTTCAGCGGCACAAAACGATAGGAAAGGCCAATCAGAACGCTGGCGGCTGCATAAAAGTAAAACATCAAATTTTTAAGGAGGATCGCAACTACAATGCACAGCACAGCAACAGCAATGCCGACAATCATCGAATAATTGTGATTTTTCTGGTCTGCCTCTTTGTGGATGCGGTAGACATCCTCAAAATCATTGTCATTCAGCGTACATACGACCGAAAACAGTTTTTCTTCCTTTGCCATAACTTGCTCCCATCAAATATCCAGATTTTCGGCGTATTTTGCGTTCGCCTCAATGAATTCACGTCTGGGCTGTACCTTGTCGCCCATGAGAATCGAAACCGTTTCGTCTGCTTTCATTGCGTCTTCCATGGTCACTTGAATCATCGTGCGGGTTTCGGGATCCATGGTTGTTTCCCAAAGCTGCACAGGATCCATTTCACCAAGACCTTTGTATCGCTGCACTTCGACTTTTCCGCCATTTTCCGTCAATTCCGCGATGAAACGGTCGCGCTGTTCATCGCTGAATGCATAGTGATGCTTCTTGCCCTTTGTGACACGGAACAGTGGCGGCTGTGCGATATAGACATTGCCGTTTTCGATCAGCGGGCGCATGAAGCGGAAGAAAAATGTCAGTAAAAGCGTGCGAATATGACATCCGTCCACATCGGGATCCGCCATGATGATGACTTTGCCGTAGCGCAGTTTCGTGATATCAAAATCTTCGCCGATGGACGTGCCGAGTGCGGTCACGACCGGCTGCAATTTGTCATTTCCATAAACTTTGTCGATACGAACACGTTCGACATTCAGCATTTTACCCCAAAGCGGCAGAATTGCCTGATAGCGGCGATCTCTGCCCTCTTTTGCCGAACCGCCTGCGGAATCACCCTCGACGATATAGATTTCGGTGAATTCGGTGTCACGTTCGGAACAGTCCGCCAATTTTCCGGGAAGCGAAGCCGATTCCATCGCAGATTTGCGTCTTGCAGTTTCGCGGGCTTTCTTCGCGGCTTCTCTTGCACGCTGTGCCTGCTGGCTTTTCTCGAAAATTGCCGCAGCAACTGACGGATTTTCTTCGAGATAATCCATCAGTTTTTCGGACACGATTTGTTCGACAAACGGCTTGATTTCGGGGTTTCCGAGTTTGACTTTCGTCTGGCTCTCGAATTGGCAGTCCGTCAGTTTGACTGAAATGATCGCTGTCAGACCTTCGCGGACATCTTCGCCCATGAGTTTGTTATCATCTTTCATCAAACCGAATTTTTTGCCGTATTCGTTGATGGTTTTTGTCAGCGCATTGCGGAAGCCGACCTCATGCATACCGCCGTCAACGGTATGCACATTGTTCGCAAAAGACAGTATCAGCTCGTTATAACTGTCATTGTACTGCATAGCGATCTCAACGGAATTGTCGCCTTTCATGCCGCCGAAGTAGATGACCTGATCTGAAAGCGATTCCAGACCGCGGGTACGGTGCAAATGTTCAATGAACTGACGAATACCGCCCTCATAGCACATCACTTCGTGTTCGATGTTTTCAGGGTCACGGGTATCGCTGATTTCGATGGTCAGTCCTGCATTCAGGAAAGCCTGTTCCCGCATCCGCTTGCGCAGCACTTCGTAGCTATAAACGGTCGTTTCTTCGAAAATCGTCGCATCTGCTTTGAATGTGACAGAAGTGCCATGCTTGTCGGTATCGCCTGTCATTTCAAGCTGCTTGTCATACTTTCCGCGCTCAAAACGCTGGAAATAGCTGTGTTTTCCATCCCAGACCGTCAATTCCAGCCATTCCGAAAGGGCATTGACGACCGATGCGCCGACACCATGCAGACCACCCGCGACTTTATAGCCGCCGCCGCCGAATTTTCCGCCTGCATGAAGCACCGTGTACACGACAGTTGCAGCTGACACGCCCTCTTTCGGATGAATGCCGACAGGAATGCCTCTGCCGTTATCCGTGACACGAATCAAATCGCCGGGCAGAATTTCAACGGTAATGTGTGTGCAGTAACCTGCAAGTGCCTCATCAATGGAGTTGTCGACGATTTCATACACGAGATGATGCAGTCCGCCTGCGCCGGTCGTACCGATGTACATTCCGGGACGCTTCCGGACAGCCTCCAGCCCTTCCAGAACCTGAATCTGACTTTCGTCATAATTTTCGGTCACAGGGCGATTGGCAATCATTTCTTCATTTTCCATATGATTCTATCTCCTTCTCAAGGATTCTGTATCGTAAAGCTGCGTATAAGCGATATTTTTCGTCAAAAAAGCCGAATCGCCCGCTTTCGGAGTGTCGCAGCAGAAATGGGTGAAACATACGCAGTTTCTCCATTATCGTCATGACAAACCACAAAGCTTTTCGGCATATCATCCGATACGTTGACCACACGTTTTTCTTTGGCAAGGCGGTCAAGCATCGCACGGGTATCCTGTCCGATGGTGGTATTTTCGAGGTCAAAAATGCCGATCACCGCCGCATCGGGAACCGTGATATTTTCGCCAAGATGGACATACATGGCGGCATTCTCCTTTCATTGCGAAGCGGAAAGTCTGCCGCCCTCCATTCGGAACACGGCGCAGGCATTTTCCTGCTGAAATTCCTGTTCTCTGCCGATGGCTTCGACGTGACAGGCAGTCAGGAAGACCTGCATATCCTTGGTTAAATCATAGACCAAACTCTGACGCTGTGCGTCCAGTTCGCCCATAACATCATCCAGTAAAATAATCGGCGTTTCTTCTTTGTTTTCGTAGAATACGGATGCCTGTGCAAGTTTCAGCACCAGCGCCGTACTTTTCTGCTGTCCCTGTGAACCGAAATCCCGCACGGACAGCCCGCCGATTTTGCAGTGAAAGTCATCCCGTCCCGCACCTTTTGCCGTAAATCCGAGCCGAATATCATCATCCACGGATTTTTGCAGTTGCTCGAAGTAATACTGCTGCATTTCCGCATTCGGACGTTCGGGAATCTCACTGTTCTTGAAAATATTCGAATGATACGAAATTTTGAGCTTTTCGCTGCCTGCGGTCATCTCGGCGTAGAGTTTTTCGCAGACATCCGAAAGCTGCTGCAAATACGCATAGCGCAAACAGGTCAGCAGACTGCCATGCATAGCAAGCTGCTTGTCCCAGACTTCCAAATCCGATTTGGAAGCACCGCCGAGGCTGATTTGCTTCAAAACGGCATTGCGCTGTGCAGTAAGCTGGTCAAAGCGGCGCAGACAGCCCAGCATAGCGGGCGTGATCTGAGAACCGCACAAATCTATGAAGGCACGTCGTTTTTCTGGGCCACCGCGAATGTATTCGCGGTCATCGGGCGAGAAAATGACGCACTGAAACTGTGCAAATAACCTGCTGCCGCCATTGGTCGGCACGCCGTTCAGCAGAATTTTTTTCTGCCTTCCCTCTCCGCGCTGCATATGATACTCAATTTCCTGTATCCGCTGATGGTTCTGAAACCGCAGTTTCAAGTGCATTGCGGGCATTTTCAGGTGAATGAGGTCACGTTCTTTCGAGCCGCGGAAACTGCGGCAGCCTGTACAAGTCCAGATTGCCTCCAGCAGATTGGTTTTTCCCTGTGCATTATTGCCAAGAATCAGATTCATGGACGGATGTGCCGTCAGGGAAACCTCCGTCAGATTTTTGTATCCGTCAGCGGAAAGCGATAAAACTCGCATATACGAGAATTATTCTTCTGCAACAGGTGCAGTGACCGAAATTTCAAAGCGGTCAACCGTCACCACATCGCCGTTGCGGATTTTTTTGCCGCGCATCGTGCAGACTTCGCCGTTCACGCAGACTTGTCCCTGCTGAATCAAGCCCTTGGCAAAGCCGCCCGTATCGGTCAGACCTGCCAATTTCAGAAGCTGTTCGAGTTTGATGAACTCTGTCTGAATTTCCTGATGGATTTTCTCAATTTGTTCTGCCACTTGACATCATCCTTTCTGCATGAAGCAAAAATGCATTATCTGCGCACTTGTACGGGCATGACGATGGCAATGCTGCTGTCGCCGTCTGCTTCCATGACTTTCACGGCTCTGTCTGCTGCCGTCAGGAAAATACGGACGCGGTCGCTCTGTACAGCACGTACTGCTTCGAGAAGATAGCGGTTATTGAAGCCGAGAATCATTTTTTCGCCTGTCATATCGCAGGAAATCTGGTCATCGACACTGCCGACCACGTTCTGACAGCTGATCAGGATCTTGTCCTCCTCAAACTGGAAACGAACAGCGGTCTTATTTTTTTCTGAAATCAGCAGTCCGCAGCGTTCAAGAGAATCGATCAGTTCTCTGCGGTTGACAATGACTTCTGTTTTCGGTGTCTGCGGAATGGAACGGCGGTAATTGATAAATTCACCTGCCAGCAGTCTGGTATATACGACATAACGATGGATCTCGAAGATGGCATGGTGCTGGTCAAGACGGATGGTGCACGGATTTTCGTTCTTTTCGTCATCTTCCAGCAAATGTTGGATCTCGCGCAGTGCTTTTGCGGGTGCGACAAACTTCATCGGTTCCTGTCCCACCAACGGTTCTGTGCGCAGTGCCATACGGTAATTATCGAGCGCCACAATATTGAGGATATCGTCAGAAAGTTCGATCAATTCGCCTGTAAAGACGGGTTTTGTTTCATCCAGAGAAACGGCATAAATGGTTTGCTCGATCATATTCTTCAGCAAACTTTGCGGGATGATCGCACCTTGCTGTTGTTCGATGTCGGGCAGTTCAGGATATTCGTCTGCACTCATACCGGCAAGCTGACATTCTGTGCCGCCGCCCTGAATGGTGATTTTCAAGTGGTCATCCGTTTCGATGGACAAAATACCTTCCGGCATTCTGCGGACAACTTCTGCAAACAGTCTGCTGTCTGCAAGCAGAATACCTGCTTCGGTTACAACGGCGGGAATCTGTGTACGGATACCCAGTTCCAGATCATAACCTGTCAGTTCCAATTCCTGACCGTCTGCGCGGAGTCTGATGGCAGCCAGTGCTTCCAATGGTGTTTTCATGCTGGTTGCTTTGCCGACATTCGGCAGGACTTCACACAGGTCTGCTTTTTGGCAAGTGAATTTCATAAGCTTGGAGTTCCTTTCTGTGCGCGGGAGTTTTTGCACAATGTTCCATGCTGCGTGCGTGCTGAAAGTGCATGGAATCTATTTGCTTATAGGTAAGTTTTAGTAGTAGTAGTAGGGGCGGTGGAAAAGTTTACTTTCGCGGAATAAAGCGGAAGTTTTTGGTTTCCCATCGAGATTTTTTCAATCTGAAATCCTGAAAAATCATTCCACGCAGCGCTATTGAAAATTTTTGGAAAAGTGGAAAGCAAAAGAATTTTTGAAAACTACGTGGAGAGTGTGGAAAGAATGGGAAAGATTGTGGAAAAACCGGTTGAAAGTGTGAATACAGTGAGTATATTTCGGAATCTTTCCACCGAATTCAGGAATCACAACGTGGAAAAATCAGAAAACAACGAATCTACGTTGCGGGTTTTCCACTTTTGATTCAACAGATGTTGAAAACTTGGTGAAGAACCGCAGCGTGAAAAAATCGTCTTTGGAAAATTCTCCGCATCGTTAAATTGGCCGATGGGCGAAATTTTCCTGCTTTTGTACACTCTGTTCAGGCGCGTGGAGAAACTGACGGAAAGCATCCGACATTCTGCACAAACAGTATGCTCCGAAAAATCGGAATTGCGAAACTGTTGAAAGAAAATCGGGCTGTTGACAGGCTTCTGCGGCGCAATTTTGGACAGAAATCCCCCTTGGGAGGCAAAAATGCAATTATTTTCCGCTGCCTTCGCGGACGGTCTTGGCAATCGTTTCGATGGTATCGCGGAGATTGCTGTCGCGTTTCAGGCTTGCGGTAATATTATTGACGGCATATACAATCGTAGAATGGTCACGTCCGCCGAATTCCATACCGATAGAAGCCAGCGGCATTTCGGTAATTTCGCGGACAAGGTAAATGGCGACCTTACGTGCGGTCGAGATCTGTGACGCACGCTTATTGGAGCGAATGTCTTCCGGTGTGACACCATAGACATTGGCGACTTCTGCAATGATCTTTTCGACTGTGATCGGAATCGGCTGGTCATCCGTCAGGATATCACGAATGACACTCTGTGCCATAGAGATGGACGGAGAAGAACCTGCGAGTTGTTTGAGTGCTTTCAGTTTCTTGACAGCACCCTCCAGTTGTCGGATATTGGATTTCAGACGGTTTGCGATAAATTCCGCGACTTCATCGGGAATATTGAGTTCGAGCAATTCTGCCTTGCGGCGGATGATTGCGATTCTGGTTTCGAATTCCGGCGTAGAGATATCTGCGATCAAGCCCGATTCGAAACGGTTGCGGATACGGTCTTCCAGAATTTTGATGTCCTTTGGCGGACGGTCGGAAGTCAGGACGATCTGCTTGCCTGCGCTGTGAAGGTTATTAAATGTATGGAAAAATTCTTCCTGTGTGGATTCCTTGCCGCTGATAAACTGGATATCGTCTACCAGCAAAACATCTGCGCTGCGATATTTTTCGTGAAATTTAGAGGTGTCTTTTTTTTGTGTGATGGCGTCGATCAATTCGGTGGTGAAAGTTTCTCCTGTGACGTAAATGATATTGAGATCCGGATTCTTCTTTTTCATTTCATGCGAAATTGCATGAATCAAGTGTGTTTTTCCAAGTCCTGACGGGCCGTAGATGAACAGCGGGTTATAGGTATCGGTGCTGTCACCTTTTGCGACACTGGTGCAGGCGGCATATGCAAATTCGTTAGAACGTCCGACAATGAACGTATCGAATGTATATGCATATTCGCCGTTATCAAGGCTTTTTTCAAGGTCGCTGTGGAGTTCTTCGATTTTTTCCGTGGTCACAATGGGCTGTACTGTCTGTTTCTCCTCAACGGTAATGACACGGAGATTGACAGGAAAGCCGAGTGTGGCTTCGAATGCCTCCAGCAGCAAGTTTTTGTACTTGTTGCCGAGAATGACATCTTTCTGGAATTCGGACTGACAATAGAACACAGCGTCATTTCCATCCAGTCCGACTGGTTCGAGCGCATCCAGCCAAAGTTTTCGCGGTACGTCACCAAGGCCACCTTCATTGGTACAATACTGCTTGACTGCTTCAAACACCTCTGCAAAGGAATTCATACAGTAGATACACATCCTTTTCTTATGCGTCTTGTTTTCATGCACGGGGACGTTCAAAAAGGTATACTTCGCCCCTGCGCAGTTTTATACATAATATAGTATATCATATTGCGCTTGAAATAGCAAGCAATGGTATGAAAAACTGGAAATACTCACAAACAAGGCAGAGCGAAAAAAGTGTTTTTTGACAAAGCAAAAATATTAGCGTGAAATCACAATTTTATTAGATATTAGTCGTTTATGATTCGCTGAAAAAAGCCTTCCGAGGACTGATTTCCTGCACGATTATATCTGCCCAGACCATAGAGAGAATCCATGTCGCCCTGCGTGATGGTGTTGTGGAATTCGCGGCAAGTCAGCGTGATGAGGAAGCCGAGTTCATGCAGGACGGGAATGCTTTCGGGGCATTCGAACCCGTATGGATATGCAAACACGATTGGTTCTGTCTGAAACTGTTCGGCAAGGTATTCCTGCAATTGAAACAAATCTTTATATAGTATGGCATGGTATGCGTTTTCGCTTTCGCCTTTTTGAATGGCACAGCCTTTGCGGGTGTTGCGGTGATGAAAATTGGTGGTGTGGTTGCCGAGTGTCATGCGGTGGCTTGCAAGAAGTGCCCGACAGTCCTCTGCGGTGAGGTAGGAATATGCGGGAATATGGCTGTCAGCAGGGGCAAGTTTCTGCGTGAATTCTCCGACAATATTGACAGTCGCGCAGAAATCATATTTTTCCAGAAGCGGCAGGGCATAGGCGAGATTATTGTAAAAGCCGTCATCGAATGTCAGCAGAATGGGATGTTCCGGCAGCGGCAGACCATCTTTGACAAAGCGAAGTAAGTCTTCGGGGCTGACGGAATGGTAGCCTGCGTTTTTGAGATAGCGGAAATCAGATTCAAGCGTTTCGGGTGTGATGGAATAATCAGTTTCTGGGCCATTGCGGATGCTGTGGTACATGAGAATGGGCAAATCAACGGATATTGCATCTGAAAGTACAGGAACAGCTTGATTTTTCTTTTGCTGATGCTGCCAAAGCCGCACCATGCCCTGCAATAACAGCAATACCAGCAAATCTACAGCAAGCAGCCGAAGAAATCGGCGTATGGACGGATGTTTTTTTTTCTGCATGAGAAAGCGCCTCCTTTTTGGTAGCATATGCAGTGCGGTTTGTCCAGGATGCAGGCATAATTGCAGTCTGCCGTACATACGATAGCACAAACGAAAGGGGCGGTTGCAATGGTCATCAGACTGCGGCGTGTGAAACAAATTGCAGGGAGAATCGGGATTTGCGGCGGGGCATTGCTGGGCATACGGTTTGCGGTGATGGCAGTGCCAATTTTGCAGAGTGTGGAAATCGGGACGGTTTTGCAAGCAGAAACGGCAGAATCCGTGCAGACCGAAGCCGCATTTCCTGTCTGGATGGAAAGCGGTGTGCAGGAGATGGAAGTGCAGTATGCGGCGGGCGATGCAGAACCTGCTGTACAGGAAGCAGATGATAATGCAGAAAATACAGTGATTTCGTGGGAATCAGATGCTTCTAAAGAGATGTGGCAAAGCAAGCCGTATCCTGACGGGCGCACTTCGGATGACGGCAAAGTGGTGGAACAGCATTTCGGAAAGCAGTCGGGGATGCAGTTTGTCGATTTGGAAAAGGCAGGACAAATTCGCAACTGTACATTCTGGAACAATGCGGATTTGAAAGCAGAATCAGAAATTTTGCCGACACTGGATGTGAAATTGGACGGCACACCGATGGTCTTGATTTACCATACACATACAACGGAGAGTTTTGAAGCGCAGGAACGCAGTTTTTACGATGCGTCATTCAATTACCGCACCACAGAACCCGATAAAAATATGGTCATGGTGGGCGATGCCATTGCGCAAGCATTGAACGATGCCGGCATCGGTGTGGTTCATGCGCAGGAGATTCATGATTTTCCTGTATGGAATAACAGTTATGCCCGCAGTGCGGACACAGTCAAGGCGATTCTGGAGGCATATCCCTCTATTTGCATTGCATTGGATGTGCATCGTGACGCAATTGCCGATACTTCGACAATATATGCGCCTGTTGCGGAGATTAACGGGAAGAAATCTGCACAGATTATGATTATTGCAGGCTGTGATGACGGGACGATGGGAATGCCGCATTATCAGGAAAACTTTCATTTTGCAAGCCTTTTGCAGCAAACGGCGGAAGGAATGTATGCAGGGTTCACGCGCCCGATTCTGTTTGATTACCGCAAATACAATCAGGATTTGACGACAGGCAGTCTGCTGGTAGAATTTGGTTCACAGGGAAATACCATGGAGGAAGCGCGGTATGCAGGAACACTGTTCGGCAATGCACTGGCAGAAACGATTCGTTCGATTGCGCAAAGCGGGGAAACGGAAGCATAAAAAAAGAACCGCACGATTCTATGCGGTTCTTGTCTATCTGACATCTCTTTCGCTGAGCTATGGAATGCTTCGCAGTGCGCAGAAAACGCGGCAGGCAATTTATGGCGGTCAACCGGTCATGGCGCAGGTGACACCTACAGAAACCCCAAATTGTTATCAGGTATCTCTTGGCGGCGGGGAATGGGTATGGATGCTGACCATGCCGACGCAGTCGTCGCTGCTGAAATGGTCAGAATATCTGCCGCCGTGCATGGGAAAGTGGGTGCTGCAACTGGTGGCATTCACTCAAAAGTGTTTCAAGTGACAGAATGCAGAACGGAGGTAGTGGGCTGAATTTCCGAGAGTGTGCGCTGTTCTGCATAATAGCGGTTGAGTTCGCCGCGGTAGACCAGTTCCGCTTGCGGGAGAAAACGCAAATCGTCAGGGGCATAAAGACTTGCCGCCTTGTCGAGGTCGATACCGCATTCATCCAGCATATACGCGACAAACTGCGAACAGACAAACTTATTGCTGAGCGTCTTTTCAATTTGCAGACGCACGCGCAGCAGTCCCATGACGCTGTATGAATAATTTTTACGGCAGGCAACAAAATGGTCTATCAATTCGAGGAAGCGGTCGTACTGTGGACGTGTGACGGGTACTTTGTAGATTTCGCAGGGGATGGATGGAAAATGACCGAGTGTTCCTTGTCCGATGAGCTCCTCATTGAATGTTGCAGGAAATGGAATCGGTGAGTAGCTGCGGCAAAAACTGTACATTTGTTTGAGGGATGCATCGGGAGAAAGGGAAGCATGGGAGTACGGCATTCGTGTTGCCATTCGAATTGCCTTCGCAGGAATGGTGTCTGTACTCATGATGACCATATAAATTGCGTGATTCTTAATTTTGTTATCTTTCTCAGGCATAATCACATTCCTTTCTGTTTAAGGGAATGGAAATCAAAATGGAATTTTGAAAAAATTTTCAAAAACGCTTGCAAAATATTTTTCTTTCTGGTATAATAATATGGTACGCTGATTGTGGTACAAATCATGTGCGCCTGTAGCTCAGCTGGATAGAGCGTCAGACTCCGACTCTGAAGGTCGTGCGTTCGAATCGCGTCAGGCGCATCCATCAAAATCGCTTCACGAAAGTGGGGCGATTTTTTTTTAGGTTTGAGGAAATGCACGGGGAAATCCCCAATGGGGTTCCCCTGTGCATTATTATTTTTTCATGGGATTCCAAAGGGGCGCATTACGCTTCATCGGCAGAGGCAAACTGACTCTCGTGGCGTGTGAAGAAGTCCGTGCGCGGCGGCAGGAATTTCAGCTTGTGGTTTTCGCCGACAAAGTATGTCAGCGGTTCGAAAATCGTATCCCAAGACCAGATACGGTCATCCATCTGCAAGTATTCCTGCAATTTTTCCGTACCGATCGGTGCCATCGGGTGCAGCAAAATGCCGGCAGTGCGTACCATATGGAACAGATTTGCAAGCGCCTGTTCAGACTGTTCTCTGGTACGTTCTTCGTTGCCGAGTGCTTTTGCCATGTATTTGCTTGCATTTCGAATATAACTATCGAGAACATAGGTGCACTGATGGAATGCAAACTTCGACATATGACGCTCGTATTCGAGAACGGCTTTCTTCGCTTCTGCCAGTACATTTTCTTCGGGCTGTACATTCGGCAGGAAACCGTCCAGTTCTTTCTGTGCGGTATAGAACGCCGTGCGAATCATGCGGTTATAGACATTGGAGAGAAGCAAGCCGTCCTTGACAACGGGGTCTGCTTCTTCGGGCTTTGCATCGGGGTTGTAAGGCTTCGGCATGAAGCTGACAGAACGCTGTCCCAGACCAAGACCAAGCCAGTGCATACGAAGCTGTTCAGGCGTATAGTGGTTCAGCAAATCGTCTGCCATCGGCGGCTTGACCGCACCCGAACTGGATGCTTTTTTGTCAAGGAACAGAATGTGGTGGTTTGCAACGATAATCGGCAATTGGAGTTCGCCTTCCGCAGGGTCAGCCGATTTTTCTGCATTTGCCTGCTGTGCCATCCACATGGCAGGTTCGGCGATACCATAGAAATAGATGTTGTCCTGACCGATGAACTGATAGACCTGTGCTTCCTTGCTGCACCAGTAATCTTTCCATTCTTCGCGGTTTTTGCCGATTTTTTCGAGATATGCCTGTGTAAAGGAAATCGGTGCCCACAACGATTCAGGCCATACCCAGACGGTCAGACCTTCACTGCCCGGTTCAAATACAGGTGCAGGTACGCCCCATTCAATGTTGCCCGTCAGACGGAACGGTACAAGCGTCTTGCCTGTGCGGTAGCGGATGCCGTTTTCGGTCAGAATACGGCAGGCATCGTCGCAATCGGAGAGCGTCTGAAATTCGATTGTGAAAGAGGGTTTCTTCGCTTCTTCGAGGTAATTGTGCGCGGGCATGGAATCTTTGAGAGTGAGGTATTTTTCTTCAAATTCGCGCTTGACGTAAATCACAGGCGGCTTGAGAAATTCGGAAATGGTTTTCCATACCACAGGACGGACATCCTTGCGCTTTTGGAGTTCCGCAACCCAATCCTGCAAGAGTTTTTCGTAATCGCGGAGTTTGAAATACCAGTTTGTGACAGGGCGCATGGTCGGTGTTTCGCCTGTGAGGGTAGAAACGGGGTTCAGCAGATTTTCGGGCATATACTGATGTCCAAGATCGCATTCATCGGCATAGCCTTTTTCGGAGGTACAGCCTTCTACGGGGCATTTGCCGAGAACCTGTCTGCCGTTGAGGAATACGCCTGCTTTTTCATCGAAAAACTGCATGGTGGAGATTTGGTTGAGCTGACCTTTATCATAGAGGGACTGGAGGAATTTCCGGGTGACTTCTGCGTGAATTTCCTTGGTACGGTCAAGACCGGAAGCGCCGAACAGATTGGGTGCAATGGCGTATGCTTTCAGGGTTTCTTTCTGTTTTTCGTGGTTGCGGCGCACGAAATCGGGGAGAGAACCTTCGAATTCCCCTTTTGCGACTTTCTGACGCCAGCCTTCGGCAATCGGAGAGCCGTAGCAGTCTGTACCGCTGACGAAAATGACATTTTCCTTGCCGATGCGGTCACGGAGAAACCGTGCGTAAGTATCAGCAAAAACGAGCATACCGCCGACATGACCAAAATGCAGTTCCTTGTTGCCGTAGGGCATACCGCCCGTGACAACTGCGCGTTTCGGGAATGTGGGACGTGGGATTTCGAATGGTTTGCCGTTATTTTTCTCTGCTTTTGACATAGCTATGCAGTCCTTTCGGAACAAAATTTATATGGATAAAGTATCTCAGCATTTTATTATAGCACAAAGCCGTTCAAAATGCAAGTGGCACAGGAAACTATTAAATTTTTTGCGAAAAAATCTTCTCTTGCATTCCGAAAATGGTTGTGATATAATAGTCCATGCGAGATTTAACCCATATTGACGAAAGGAGTATCATGAAGAATAAGGCATTATATCGCCGTGCATTGTATTTGGCAGTGCCGATGATGATTCAGAACGGCATTACGAATGCAGTTTCACTGGTAGACAATGTGATGGTGGGAAGAATCGGTTCAGAAGCATTTACTGGCGTTTCCATCATCGGACAGTTGATTTTTGTGTTTAACCTTGCGATTTTCGGCGCGTTGTCGGGGCCGGGCATTTACGGCGCACAATTTTATGGACAGGGTTCGAAGGAAAAATTTCAATGTTCCGTGCGTATGAAAGCATGGATCAGCGTGGTATGTCTTGTGTTGGGAATGATAATTTTTTCGTTGTTGCAGGATATGCTGATTGGGCTGTATCTGCAAGGCGAAAGCACGGACATTGACAAAGAACAGACGATTATTTACGCAAAAGAATATCTTTCCGTGATGCTTTGGGGACTGCCGCCGTTTGTAGTGACACAGATCTATGCGGGCAGTCTGCGGGAAACGGGCAACAGCATCAAGCCGATGGTTGCAGGCATTGGTTCAGTCATCACAGATATTGTGTTCAATTATTTTCTGATTTTCGGAAAATTCGGTTTTCCCGAACTGGGCGTGAAAGGTGCGGCGATCGCAACGGTGTTGTCGCGCTATGTGGAACTTGCGATCGTGCTTTGCTGGACACATCTGAAAATTTCGGAGCATCCGTTTCTTGCGGGTGTATGGGATACATTTAAATTGCCGCAGGAGCTTGCAAAAAAGATGCTGACGAAAAGTCTGCCGATTTTTGCGAATGAATTTCTCTGGGCGGCGGCAATGGCAAGACTGACGCAGTGTTATTCCATGCGCGGACTGGAAATCGTTACAGGTGTCAACATTTCCAATGCGCTGTGCAATTTGTTAAATGTGGTATTTGTGGCACTGGGCAGTTCGGTCGGCATTCTCATCGGGCAGACGCTTGGTGCAGGAAAAGCACAGCAGGCAAAGGAAGATTCCTTCAGGCTGATGTGGTTCACGGGGTTCATGTCGGCGGGCATGACTGTTTTGCTGCTGATATTTTCGCCTGTGTTTCCGCTGCTTTACAATACCACAGATGAAATTCGGCATTACGGTACCTATTTCATCTGCATCACGGCGTTATTTTTCCCTGTACAAGGATTTCTGAACGCACTATATTTTACATTGCGGTCGGGCGGCAAGACGCTGGTGACGTTTTTGTTTGACAGTGTGTACAGTTGGATATTGATCGTGCCGTCAGCGTATTTGCTTTGCAAGTTTACGAATTTGCCGATTCTGGGCGTATATGCGATTATTCAGGCATATGATTTCATTAAAGTATTGATTGGTTATGTTTTGATACAAAAGGGCATATGGATATCGAATCTTGCGGCAGAATTTGGAGAAGGATAATATTTCAGTGATTGACAAATGAAAAATGATGTGATACAATGAAAAAAGAAAGGTTGTGATACAATGTTTATGAATCATATATTCGCTGTTCTTCCGATGGGAGATGATTTCCCGACGGGAATGTTTGTAATTATCGGACTCGTGGCATTGGGGCTGTGTATTGGTTCGGTGATGCTTGGGAAAAAGACGAAAAAATAAAAAATCTATCAATGTCCGGTCATGAAAGTTTTGCTGGGCTTTTTCAAAAGTATGCGCAGTTCGGAGCGCGAAACAATTTTTATCCAGAATCATCAGGAGAGGGTATGCAGTTACCCCCTCCTGATTTGTTTTATGGAATCATAGTGTTTCGCCTCTGCTGTTCTAATTTGTTGCTTTCCTTCATATAGTATATCAAAACCACACAGTCCCCGATTTTGAATGCCTATGGAGGATTTTTATGGACAATGTAAATGAACTTGCGCTCTGCCGCGAAACGGTTCTGACAGCATCCAGATTGCTGGATACTTCCCTCGAACAAAGCGTCGAACTGGACTACATTCTGCCCGATTATTACCCTGACTTCTTCCGCTTGCTTTCTTGTACCGCCGAACCGACCATCACACATTATGATTTGCAGGGCGGCACATTGCTCATCGCCCTCTGTGTCAAACTGACCGTCTGGTATCTTGCCGAAAATTCACCACAAATTCAGGTCATGACACAAAAACTCGACTACCAGAAACAGATTCCATGGAACAGCGATGCCGCCTTGGATGCAGTGCGTCTGACTATCTCTGCTGAACCCTCCTACGTCAACTGCCGCGCCGTCAACAGCCGCCGCATTGACATTCGCGGTGCTGTCCGCATCAGTGTGCTTGCAGAAGGCACGCTCCCGCAACAAGTGCTTTCCAATGCTTCCGGATTGCATATGCAGTGCCAGACAGCCCCATTCCAGTTCGTGTCCGAAATTCTGCGTGTCCGTAAACAATGTTCGATCTCCGAAGATTTCGTGATTCCTGCCGCACAGCCGCCCATGCTTTCCGTTCTGCGGGAAACATTTACCCTGCACATTGCCGAAACACGACCGATTGCAGGAAAAATCATGGTCAAAGGCGAAATTGCCGTTTCCATGCTTTATACCGCAAGCGGCGGAAATGTCGAACCGCTTCTCTTTTCCCTTCCGCTGAACCAAATTTTAGAGCCAAACGGTTTGACGGACGAAATGCCGTGTACAGTCACAGGTCGTATTACGGATTATCTGGTCACACCCGAATCGGAAAACAGCGGCGACTTGCGGAAACTGCATCTGGATATGCAGATCATGCTTTGCTGTGAAGCAATGCACTGCAAATCTGCCGAATTGGTCACGGATGTTTATTCCACACTGCATCCTGTGACGCTTCATAAAGAATCGCTTCCCATGCTGACTGTTCCCGTGCCGATGCAGGAACGTATTTCTGCTAAAATTGTGCTTTCACAGCCCGATGCAGTCATCACAAAAGTGTATGCGGCATGGGCAGAGGGCAAGCAATGGGCAATTTGTACCGATGAAAACGGCGGGCAAGTGCTGCAAGGAATGCTCTGCTGCTGTGTTCTTGCGGCAGATGCAGAAGGAATGCCGCTTTTGCTGACGCAGAAAGAAACCATCTCACAGCCATGCAGTATGCAAACTTCCACGCCAAATGTGACTGTGCAAAGCTGTTCGTATACACTTTCTGCGGCAGACAGCGTGATTTTGCAGGCAGAATTGCAGGTGCAGGGTGAACAGCAGAATGCAGCGGCATGGAATCTGCTGACGGATGTGCAGGCAGATGCCGAAAACCGCTTGCAGGAGGAAGAATCCTATGCGCTCCGCCTTTACTTTGCACAGGCGAATGAATCGCTCTGGGAAATCGCCAAACGCTACCATACAGCCGTCCATGCGATCATGGAAGAAAACGATTGCAGTGACGGCGTGCTGAATGCGCCGCAAATGCTGTTGATTCCCATTGTACGGTAAGCCGAAAGGAGCAATACAGATTATGAATGATATTTACCGCGATATTGCATTGCGTACAGGCGGCGATATTTATATTGGGGTAGTTGGGCCGGTCAGAACAGGAAAATCTACGCTGATAAAGCGATTTATGGAAACACTGGTCATTCCGAACATTGCAGATGAGGCATGGAAAGAGCGTGCCGTAGATGAACTGCCGCAGAGTGCGGGCGGCAAGACCATCATGACCACAGAGCCGAAATTTGTGCCCGAAGAAGCCGTGAAAATCGCATTGCCTGAGGGTGCAGAATGCCGTGTGCGCATGATCGACTGCGTGGGGTACATTGTGCCAAGCAGTCTGGGATATATTGAAGCCGAAGCGCCGCGTATGGTGAACACGCCGTGGTTTGAGGAAGAAGTGCCATTTAACATGGCGGCAGAGCTTGGCACGCAAAAGGTCATCAATGAGCATTCCACAGTCGGCATCGTTGTGACCACGGATGGTTCTGTGACAGATATTTCCCGTGCGGAATATGCTGCAGCAGAAGAACGTGTGATTTCGGAATTGCAGGCATTGGGCAAACCGTTTGTGATTTTGCTGAACTGTGTGCATCCGCAGGAAGCAGAAGCGCAGGCACTTGCCGCAGAATTGGAGGCGCGTTATCAGGCACCCGTGATGGCGGTAAACTGTCTTGACCTTGATGAGCAAATCATCTGCACAATGCTTTCAAAACTGCTGGATATGTTTACGATTCGGGAAATCAATGTAGAAACGGCGCATTGGCTGCCTGCCCTTTCGCAGGGGCATCCGCTGAAAACGGAGATTTTCACAGCAGTCCGACAGGCGGCGGCGAATGTGAAAGTCGTGCGGGATGCATATGGGCTTGCGGAGCGTTTGCGGAAGTGCAAGCATTTGCAGGCGGCAAGTGTGAAGCGTATTGATCTTGGAAAAGGCAGTGTAGTTTTGCAGCTGGAGCTTGACAGTGCGCTATTCTATCAGATTCTTGGGGAAGAAACAGGCATTGAGATCCATGGAGAACAGGAATTATTTCCTGTATTGTTGGAACTTTCGAAAATGCGCAGGGCATATGAGCGGATTCGACCTGCACTGGAAGAAGCGGAAGCAACAGGGTATGGCATCATCATGCCGGAAGCGGATGAACTGACGCTGGAAGAACCGGAAATGATAAAGCAGGGCGGCAGATACGGAGTACGGCTGCGGGCATCTGCACCATCGCTGCACATTATGCGGGCGGGGATACAGACAACAGTGAGTCCGATTGTGGGCAGTGAGAAGCAGAGTGAGGAATTGGTACTGTATTTGCTGCGGGAATTTGAGGAGAATCCGACGAAAATCTGGGAATCGAACATTTTTGGGAAATCGCTGCATGAGCTGGTGAATGAGGGACTGCACACGAAACTTGCGAAGATGCCGCCGGAAGCGCGGCTGAAGCTGCAAGAAACATTGGAGCGCGTGATTAACGAAGGATGCAGCGGTTTGATCTGTTTTATTTTGTAATGCAGGTGCTTGGCAAAATCAGGAGCACACGAGATCAGACGGCTGTCATCATGAAAGTTCCACTTGGTTTTATAAATCAAGTGGAACTTTATTTTTGCTTTACGGATGCAGCCATATATCACCATATCGAAAAAGTCCTGCGCCTATACTTGCATTTTATTTTAATTTGTGGTATACTAAAAAGGAATATTCACGGAATGGGTGGTGTGTGCATGGGTTGGCTCATTGTCTTGATTTTGGTCATCCTGTTGGGAACTGTTTTGCTGCTTCCTGTGCGTGTGCCGTTCTCTGTGGAGGGAAGTCACTGGCGCATTCAGGTGTTCTATGCATGGTTCCGCATTTGGCAGAAAGACTCTGCTGAGGAATCCGCCCCGCAAACGGAATTACCACCGCCATCCCCTTCCCCTGCCCCACCTCCGACACCGATGCCCGCCCCGCCTCCACCTCCGGCACCATCTGTGCCGTCTGTACCAGCGCAGGAAATATCAGCGGCAGAATCCGAATGCATTGAAGATTTTGGCGATGATGCGCTGCTGTTTACAGACGAAGACGCTGAAATGACAGAAGAACCTGAGAAAAAATCGTTTTTCCAGAAGATTCGTCCGACCTGCCTGTCCGAATGGAAAGGATTGATCGGGGATGTGCTGGCTTCATTGGGAGCGCCGCTTGGTCTGCTGACACGGCATCTGCATTTTGTAAAACTGCGTGTGCGTGTGAATGTTGCAACCGATGATGCTGCAAAAACTGCCGTGACCTATGGTACGATCGGCGGCTTGGCATATTGGCTGCTTGGTCAGCTGCAATGCATTTTTGACGTGCAGGCAGAGGAATTTTCCATTCGCCCTGATTTTCTCGGCAAGAAGATGTCATTTTCCGTGCATGGAGAACTGCGTTCCACACCGATTTCTCTGCTTTCGGTCATGCTTGGGGCTGGTGTGCGCTTCCTGTATCATTCATGGGTGCGCGTCAGACGGCAGGATAAAGAACAAAAATTAACAGCGGCAGAAGAATCTGCCGTGTGTCCATAATGCTGAAATCATAAGGAGGTTTTGATTATGTCAGAACGAAAAGAGGGACAGCATCCCGTACAGGAAACACTGCGTATTACCATGGAGGAGATTCGCGGCATGGTGGATGCAAGCACCATCATCGGCGAACCGATTGCGTGTGATGGCGGTACGACCGTTATTCCCGTATCAAAAGTATCTTACGGTTTTGCATCAGGCGGTTCTGATTTGCCCACGAAGGTTGCGAAGGAGCAATTCGGCGGTGCAGGCGGTGCGGGCGTTTCCATCACACCTGTAGCATTTCTGGTCATTACTCCGAATGATGTGAAGCTGATGCAGCTTTCCGTGAATGCATCCACGCCGAATGCGGTCATCAGCATGGTGCCTGACCTTGTAGATAAACTGACGAATCTGCTGAACAAGAAACAGCAGGATAAAATGCAGGCAACGGGTGAAACGCGCGTTGTCGAATAAGCACAGGAGAGAAAATGGAAAAAATCAGAATTCAAAAATTGCTGTCTGACTGTGGATACTGTTCCCGACGCAAGGCAGAAGCGCTGATTGCGGCAGGCAGAGTGAAGTGCAATGGCAGACCTGTTACTGTTGGTGACAAAGCATCTGCGAACGATTTGATTTCGGTAGATGGGCAGAATATTGCCATTCCGAAGAAAAAGGTATCCCGTTATATCATGCTGAACAAGCCGCGTGGATATGTGACAACGCTTTCGGATGAACAAGGACGCCGTTGTGTGACGGATCTGCTGACGGATGTTGGGGAGCGTGTTTACCCGATTGGCAGACTTGACCGCAATTCGGAGGGTTTGCTGTTATTTACGAATGACGGTGATTTTGCGAATGGCATTATGCATCCGTCGCGTGAGGTATCGAAAACGTATCGTGTGACGGTACGTCCGCCTGTGAATGAAGACCAGCTTTCGACGATGGCGGCAGGTGTGACGTTGGATGACGGGACGAAGACGGCACCTGCGAACATTGTGACGCAGGTTGTGGAAGCGGAGAGAGTGGTTTTGCTGGTGACGATTCACGAAGGAAAGAAGCGTGAAGTCAGAAGAATGTGTGATGCGGTGGGATTAGAGGTTGCAAGACTGCGCCGCATCAGCATTGGGCCGGTAAAACTGGGAATGTTGAAGCCTGGGGCATGGCGTGATTTGACGAGTGAAGAAGTACGCGCACTGCGTCAAGCGATTGGCAAAGAGAGATAAAAGCGGCTATTATATTGAGGATTCCAAAGGGAATCATTCCCTTTGGCGAAGTCCAGAGGCAGCGCCTCCGGTGCAGTACCCGAATGAAAGACAAGAGGCAAGAGAACTAGTAATCGCAGTTCTCTTGCCTTTCTCTATTTTTGTGCGGTGTTGCCTTTAATTTGGCTTCGCGTGCATAGCCACTTTTGTACAGTTTATATTACATAATTTTCCAGCGCATCTATCAACCCCTGCGTACAGCCTTCCCCAAATACATGACGTTCCTCCGTCCGCTTCAATCCCTGATAATCATAATCCAGTCTGGTCAGCAAATACGCCGTTCCCTGCCCATCTTCCGCTACCAGTACCATCTCATAGTAAAGCGTCTTCTTCTTTTCATCATAGTATATCGGCGCAATCCGTACATCCGAAATGCGATACCCACTGTCATAGAATGCCCACATTTTCTCGCCCACACTGCCGTCATGTATATTCAGCAAATCTTCTGCGTGCCGTATCGAATTCTCATAAAACGCTGCTGCTTTCTCTGGATCCTCAGTCTTTTTATTCTTGAATACCGCTTCTATCCACGTAGGTTTGGAGTTTCCATGGTCACTCATAAAAGATAAATATTTCGCAAAATTCTTTTCTGCCTCTGACGCATCCTCTCCCACAAATCCATTACAGACATATTCTCCGGAATCGCGTGAGTTAATCGTTATATTTAAAATTCTTCCGTCCTCAAATGTTACCGTCACATCAGAAGACACATATAACAGCGGATATCCCGTTACAACGTCAATGTCTTTCACTTTCGTATCACCATATGCTGCATCATACAAAGCTTGCAGATTGCGCGCATCTACCGTTTCCGCACATTCATAAGCATACTCGTCTTCTAATTTTTCACTTACTCCGGTTAAATATTTTGCCGCGTGCATACTGAAATCTTCTGTGAAATCCCATTTTTCCAGCATCGCATCCCAGTCATTGTCAAGAAGCTGCCGCGTGATGATTTGCGATTTGAACCAGAAACCAACCGATTCAAATGTCGGGAAATAAAAGATTTGGTTGTTGCATAATTGTGCGTTGAAAATACTACCCACTGTCAGCACCGCAACAGGCACAAACAGCAAAATGAACAGCGCCGTCACAATAATCAGCTTGTGCTTGGATTTTTTCATCTTGCGGCGTATTTTCCGCATGGCGTTTGCTTCATCAGGAGGCGGCGCTTCCTGCAAATCCGTATCTGTCGGCAATGCGGATGCCAGCTTGCGGCATTCTTCGCATTCTTCCAGATGCGTGCGAATGCATTCCGCCGTTTCTTCTGTGCAGAGATTTTCGCTGTAAAGCGGGAGTAGATCCTGAATCAGACTGCACTGTTCTTTTTGTTCATTTGTTTTCATAATAGCCCTCCTTTTCAAGCTGTCGGATGATTTTCTCTTTCGCACGGAAAAATGTGACACGCGCCCAGTTTTCGCTTTGCCCGAATATTTTGCCGATGTCAGCAAATTTCAGTTCCGCAAAAACGCGCAAAGAAAAGATTTCCTTGTAGGGTTCTTCCAGTGTGTGCAGGACTTGATGTATGGCAAGTGCCTGCATTTTGTCCGAAAACTGATGTTCAATGGAAACTTCCTCTGCGGGGACGGTCTGTGCTTCTTCCAGCGGAAGATTGCGTGATTCAGCACGCTTTATGTGATTGAAGTAATGATTGCGGGCAATTTTGCAGAGATATGTTTTCATACTGCATTCGCCCTTGAATTGGTCGATGGACTGTACCGCACTCAGCATCGTATCCTGCAAGATATCGCTTGCAAGTGCTTCATTTCTGCAAAGCTGCAATACAAAATGATACACATCTGCGGCATATAACTGATAGATTTCTTCCAATTCCTGCATCTCACTGACCCCCTTTCACTCTTACTGACAACTGAACAGACCATATCGTTACAAAAAAAATGAAAAAAATTTGCGGGAAACCGAAATGCCCCGCAAATGTCATTTATCCATTTAGTTCTTCTTCAATCAGAAGCAGTTCTTCCAGAATTTCGTCCTGTCGTGCGGCAATCGCTTCCAAGCGGTTGCAGACTGCCTGCATTTTCTCGTAATTGCTTTGTATTTCAGGCTGTTCGAGAGATGTCTGCAATGCAGTTTGCTCTGTGGAAAGTGCATCACTTTCCTGTTCAAGTGCTTTTTGCTGTTGACGGCGTTTGACATCCTGACTGCGCTGTTCTTTCGAACGAAAATTGGATTTGGCTGTATCAGCGGCTTTTTTTTGCTTTTCGACTGCAATGGCAGCTTGTTCTTCCTCTGTTTTGCGCTTGATTTGATCCTGATAAGCGGCAAATCTGCCCTTGAAGCGCTCCGCCGTACCATTTTCGAGTACCAGCAGATTGTCCGCGATTTTGTCCAGCAGATAACGGTCGTGGCTGACAAACAGAATCGTGCCGTCAAATTCGGCAAGTGCTTCTTCCAGCACTTCTTTCGTAGCAAGGTCGAGATGGTTTGTCGGTTCGTCCAACAGCAAGACATTGCCGTGTTCCATCATCAGAATGGCAAAGCACAGTTTTGCACGCTCTCCGCCCGAAATCACACCCGTTTCCTTGAATACATTTTCGCCCGTCAGACGCACCTGTCCAAGCAGACTGCGCACTTCGTAGTCGCTGAGGGTGGGGTAACGGTCGTGCAGTTCGTCAAAAACGGTCGCATATGGATTCAAGCTTTCGCTTTCCTGTTCGAAGCAGCCAAGGCGTGTACCTGCCGCCCAGCGCACGAGTCCTTTGTGCGGAAGAATGTTTCGCAGCACTTTCAACAGTGTTGATTTGCCTGCGCCGTTTTCACCGATGATGCCGATTTTTTCGCCGCGTCGGATTGCAAAGGAAATATTGTCCATCAGGGTTTTCTGCTGGTCGCCCTTGCCAACGGTCAAATCAATGTTTTTGACTTCGAGAATATCCAGCGGCGGTGTGACCGCATAGGTAAAGGCAAGCTTTGCGGATTTTTGCTCTGCAAACGGCTTGTCGATGCGCTCCATTTTATCGAGCTGTTTGATGCGGCTTTTCGCAGATTTTGAGGTGGATGCACGCACGAGATTCTTCGCCACATAATCTTCCAGTTTGGCGATTTCCTTTTGCTGTGCGTCGTATTCTTTCTGCTGTCGTTCTCTTGCTTCGGCACGCAGCTTCGTAAATGCGGTGTAATTGCCGCGGTAACGTGTCAGAACACCCTGTTCCAGTTCGCAAATGCTGGTGCAGAGGCGGTCAAGGAAAAAGCGGTCGTGGCTGACGATCAGCAAAGCGCCTTTCCAGTCTTTGAGGTAATCTTCGAGCCAGCCGACCGTCTGAAAATCGAGATGGTTCGTCGGTTCGTCGAGAATCAGCAGATCGGGCGATTCCAGCAGCAGCTTGCAGAGCGCAAGACGGGTTTTTTCGCCGCCTGAAAATCCTGAAACGGTACGCGGCAAATCCGCTTCCGAAAAGCCCATGCCGAACAGCACGGTTTTCATGCGGACATCGGTGCGGTAGCCGTCATTTGTTTCGAAAAATGCGGAAAGGCGTGAATATTCGTCCGCTTCGTCTTCTGACAGACCACTGTTCATTTTTGCTTCCAGACGGTGCATTTCCTCTTGCGCTTCCAGAAGCGGCGCAAAGGCAGAAGTCAGTTCCTCCTGTACGGTCTTGCTGCCGTCCAGTCCCGCATTCTGTGCGAGATAGCCGATGCGCAAATGTGTCGCACGGGAAATGACAGGTTCTTCCGTGTCAAGGCGGTCAGGAATTTCATTTTCCAATAAAATACGCAAAAACGTACTTTTTCCGCATCCGTTGTTGCCAACCAAACCAATTCTGTCCTGATTTTCAACTGTCAGTGCAAGGGATTTGAGGACTTGTTTGCCTTGGTAAAATTTGTTGATTCCTGTGCAGGATATCAGCATAGTCGTTCTCCTTATCGGGCAGAGAAATGCGCAGATACATTAAAAACCAAAAAATTCCTGTGCATTTCCGTAAAACATTTTTTCATATTCTTCGAAGGTATAACCGAGGTGCAGTAATTTCTGCGCTTCCTGGCGCGGCGACCACATCGGAAAATCCGAACCGAACATACAGCAGTCAATGCCGAACTTGCCAATCAGACGCTTTGCGCGTTCTTCGGACATCAGACATACCGAACTGCTGGTATCAAAGCGGATGCATTCGCCGCTTTTCAGGACTTCCTCTGCTTCATCCCATGCGGCAAATCCGCCGAGATGGGATGCAATGACCTTGAGTTTCGGAAAGTCCTGCATGACTTTTGCAAGCATACGCGGGTGCGAAAAATCGTGGCGATAGTCGCCCATGTGAATCAACACAGGCAATCTGCCCTCAATGGCTTCAAAAATGCGGTAGGAAGCAGGGCTGTCGATTGCCGTGCGCTGAAAATCGGGATGCAGTTTGACACCATGCAGCCCCAGCGAGATGACGCGCTCCACTTCGCCTGCAATATCATCGAAATCACCATGCATTGCAGCAAAACCGTAAAATTCGGGATGAATGCCGCATTCATGAGCAATGAAATCATTGATGGAAACGACCTGTTTCGGGGTCGTTGCAACCGAACAGACCAGCATTTTCTCCGCATTGATTTTCCGTTCGGCTTCCAGCAATTTTTCGCTTTCGCCAATCGGATAGTGCATTTCGATGTCATAGAACTGACCGATGGATTGTGTCGCTTTTTCGCTGATTTTATGCGGGAAAATGTGTGTATGCATATCCGCGATGCGAAATTGCTGTGGGGTAAATTGTTCCATGGGAAATCATCCTTTCAGGGGGTTAGGTGTTTGGATACAGGCTGACCAACTGCATCAGCGAAAAGCAAATCATAGCGATTTCGGCAGCAGGTACAGCGATAATTTCGATTTTCGAAAGCAGTTTGCGCTTGCTAAGCAGTTTGGAAAGCAGACTGCGAATCGGGAAATAGCAAAGGATGCACAGCGGCAGATAAAGCCAATACCACGAAAGTGCGTATTTTGCGCCGCTGCTGATGAGAAAACCGCCTGTTCCGAGGTGTGTGGTCTGTGGCATGGTGTTGAACAGGGAATAGAACAGGATGATTGCCAACAGGTTGGTCACAACGCAGCGGACAGCTTTCGGAATCTTGCTGAGAATTTGTTTTTGTTCCAGCAGATGCTCCGCCAACAGAAGCAGTGCGGTCAGGAATCCCCAGAGCAAGCCACTGCCGAATCCTTTTTCCGTGACCCATCCAATGGAAGCGCAAATTGCGAAAACACGAACAAACCATGCAGCAATTGGAATGGAAAAGCGATTTGCTTCTGTGATGCCGAATAACTGCATGAGGAAGCGGTACAGCGGCGGAAAGAGGTTTTGAATGTATTCCCGCAGGGATGCAGAGAATACAGGCGCATGAAATGCATCCTCCACAGGATAGCCCAGCACTTCGAGAATGCCTTCTCCGACATGAACCAGACTGCGCAGTACGAAATAAACCATGAAAAAGAGTGTGATGCCGCAAAGCCATTTATCGGCAAGACTCAATGCAGAAACGTCACTTTCTGATTCAAAAATCATTGACCACAGTTTCTCCATGGATACTGATAAAACAGTGCTTTCAAAAATACCGCAGACGATGTGCCAGACACCGCTGCCTGCCTGTTCCAGATGCGGACGGAAATTTTTTGCATTTTCTTTGCGCTCCGCATACATCAGCGGCATACAGGCGATTTGCCGCGGTGCAGAAAAGCAATAGCTGAAATATGTAGGCAGTGCAGGCGTGCGGAAGTTTCCACGCAGACGTTCTGCCATGCACGCAGCGGATTGCAGTGCGGAAAGTGCCAGCGGAAAAGAGGGTTTGACAAATAGCAGGACGATCTGCACGATCGCGTCAATGGCAAGCCAGCCAAGTGCCTTGAAGCGGCGTTTTCCTTTCAGACTGCGCGGACAGCAGCGGACAGCGAACCATCCGACCAGTGCAGAAACGGCAGTCCACAGCAGCGTTTGATTTCCGCAGCACCAGCAATAAATCGCGCCGAATATCGCAAGCACTGCCGTTTTATATTTTTTTGGTGTCAGTGCCGTTACCAAAATCATCAGCGGCAGAAAAAACAACAGTAATTTCAAATCTTTGAGCATCGTGTCACTCCTTTGGCAGATATTTTTCTAAAAAAGCGGGCAGTTCTGCTGCCGTTGTCATCGTGCCAAGCACTTCGCAAAGTGCCGTGACAGAAAGATGCGGCGGCAGAGAAAGCGCGGAAAGCAGTGCTTTTCGGCATTCGCCGCTGTATGCGCCGCCCATGAGTCCATACTCGTATAAAACAGCAGGGGTAATATCGTTTTCCCGCACAGGTACATCGTTTTCATCAAATACGCCAGCACGTTCCAGTGCATCGAGAAGCGTTTGCGCATCCATGCCCTCCACGCCAAGCAAGCCCTCCGCAGAAGGCACGGTTTTACGGCGTTCTTTGCCATGAATGCCGGGGATATAGACATGATAGAGTTTTCCTTCCCGAATCGCGCCTTTGAGGTATCCGCGAATCTGAAATCCTGCGGCATCGGCATCGGTCAGAATGACAAGTCCCGTGGTTTTCGCGTAGTGCCGCAATAATGCAAGCTGTTCGGGACGTTTGTAGATGCGGAAGCCGTCCGTGACCAGAATCGTGGCATCAATGACCGAGCAAAGACGAATTTTATCGTACTTTCCCTCCACGACAATGGCTGGTATGATCTTTCGTTTTTCCATTCAGCGAATATCCTCCTGTCCATCACGGCGCACCCGCAGCATTCTGACGATTGCTTGTTCCAGCAGCATTTTCGGTGCAGTGCGGCTGGATTTGCAGGCGCGGTCGGTTTCCCGCAGAATGCGGATGCAGGTACGAAGCTGCGGCAGTGACATGGCAGTGCAGTCACGCATTGCATATTTGACAGAAAATTCACGGTTTTTCGGGTATCCGAAATCCTCACAGATTTCGGAAATCTGTTTTGCGTTGCCTGCGCCGAGTTTTGCACGGTATAAGTCGGTGAACGTGCCGCTGAGGATGGCAAGCAAGCCGAGAATGGTTTTGGCATCCTCACTGCGTGCGGTCAGCGCGGCAAGCAGCCGAAATGCGGTCGTACCGTCATTGCCCGTGACAGCACGCGCAAGCTGAAACGCATCGGCATCAGGCTGCTGTACGGTCAGTGCGTCAAGCATTTCGGAAGTGATGAGCGAACCATCTGCACAAGCCATCAGCTTGTCCAGTTCGCTATGAATCAACGTAGAATCGCACAAACAGCGATTGGCTAGCAATTCTGCATCTCCGCGGGAAATGTCACAGCCATGCCGTTTGGCACGCTCCATGATTTGTTTGCCAAGTTGTACGGCATTTTTCTTCTCGCAGATGCACAGAACGCCTTTTTTCTCGCAGATGCTTGCGATTTTCTTTTGTTTCGGGAGAAATACGGCTTCATTCCGTTTGACTTCATACACCGCAATGCCCTGTATCACAATCAGCACAACCACTCTTTCAGGTAAATCAGAAAGCAATTTTACGAGGTTGTCTGCGACAGTCGGTGCAAGCAAATCGCCGTCCAAGTCCCGAATCAGAATGACGTTATATGGCTGGAACATCGAGCAAAAACTGCACGCATCCGCCAAACGGTCATAGTCAAGTTCCTGCCCGTCAAATTCGGTGTATGCCATTGCATCGCCGTCTGTTAATTTTTTAATGATTTTTTGCAGGGTTTGCGTGACGGTAATGCCATCCTCTCCGCAAAGATAGCACAGCGAAGGCGGTGCGTCTGCGGCAAACTGCTTGACGGTATCTGTGGCAGAAAGCTTTGGCATGGCAGGAACTCCTTTCGATTATGAAATCGCAGAAACGGTCATTGTACCGTCTGCGGCAATGGTCAGAATTTGATTGGCGGAAAGGTCATCCATCGCAATGTTGAAATCCTGCACGCCTTGTTGAATGCGAAGGGCATCGTCCAGACAGCAGATTTCCACATCATCCAGTTGAATGTTGACGGATTCCGCAGAAAGAAATTGCGGCATACATCCGCAAATCGTTGTATTTTCATCGAAAACATCGTGTTCTGTGACATAGACTGCATTCGCATGATGCAGCGTGTCATGATACGCCGCCGCCAAACGCGCACGACAAATCAACACTTCTGTTTCAGATTGTTGACAAAGGCTCAGATATTGCTGTACATAGTCTGCCGTCTGCGGACGCTTACTGAAATCAATCACGATGTTTTGTTGGTGATAAGTCAGCACCAGCGCAGTATTGTCATTTTTGCCGACTGATGCGATGCGAAGCGTATTCTGCATTTTCAGCGTTTCTGCGGTGTTTTGCACAGCAATCAGCAAAATGCATCCGCCCAATGTCCAGATGGCGGCACGGCGGCTTTTCGTCAGTGTAATGACGGCAATCAACAGCACGAAACTCATGAAAATGAGCATTTGCGTTATTTTTTGATTGACAGACAAATGCGAGAATGGGAGTGTGGAAAGCCGTACAGCAATCCATGTCACCATGCGGCAAAGTGTCCCTGCAATCGGCAGAAGAAATGCGGTCAGTCCACCTGTCAACACTGTCAGCATTCCGATGCAGAGTGCGGGTGTGACCAGCGGCAGAATCAGCAGATTGCCGATTGGCGAAAACAACGAAGATTCGCCGCAAAGAAGTACCGATGCGGGAAAGACCGCAATCGACACACAGAGAAGGGAAAGCAGTTTTGTCCACAATCCGTGCATCTCTTGTTGAAAGAGCGTCCGTTTTGTGGAAACGGATGCATTTTTTGCTGTCATCCACGGCGCAAAAATGCCTACGCCAGCCACGCCTGATACCGAAAGCCAGAATGACGCAGAACCAATCACATAGGGCGCGGCAATGGTACAGCAAATCATAGCAATGCAAAGGGAACGGGCGGTATTTCCGCGCCGTCCGAAAAAGCCAGCCGATTCGCCAAGCAGCAGCATAAATGCGGCACGATAAATCGAAACTGCCGAATCCACGATGGCGGCGAACAATATGGTGACCAGCAAATGGATGCAGAAACGTAGTTTTTGCGGTGTCCCTGCGGCTTGCAGGAAGTAATTCAGCACGGTGCAAAGAAATACCAGATGCAGTCCTGAAACGGCAGTGACGTGACCAACACCTGTCTGATACAGTGCGGCACTGGTTTCCTCCGAAAGCAAATGCTTTTCGCCAAAGAGCATGGCTAGCAGAAGTCCCGCATCTTCTGTGGAAAGATGCGACTGAATCACAGCAGTCATGCGGTCACGAAAACGGCGAAGGAGCCGTTTCACCGAAAAAGCGTCCTGTTTGGTGACGCAGATATTTTCCGCAGAGGTGATGCGCAGATATTTTCCCTGTCCTGCGGCATATTCCGCTGTCCGATAGCAAAAATCACTGGGGATGACCGAAAGTTTTGCATCGAGCGACACACAGTCGCCGATTTGCATGACGGGGACAGCGCTGTTTGCGTACCAATCCGCTTCGGCTGGGATACCGTCAAAGGAAGTGCGCAGTGTATAACGAATGCTGTCGTTGGTATATCGCCGTACATCCGTGATTTTTGCTTCACAGGAAACGGTTTGTCCATCGAGTGCCAGCAGTGGTTGGCGTATAAAGGTGTCATAGCCGCACCACAGTCCGACCGCCGCCGCCATGCCGACCAGACAGGCAATACACTGCCTGCGGGTACAGCCAAGCAAGTGAAACAATGCGAAACTTGCCGTCCCCATCAACAGCAACATCAACGGAAATGTGGAAACATCCGAAAAAACGAAAGCCGCCAGCAGTCCCGCAATCCATGCCGCCGTGAAGCATTCCGCGCCATGGGTATAAGCACCACTGTCGGCTTTTTCGTTGACGTTCATACGGTCAGCGGAAGAAAATTACACACCCGATTCAGCAGACCAGCCCATCGGCTTGCCCGCCAGCAGATGAAAATGGAGGTGCGGGACGGTTTGTCCTGCATCTTCGCCGCAGTTGGAAATGACACGGAAACCGCTGTCCAGTTTTTCCTGTGCGGCAACCTTTGCAATCGCGGTGAAGATTTTTCCCACAATATCAGCATTTTCCGCAGTAATGGCAGAAGCGCCTGAAATATGCTGCTTGGGGATAAAGAGATAATGGACAGGTGCAATGGGGCTGATGTCCTTAAATGCGAAAACAAATTCATCTTCATAGACTTTCGTGCTGGGAATTTCCCCTGCTACGATTTTGCAGAATAAACAATCCATAACTTACCTCCTGATTTGTTGACATGATAAAAATAGTTGTAGATACCGAATTATTTCTCGCTGAGGAATTCGCCTGCAATTTGCGGCAGCACTGCAATGGCTTCGTCTACCATATAGCTCTTGCCGATACCGCCCATTGCCGTATCAGGTCTGCCGCCGCCCTTACCGCCGGTCACAGCAGAAATGCGCTGAATCAGCTTGCCGGCATGAGCGCCCTTTGCAATTGCCGACTTGGAGCATACGCAGTAGAAATTACCGCTTTCGCCGTTGATACCTGCCAACAGCGCAATGACATTTTCTTCGCGGTCACGAATCTGGTCACCCAGTGTGCGGAGCGTGTCAGGCTTCACATCGGTGAGCATTGCAGAAACGATTTTAATACCTGCAATTTCTTTTGCATTGTTGAACAGTTCTGCCAGTTGACCGCCTGCGATTTTCTGGTTCAAACGGTCGATCTCTTTTGCCTGTTCGCGCAGTTCATTTGCAGCGGCAGCGCACTTTTCAGGCAGTTCGGAGAAGTTTGCAAGCTTCATTGCCTTTGCGGAATTTGCAAGTGTTTCTTCTGCATTTTTGAGCAATGCCAGCACATTTGCGCCTGTTGCAAGTTCGATTCTGCGGACACCTGCCGCAACAGAACTTTCAGAGATGATTCTTGCAAGACCAAGCTGTGCAGTATTGGAAACGTGCGTACCACCGCAGAATTCGATAGAAGAATCGCCTGCGCGGACAACACGGACGACATCGCCGTACTTTTCGCCGAACAATGCCATTGCACCAAGCTTTTTCGCATCCTCAATTGCCATTTCTTCCATGGTAACAGGCAATGCTGCAAAAATCTCGCGGTTGAGCAATTCTTCGACTTTTTCGATTTCCTGCGCAGTCATGGCAGAGAAGTGGGAGAAGTCGAAACGGCAGCGCTCTGCATTGACAAGCTGACCTGCCTGATGTACGTGGTCACCCAGTACCTTACGCAGTGCAGCCTGCAAAAGGTGTGCAGATGTGTGGTTTCTCATGATGGACATACGGCGGTCGGTATCCACTTTTGCGGAAACGGTATCGCCGACAGAAAGCGTACCTTCTTCGAGTGTACCCATGTGGAGGAAGTAACCGTCGCCGCCCTTCTGGGTGTCTGCGACTGCGAAAGTACCATTGCCTTCGATTTCGCCCATATCACCGACCTGACCGCCGCTTTCTGCATAGAACGGTGTTTCGGAGAGGATGATGGCAGCATCCGTACCTGCTTCAATGCTATCCACAGGCTTGCCCTCTGCGAGGATGGCAAGAACCGTTGCTTCGCCTTCCATCTGATTGTAGCCGATGAACTTGGTTTTTGCGATATCTTTCGGAATAGAGAGGTCGCCGCCCCACGAAGTCTTTACTTTCGATGCACGGTCAGCTCTTGCACGCTTTTTCTGTTCATCCATCAGCGCATGGAATGCGTCAACGTCAACAGTCATGCCGTTTTCTGCAGCGATTTCCACAGTGAGGTCAATCGGGAAACCATAGGTATCGCTCAACTGGAATGCATCCTGACCGGGAATGACAGTATTCTTGTCACGTTTGAGCGCGTGCATACAAGCCACGAGCATATCCATGCCGCGGTCGATGGTGCGTGCAAAGCTTTCTTCTTCGTGACGGATAATCTTGGTGATGAGGTCTTTTTTCTCAATCAGTTCAGGATATGCGCCGCCGTTTTCCTTGATGACGGTTTCTGCGACCTGATAGAGGAACGGTTCACGAATGCCGAGGAGTCTGCCGTGACGGGCAGCGCGGCGCAGCAGACGCTTCAGGACATAGCCTCTGCCCTCATTTGCGGGCGTAATGCCGTCGCCGACCATGAAAACGGTCGAACGAACGTGGTCGGTGATGACACGCAGAGAAACGTCAGATTTTTCGTTATCGTGGTATTTGACACCTGCGATATCGCAGATATGCTTCATGATATTCTGGACGGTATCGACTTCAAAGAGGTTGTCAACGCCCTGCATTGCAACGGCAAGACGCTCCAAGCCCATACCGGTGTCGATGTTCTTGTTCTTCATTTCAGCATAGTGACCTTTGCCGTCGCTGTCGAACTGCGAGAACACGAGGTTCCAGATTTCGATGACACGGTCGCAGTCGCTTGCCTGTTCGAAGCTTTCGAATGGGCCGTAGCTTTCGCCGCGGTCGAAGTGAATCTCAGAGCACGGGCCGCACGGGCCGGAACCATGTTCCCAGAAGTTATCCTCTCTGCCGAGACGGATGATGCGCTCCTTCGGGATGCCGATTTCGTTCATCCAGATGGCTTCTGCTTCGTCATCGCTTTCGAAAATGGTGATCCAAAGGCGGTCAGCGGGGATCGCAAGCTCTTTGGTCAGGAATTCCCAAGCCCAAGCGATGGCTTCGTGCTTGAAGTAATCACCGAAAGAGAAGTTGCCGAGCATTTCGAAGAACGTGCCGTGGCGGGCAGTTTTGCCGACACGCTCAATGTCAGGAGTACGGATGCACTTCTGGCAGGTCGTAACACGGACATTGGGCGGAACAGCCTGTCCAAGGAAGAATTTTTTCAGAGGAGCCATACCGGAGTTGATGAGCAAGAGGGAGTTATCACCCTTCGGAATCAGCGAGGAGCTGTCCATGCGGGTATGATTTTTACTTTCGAAGAATGAGAGATACTTCTCACGCAGTTGATTCAGACCTGTCCATTCCATGAGTTTCAGGTTTCCTTTCATGTATACAAAATTTTCGGAATGCGGTTATGCGGACATAACCATACAAAATATAGTATACTGCAAAATGCATTTTTTGTCAATCGGTTTTTTGAAAAAAATGGTGCTGCAAACCGCCGATTTTTCGCCGATTTTAAATGTTTTCGTTTGTACAGAAATGGCAAATTCGGAAATAACGTGTTTTAACAGTTTTGTAATTATCTGCGAGAATCTGTAAATTTTTTTCATAGAATTGTTCTTGTTATTTTGATATGGACGTGATATAATGGCTGTATTGAAACGGTCAATACCACACAGGAATACATCACCAAATACTGTATCAAGAAAATTTTCAGGAGGTTTTTATTATGAAAAAACAAAGATTATGTGCGCTGCTGCTTGCAGCGGTTTGCTTGAGCGGATGCGGAACGCTGGACGAAACGGATGTGCCCGCAGCACAGGTGAAAGAAGCTGCGCAGACAACGGAGTCTGCGGAAACAACAGAACCCGCGCAGACAACGGAGTCTGCGGAGACAACCCAAACCGCAGAGACAACGAAGGCTGCGGTGACAACAGAAGCCGCGGAGACAACAGAGTCTGCGGAAACAACGGCGTCTGCGAAGACAACGGAGTCTGCACAGACAACGACATCTGATGAAAAAGATACTTCGCCGATAGAGATTGCCCCGATGAATGTTGATCTGACCGATGCGGATATGGTGCTGGTAGACGAGGCATACGAGGCAATTAAGGCACAAAATGCAGAGTTTGCTGCAATTCCGCGTGAGATGTTCTATCCGATCGTGTACGAGGGTGATGTTGAGTTCGAGTTTTGTCTGGGTGGCATTCGGACGAGAGCCACTATTTACTATCAGCGTGACAAGAGTATTGTAATTGGCAGTACGTGGGATGAATACCGTGATTATTATAATGTAAGCTTTACTGAAAAGCAGATGAATGCATATTTTGAGGATATGACGAAGGAGATTCAGGAGCAAATTGAAGCATACAAACTGAAGCTGGATGATGATTTGTTCAATCAGGTGAAGTGCTCAGCCGAGTGGTGCGTTGTGGATGGAAAGCTGTTATTGAGTGTAGAGCACATTGCACACACGACAGAAGAAACCACAAAAATCTTTGAGTGTGGTGACCATGCGCATCTTTTTGCGGAGCGTTATATCAACGAATAAAGTTTCACTCGATTTTTTCAAAAGTGTTGGCGGCTCATTTATTGAGGATTCCAAAGGGAATTGATTCCCTTTGGCAGAGTCCAGAGGCAGCGCCTTTGGTCGCGCTCCGCAGAGCGCGAAACATCCCTGATTCGTTAGAACGAAAAAGGGTGTTTCGCCGACTGCGGTGCAGACTGCTTGCAGTCTGTTTGCGTCCGGAGGCGCTGTCTCTGGACTTCTCGATTTTTTGAAAAAATCGAGTAAAACTTTTATTTTCTGGCGCAGAAATATACCTTTTTTCTTCTTCGCCAAAAGGACTGCCGTCCTTTTGGAATTGCTCTGATGCAACTTTTTTTCCAAAATAAAAAAAACACTTGTAAAATTGAAAATAATATAGTATAATAAGAGAGTCTGCAAATCTGCGGATTTCTTCGCAGAAAAAAAAGATTGGAGGACTTCAACCATGGCATCTGCAGCTTCAAAGGTCAAATCTGCACCGCCGTCCGCTAAGCCGAAAGGGCTTGCGGCTGTCAAAGCTTGGTTTGGCCGAAACTGGTGCTACTTTCTCGCGTTCTGTGCACCGGTCATTCTTCTCTACATCGCGTATGCGATTTTCGGCATTACACCGTTCGGCGAACGCTCGGTGCTCTGCCTCGACCTGAATGGTCAGTACGTTTATTACTTCGAAGCTATCCGTGACGCTTTCTGGGGCGACGGCAGCCTGTTGTATAACTGGACTCGAAATCTATCCGGTGATTACAGCGGTATCATCGGCTATTACCTCGCCAGCCCCTTCACCTTGATCGTCATGCTTCTCCCACGAACCATGATGCTCACCAGCCTGCTGATCATGATTCTCTGCAAGCTGGGTTCTGCTTCCGTCACCATGTGCTACTACCTGCGCAAATCCAAGCACGTTTCACCGCTGATCGGTGCAACATTGGGTGTCTGCTTCGGTATGTGCGCCTACGGTGTCATTCAGACCATCGACCCCATGTGGCTGGACGGTCTGGTCTTCCTGCCGCTGATCGCACTCGGTGTCGAATACCTTGTCGATGACGGCAGAAAAATCAACTATATCATTCCGCTTGCCCTGATGTGCATTGCAAACTTCTATATCGGTTTCATGTGCTGTATCTTCACGGCATTCTACTTCTTCTATTATGTCTGCTTCGCATCGGACAAAATCAAGTTCAATTTTGGCGGCATTTTCAAGGTCGTCGTCCGCATGGCAGGCGCAACAGCCGTTGCAATGTGCCTTGCAGCATTCATGATTCTCCCCGTATACAATGCGCTTTCTCTTGGTAAATTCGATTTCACCACACCGGATTACAGCTTCAAGACACAGTTTTCACCGCTGGAATTCCTTGCACAGCTCAGTATTAACCAGTACAATTCCGTTAACGTAGAAGGTAAACCTGAAATCTACTGCGGTGTTCTGGCATTCCTGACTGTCCCGCTGTTCTTCCTCAATTCGCACATTCAGTACCGCAAAAAGCTTGGCTATGGCTTCCTTTGCGTGGTCATGTTCCTCTGTATGTGGATCAAACCGCTGGATATGCTTTGGCACGGCGGACAAATGCCGAACTGGCTGCCGTTCCGCTATTCCTTCATTTTCTCGTTCATCTTCCTTTCCATGGCGGCAATGACACTTCGTGCCATCCGCGGCATCAAACCATATGCGCTGTTTTCCAGTGTTGCCGGTATTGCGCTGGTCATGGTACTTGCGTTCAAGCAGGGCTACAAGGACATGAAGGGCAATCTGTATATTGAGGCAAATTCAGGTGTCTGGGCAACGGTGCTGTTCGTTTCGGGCTATGCACTGCTGTTGTACTTCCTCAGCCGCAAAAACACCAAAAAAACCGCTGCAATTGGCGGCGCAGTCACACTGATGATCGCTGTATTTGCGGAACTGACATGGAATGCGGTCAATTCCTTCAAGGACATTCACACAGAAGTCTGCTATTCCACGAAAAAGTCTTATGTACAGTATGTGGATACAGGCCGTGAAATTGTGAATGAACTGCACAATTCGTATGACACCAGCTTCTACCGCGATGAAAAGACCTATGTGCGTACTGTCAATGACAACGGCGGCTTCGGTCTGCGCGGTCTGACACACTCCAGTTCCGTTATGAACACGAAGGCACTGAAATTCATTGAAGCAATGGGTTACTGCTGCCGCAGCTACTATTCAAGATATGAGGGCAACACCCCGATTTCGGACTCTCTCCTTGGCATTAAGTACGTGCTGGACAATGGCGAAGGCGGTTCAACACTGAACCCGACTTACGAATACCAGTTCAAAAAGACCTGTAAATCGCAGAGCGAAGCGGACATGGATGTCAGTGTTTACAAGAATCCGAATGCGCTTTCCATCGGCTACATGGTTGACCACGATATCACCAGAGTCAATGCGTTCGGCAATGACAATCCTTTCAACAGTCAGAACATTCTGATGAGTACCGTTTCCGGCAACACGACCTTTACGGAAGACGGCAATTTTGATGACTGGAAGAAATATTACTCCCAGATTCCGCTGACACACGAATTGCGTCTGAATGAAGTCTACACAGAACCGTATGGTTCTCAGACAAACTACCGTGCAAATTCGGATGCGATTGACCCGACTGTGGATATTTTCTTTGAAGTGCAGTCTGACGAACCGATTTACCTGTTCTTTAAGACAGAGAATGAAAGCAAGGTCAACCTGTGGCTTGCAGACCAGTGGAACGAAGAAGAACCCACCTGCAAGAATCAGGATGGTACGGATGCAAAATTCCTTGGTTCGTATTTTGAAACCGACTACTATCATATTCTGCCTGTCGGCACATTCGAGCCGGGCACAAAGCTTCAGCTTCGTATGACGCTTCTGACAGACGGCAACGGCAAAGAAAAGTACACCATTATCCAGAACTTCTTCTTCTATCACTTCAACCAGTCGAAATTCCAGGAGGATATTGACAAGCTGAAGGCACAGCAGTGGGCAGTGACCAAGGCAGGCGGCAGAGTGGTAGAGGGCAAGATCACCGCACAGGATGGACAGATCATGATGACTTCCATTCCGTATGAGCCGGGCTGGGTTGCATATGTAGACGGCAAGAAGCAGGATGTTACGGAGTTGTTCCATGCGATGGTCGGTGTAGAACTGACACCGGGCGAGCATGATGTCAAATTGAAGTTCACGCCTGTTGGATTCCGTCTGGGCTTGCTCCTGTTGGCACTTGGTGTCATTTGCGGATATCTGATGCTGATGTATGATTTGAAGCATAATGAAATGGTTGCATTGCTTCGCAAGAATCATGCACAGGGCATTTACGAGCTGCCGGAGGACAAGGAAGAAACGAAGGAACAGCCTTCGCTGATCCATCTGGGTTCGGGCGGCAACAAAGAGGCATCGAGTGACGGAAAGACGGTTGTGTCCGTTGCAGATGAGATTCGCAAATTGAAAGAGCTTCGTGATGAAGGCGTCATTACGCCGGAAGAATTTGAGGAGCAAAAGAAGAAGCTTCTGAATTCATAAGCGAAGCATCGCAAAAGCCACCAATCAAATACGCACAGATAAAAGGCAGAAGAAACGCTTCTTTTCGCGCTTCTTCTGCCTTTTTGCATACGGCGGTATTGCCTTTCATGGTTAGGCGCAGGATGTACCCATCCACAAAATAAGGGAGATTCCTTTCGGAATCTCCCTCATCTTTTCCATTAGTCATTCGACGGTTCCAGAACCGCATAATCACCATCTTCACGACGGTAAACGACGTTGGTTGCGCCTGTTTCACCATTGGTGAACAGGAAGAACGAATGTCCAAGCATATTCATCTGCAAAATTGCTTCCTCAACACTCATCGGATGCAGACGGAATGTCTTGTGACGAATGACATTGTACTCGGTTTGCTCCTCGATCGTATCTGTAAACCCTTCTGTCAATGCGCCTTCCTTGATGCGCTTGCCCAAACGGGTTTTGTTGCGGCGAATTTTCCGAATAATTTTGTCAATCGCATTATCCAATGCATCATTCTTATCGGTTGCACTCTGTTCTGCGCGATAAATCATACTGCCTGCCTTCACAGTCAGTTCCAGTACAATCAAGCCGCGCTGTTCTGCCAATGTGATTTTGGCTTCTGCTTCATCTTCGAAGAATTTGTCAAGTTTCTGGTTCAGTTTTTTCTCGGCGTAGTCCGTAAAACTCGGACCGATTTGGATTTTTTTTGCCATAATGTTCAGTTTCATGTGCATTCCTCCTTGTTTCCCGAGAATCCTTCTCGGTTGGTATCTATATTATAGCACATTGCTATAAAAAATGTCAAGCGGAAACATGGAATTTGTGAAAATCCAAACCAAATTTAGGCAAAATAACGAATTATACCCACGATTTTAGTTCAAGTAGCTTAATTTGGGCGGTCATGCAGTCATCTGTCATTGGGAATTCTTCACAATAGTCTGTGGAAAGATATTTTTTGTTGTCATCTGCAAAAACCGTCACGATGGTCTTGTCACCGCCGATGCGGTCGCCTGCCTGTAAACAGCCCAGAAGGTTCGCGCCGGAACTGATACCGACACCCAGACCAAACTGTCTGGAAAGCATCTGTGCCATGCGAATAGAGTCAATGTCATCCACGGATACAATGCCTGTGGATTCCTGTAATTTCATGATTGGCGGGATGAATTCATCGGAAATGCCCTGAATGCGATGCTTTCCGACTTTCGTTCCGGTAGAGAGCGTGGGAGAATTCAGGGGTTCGAGCGGGAAAAGACCGCAGGAAAGGTTGACCGTGCGGAGTCTTCTGCCGATGCCCATGACCGTGCCGCCCGTGCCGACACCTGCAACCACGGCATCTGCGACCTTGCCGATTTTTGCAAGCTGTTCGATGATTTCTGCGCCTGTGGTCTCGTAATGTGCTTCAGCGTTGTCCTCATTGGAGAACTGCCGCGGGAGAAAGACATTGCCGCTTTTGCCGAATTGTTCGGTGAGTTCAATCGAACCGAGGAAACCGCCTTGTTCTGCGGAAACCAGACGGACTTCTGCACCATAACTGCGAATCAGGTTGCGGCGTTCAATGCTCATCCAGTCCGGCATATAAATGACGACAGGGTTGCCAAGTGCTGCACCCATTGCAGAAAAAGCGATGCCGGTGTTGCCGCTGGTCGCTTCTGCGATGTAGTCGCCTGCGTGAATCTCGCCTGTTTCGTAGGCTTTTTTGAGGATATAGTAGGCAACGCGGTCTTTGATGCTGCCGCTTAAGTTATAGGCTTCAGCTTTGGCATAGACATGGCGGAGTTCGCCGCGGTATTCCAGCGTAATTTCGAGCATGGGCGTGTGACCGACCAATGCAGAAAGCTGTTCAAATTTCGCAGCGAGCGACGGATTGATACTCAAGAAGAATTCCCCCTCTTATGGCGGTAAATTATCAGTTTCGCATACTGCTTTAGTATAGCACATTTATGGAGAAAATGCAACAGTTTTTTTCTGTTTGCGATATGGAGTGCGGGAGAATTTTCATTTTTCGATGGAGAAGGGCGGCAATTGCGGCGAGAAAATGCAGATTGATAAAAAAATCAATTACAGCACTTGACAAATGGGGAATACTGTGCTATAATAATATGGTCATATGGAGGCATAGCTCAGCTGGTTAGAGCGTACGGTTCACATCCGTGAGGTCGCGGGTTCGAGTCCCTCTGTCTCCATCAAACCGAAATACCGCAGAGGTGTTTCGGTTTTTTATTGTGCAAATAGAATGCTGTCTGAACCGTTTTGGCTTCAGACAGCATTTTTTATGCTATGAAGAAATGATTCGGCTTTTCGGAATAGAAAGGCGTAGAAGCGATATTGTGTTATCGCAACACCCAAGCCGCCCAGAAAGCCTGTTACGAATCGCCGCGGATTGGTCGATGCTTTGATGCGGAGGTATTGCATTGACCAGTCAAACAGCATGACGGAAGCCAAAGCAAAACAAACGGGAAGCGAAAATATTTTCTTGCGGAATAAAAATAACGCGAATACGGCAGAAAGAATGACACCCGTACATCTTGCGCATACAGGAAACTGATAGCCGCACAGAAAAAAACTGCGTTCGGGCATTTGGTGACACCCGAATTTTGCGCCCAGTTCCATTGCTTTCATCCAAATGCGGTCTTGTCTGGTCATTTGGCTTTAAATTTATGTCCGCAGTTGGTGCATACCCAATAATTTTTGGTAACGGTTTTCTTGTCAGCGCCGCACAAACCGCACAGAATGCCGATTGGCCCGAAGATCATATAACCGCAGCAGCCATCTCCCGCACTGAAATCTTTTCCTGTGGTTTTGGTTTCTGTTATCAATTGACAAACATTGCATTTGCATTTGGGACAATCCATGATGACAAATCTCCTTTGTATTCGATATGATAATCCTATTATAAGGGAAAAAGCAGGTGATGTCAAGTAGACACGCAAAGAAAGAAGAAAAGGCAGGAGAACACAATACTGTTCTCTTGCCTTTTGCTGGACAACGCTATATCAAGGAAATCAATTTTCTTTGGAATCTTCAGGATTGGGTGCAGGAATCTGCTTGCTTTCTTTTCTTTGCGGCAAAAGCAGCGCAATGACACACGCAATCACCAGTACAACCGTCACCGCAGCTCCGCCTTCTAGTCCAAATGCCCCGCCGCTTAACCATGTACCAGCTTCTTTGGGAGAAAAATACATCATCGAATCCTCTAAACCACTGCCACTGACCGAAATGCCATATAAATTTCCCTGCGCAAAATTCCAGAATGAATGCATCGCCGCCGCCATCCATACACTATCTGTCCGCAGAAAAATCAAAGAAGCAAAAATACCGTACAACAGCAAATTGCAAAGCGCCAAAACCGTAACGTTCGCATTTCCAAGATGCAGCATCGCAAATGCCAGCGCATTTACAAGCACCGCCCCCCACGGCGATGATACCGCACCAAAACTCGGCATCAGAAGACTGCGGCATATCACTTCTTCACTAAGCCCCTGCTGCATCCATGCAAGCACAATCCCAATCCCAAATGCAACAGACCATTTCTCACCATATCCCGTGAATTCCATCGTGCCGCCTGCCCATGCAATCAGCAGCGCCACACTCAGCATCCCTGCGCCAATCAATATGCCAAGCAGATAATCCCGCAAACACTTCCTTTTCGTAAAACCCATTGTCCGTAATGGTCTGCGCTCCAATACTTTGCAGTAGAATATCACAACCAATGTCATAAATGTTGTGCAGGAAAGCGTAAGAATATGCCCGTTGAATGCTTCTCTCAACAACGGCTTCAATATCAGCACCAGAACTAAATTACAAATAGTCATTGCTGCTTCCCCAATCAAGAACGCCAAACCAATACACAACAGCACAACAATTTTATTTTTCAACAGTGGGCTGTTCTGTTGACGGATACGCTCAAAAATCGGCAAAGTATCTTGCAATTTCAAATGTTCTTTCATAATATTCCAATATCCCTCATTTGTATGATAGATGTTTTGCTTTTATGCATGATACTCATTGTAACACCGAATATCAGAATTGTCAAGTATTTTCGTTTTCCTGCATACACTAATCTATATCAGATGCCAAAGGAGGTCTTGCTTATGAATCAGCAGGAATTTGAAGATACCGCCGCACACTACCGCGAAGAACTGCTGCGGATGTACCGCGCACAGAATATCCAGCCGCAGCCGAAACCCGATGTGCCTGTGACAGTTCCCGTCATCGCACAGCCCACTCCGCCGCCTGAAACGCTTTCCGTACCACAATCTGTGGAATCGCTTCCGCCAACAGAGGATCGCCCGTCTTCCCGCTATCAGGGCACGATCAGCGTTCACGTCACTACGGCACGCGGTGCGCGGCCTGTCGCCGCCGCAACGGTCATCATCACACAATCTGCACCGGATGGCACAGAACGCCTGATTTCCATGCAGATTTCGGGCAGAAACGGCGAAGTGCCGCGTGTTTCCGTGCCTGCCCCGCCGCCTTCTGATAACCAGCGCCGTCCTGCCTTTTTCGCTTATGATATTACGGTATCCGCCGCAGGATACTACCGCGAAAACAGCCGTGATGTGCCTGTTTTTCCCAATATTGTATCCTTGCAGAATTTTGATTTGATTCCGCTGCCCGCAGGGACGGATGACGCGCTGACCGCAGGCGATGTCACATTCTATAATTCCCTGCCGCAGTCATAAGAAAGGCGGTGTCTGCATTTGCTTTCCGGACTTCCGTTTATTCCTGAAACCGTGACCGTGCATCTTGGCACACCCGATTCCAATGCGGAAACCGTCACGGTATCGTTTCCTGATTACGTGAAAAATGTCGCATCCAGTGAAATTTACCCCACATGGCCTGAAAATGCCCTGCGTGCGAATATATACGTTATTGTATCATATGTCCTCAGTCGTTTTTATACCGAATGGTATCGTTCCCGCGGGTATGCTTTTGACATTACAAGTTCTACGCAGTATGACCAGGCATTTGTGTATGGCAGAGAAATCTTTGAAAATGTCAGCAATCTGGTCGATGAACTGTTTCCGTTCTACATCCGCAGAGTCGGCAGTATTGAACCGCTGTTTGCCGCGTTTTGCGATGGCGCTGCCGTTTCCTGCAATGGACTTTCGCAGTGGGGAACGGTCGCGCTTGCCAATGAGGGCAAAACACCGTATGAAATCTTGCAGACCTATTACGGCGAAAACATTGAACTCGTTAAGACCAACGATATCCGCACGGCTTCTCCCACTTATCCCGACACCATTTTGCGGGAAGGAGAAGTCGGTGCGGATGTGCAGACGATTCAGACACAACTGAACCGCATTTCCCGCAATTTCCCCGAAATTCCGAAAATTGCAGAGGTAGACGGCATTTATGACGACAAGACTGCCGCCGCCGTCAAGGAATTTCAATTTCTGTTCAATCTTCCGCAGACAGGTGAAGTCGATGAGGCAACATGGTATCAGCTTTCATACATCTATACCAGTGTCAAGCGCCTTGCCGATTTGGAATCCGAAGGACTGCGCATAGAAGAAATTACCCGCGACTTCCCAACCGTGTTGAAAGAGGGCGACAGCGGCAGAAATGTTTCGTCGTTTCAGTATTACCTTGCCGTGGTCGGGGCATACTATGCATCGGTACTCCCCATTTCCATTACGGGTGATTATGACGAAGCAACGGTGGAATCAGTCAAATCGTTTCAGCAGACCTTCGGATTGCCGCAGACGGGTATCATGGACAGAAAAACATGGAATGACCTTTATGCTGCATATGCGGGCATTCTTGCTTCCCAGCCCGAAGAAGTATGCGCAAAACTGTATCCGAATCAGGTGCTTCGTGAGGGTGTGACCTCCGAAAATGTGCGTACACTCCAGCAATATCTGACCTACATTTCCCAAATCGACAGCGCAATTCCTGCTGTCAGCGATACGGGGTATTTCGGGCCGTTGACCAAGGCATCCGTGCAGGCATTTCAGCGGGAATACGGGCTGAATGTCACGGGCATTGTCGGTGCAGTGACATGGGATGCGATTGCAGGGGCATATGCGGAAAGCAAATGCGGCGCGGGAAAACGTCCTTATCAAGCGCCCGGATACACGATTCGATGAGGATGAAAGGAGAAGCTATGCTGTACACAGATGCACAGAAAAAAGAGCATATACAGGAAATTCTGCAATTGCTCTATGATATTTCCCTGCGGGATTCCCGCATTCCTACAGTATTGCCGTCTGACCGTTTCACGCCTGAAGCCGGCATTGCAGTGCGGGCGTTTCAGGAAGCATACGGTTTACCAATTACGGGCGAAATTGACGGAGATACGTGGAATGCCATTGTGGATACATACCATGCCGTTTCCGACCAGCCTTCGCCGCTGATGATTTTTCCCAACAGCGGATTCATTTTGCAGCAAGGCGACCGCGGCGAATTGGTTTATCTGGTGCAAATGCTTCTGGAAGCGCTTGCCAAACGCTATGAAAATCTGCCGCAGGTACAGCCAAACAGCGAATTTGATGCGCAGACGGCGGATGCTGTTCGAGCGTTTCAGGCGGTATCGGGCTTGCCGCAGACGGGCATTTTAGACCGTGATACATGGAATCATCTGGCGGCATTGGTAAATCAAATGCGGCTGCGTATCTGAAAAAAATAAGCCGTACAGAAAGGCGGTACAGCATGAAAAGCACACAAAATCAACGGTTCTCTATCCTCAAGAATACGCTTTTTCAACTGATTATGTGCAGCGGCACGGCATTATTGCTGATTGCTTTCATGATTCTGCGCTATGAGGGCTTTTTTGCGGCAGTCCGCACGGTTTTGCGCACATTGCGGCCGCTGATGCTGGGGGGACTGTTTGCACTTGTGCTGTATCGTCCGTGTGTGCGGTTTGAACAGGATTTGCGGGTGTGGAATGAAAAACGGCGGTTTCCGTGGTCTGCCCACTGCATTCGCCGTTTGTCGATCACGGCGGGTGTGGCGCTGGCGCTGTTGACGTTGACGGGCATTGTTTGTGTTTTGCTGCCGCAATTGGCGGAATCGGCTGCCATGCTGACGGACAATCTGCAATTTTACGCAGAAAATCTGGAAGCGTTGACATCGCGGTTTCAGTTGCCGTCATGGATGTCGTGGGCGCGGGCGGATGAAATGCTGGAAAGTTTACGGCAGCAAATGCCGAAGATGCTGCAAAAGGCGTGTGGATACACGGCAGGTTTTCTGGGCTGTGTGTTGGATATTGGCATTGGGGCGGTATTTTCGGTATATTTGCTGGCGGACAGAGAACGGCTCAACAGGCAGTTCCATATCGTGGCGGGAAAACTGGTTTCACAGCAGATGCGGGATAAAATGATGCACATGGCAAAGCTTTCGGCGGATACGTTTGCGCAGTTTTTGCGTTCACAGCTGACGGAAGCGGTCATTTTGGGTGTGATGTGTTTTCTGGGGATACTGGTGCTGCGGATGCCGTTTCCGGTGCTGGTGAGTGTGATTATTGGCGTGACGAATATTGTGCCGTATGTGGGGCCGATTCTGGGGACGGTGCCGTGCACGTTGATTCTTCTGATGGCGGAGCCGAAAAAGGCGTTGTGGTTTGTAATTTATATCATAGTGTTGCAGCAGGTTGAGAGTAATTTTATATATCCGCGGGTAGTGGGGCGTTCTGTGGGGTTACCGCCGACGTGGGTATTGGGAGCGATTGTGGTTGGCGGAGGGGTAATGGGCGCAGTGGGCATGGCGGTGGCGGTGCCGTTAGCGGCGGTGATATACACGGTGTTGTTTGAGGAACAATAATATATTGAGGAGTCCAAAGGGAATCAATTCCCTCTGGACTCCTCAAGAAAATAGCCGCTTTCTTTTACGTTTATTCTACGGGGATTGTCTGACCGTTGATTGTCACGGATTCCAATAGCACAGGATTAATGGGCTGCGTGAAATTAAATATTCCGTTCGCTTCAACTGTCCCGTCTTCCTGCGTCCTTGCACTCAGTGCCGCATCGTATTCTATTACCTGCGATGTGCCGTCCGAGTAATTTGCCGTTATTTCCATCATGCAGTATTCCTTGTGTTGCAGATACATCGACTCTGCATCAATCTGGAATCCCATTACCAATGGCGATACAGTGATACGATACATCCGTTCTCCACACGGCAAGGTGTAATCTCCCTGCACTGTCCGCTGTGTCACACCATCCGCAATGTCCAGCACATAATCTCTCTCAAAATGCATCGGTTCTTCTGAAAGCGAGCCAACAGCACTCGACTCTGCATACAGCATATCACTCCAAACGTGCACCCCCTGCGGCTGTACATCCATATCATCTCCGCAAAGTTCATAATTGCACGAGAAACAGCAATGACTGGTATTTCCCTCCACACGCAGCGACTTACTGCCGCTGTTAGAAAACATTGAGCCGATATATTCCTCTGAATCTGTGAAATTTGTTTGCACCTTCGCACATACATTATAATCGTCCTGTCCAAGATACGAATACAGCGGATGACTTTCATCCAGCGTCAGGTCATACAGCATATAGAATGAATTGGAATCTGCATACATATTCGTGATGTCGATTGTCCAGCCGTCACCTTCAAAATGGTCATCCACTGTCTTACCAATGGTTTCAAATGTCGTGCGGTCACCATCCATCAGATTGCGGTACAGCGCCGCATAATCCCAGTTGTTGACAGCACCGACTGTCAACGTGCCGCCTGCCAATATTACAGCCGCCGCGCCAAATGCAATTGCTTTGCGGCTGACAGCAGGGCGTTTGCGCGGCGCACTGCGCTCCTGTTCCATGTTCAAAATATCCTGTGCTTTCATTTCAATTTCCTCCTTTGAGCGTGTCACAGCATCCATTGCATTGCGGTAACGATTCATCATCATGAAGCACCTCCTTTAATTTTGCTCTGCCCCGTGTGAGCCATGAGCTGATAGTATTCTGACTGCGGCGAAGCAGTTTTGCGATTTCAGGAATTGAATATCCTTCATAATAATAGAGATACAGCACATTGCGGTAATTCGGTTTTAATTGGGCAAGTGCTGTAAACACAAGCTCTGTTTCCTGTGAAAGATTCGGTGCTGCAAGATTGGCGGCTTCTGCATCTTCAAGGGAAACGTGTTGAAAACGTCGTACAGAAAAGAGCCAGTTTTTGCAGCGGTTGATCGTCACCCGTATCAGCCACGCCTTGCAGTGTTCATCGCTTTCAAATTGCTGTTTGGTTTCCAGCATTTTCAGGAAAACCTCCTGTACGATGTCCTCTGTTTCCGCATGACAGCGGGTATATTGATACGCAATGCGGTATAGCGTATTGTAATTCGCAGTAATTCTGCGGTATTGTTCATCCTCAGCGCTGTATGGATGCAAGGGGAACGTCACTTCCTTTCGTGTTTCCCTTTCACTATGAATACAATTCTGTGAAGCGATTTCGTGCATCAATAAAAAATATTTTTTATTTTACAATCCTGTTTTGCCGATTTGACAGTGTGCCTTCCTTGACATCCCAAAGGCACTGTGATATAATATTATCATTGTTATGAAGTGAAAGGGTGGCATTCCTGTGAAGAAAAAAGTCGGATTTGATAATGCGAAGTATTTGAAAACCCAGTCCGAACATATCCGCGAGCGCATCGCGCAGTTTGGCGGCCGTCTGTATCTGGAATTCGGAGGCAAACTCTATGATGATTTTCATGCTTCCCGTGTTCTGCCGGGATTTCAGCCGGATAGTAAACTGAGAATGCTCCTCCATATGAAAAAGGACGTGGAAATCGTAATCGCCATCAATGCCGCAGATATTGAACAGAATCGTATCCGCGGTGACCTTGGCATCACCTACGATACAGATGTACTGCGTCTGATCGGTGTATTCCGTGACAAGGGGCTGTATGTCGGCAGTGTTGTCATGACACAGTATACAGGTGAACCTGCCGCAGATAAGTTCCAGAAGCGTCTGGAAGACCTTGGCATCCGCGTCTATCGTCATTATCCGATTGAAGGATATCCTTCCAACCGTAGTTTGATTCTCTCGGAAAACGGTTTTGGCAGAAACGAATACATTGAAGTCAGCCGCCGACTGGTGGTTGTTACCGCACCGGGCCCCGGCAGCGGAAAAATGGCAGTATGTCTTTCGCAGATCTATCAGGAACATCAGCGCGGCAACGAAGCCGGCTATGCAAAATTTGAAACATTCCCCATCTGGAATCTTCCGCTGAAGCATCCGGTCAATGTGGCATATGAAGCCGCGACTGCCGACCTCAACGACATTAACATGATTGACACGTTCCATCTGGAAGCATACGGCAAGACCACTGTCAACTATAATCGTGACGTGGAGGTATTCCCTGTACTCAATGCCATGTTTGACCAGATTTACGGAAAATCGCCGTACCAGTCGCCGACAGATATGGGTGTCAATATGGCAGGCTTCTGCATTGTGGATGACAAAATCGTTTGTGATGCAGCAAATCAGGAAATCATTCGGCGCTTTTTCAATACCCGTTGTGCACAGCGGCAGGGCAATGCGGAAGCGGAGGCTGTATACAAGCTGGAATTGCTGATGCAGCAGGCACATCTGAGCGAAGATGACCGCCCTGTGATTGCGAGAGCGCGTGCGATTGCGGAGAAAACGGGTGAACCTGCGGCTGCATTGCAGCTTCCGAACGGCAAGATTCTCACAGGACGCACCACAGAGCTTTTGGGTGCGGCTTCTACCACGCTGCTGAATGCACTCAAAGCGCTTGGAAAAATCAATGATAACATTTTGCTGCTTTCTCCGAATGTACTGGAACCGATACAGCATTTGAAAGTTGACCATCTTGGCAATGAAAACCCGCGTCTGCACACGGATGAAACGCTGCTTGCGCTTTCGATTTCTGCGGCAACGAATCCGACTGCGGAATGTGCGATGACGCAGCTTGCGAAGCTGCGCGGCTGTGAAATGCATTCGACGGTTATTCTTTCGCAGGTAGACGAGCGTATTCTGCATCGTCTTGGCATCAATCTCACCTGTGATTCTGCATTTCAGAGCAATCGGCTTTATCAGAAGTAAGAACGCGTATTTTCCATATCAAAAGGATGTGCACGCGAAGCGAAAATCAGGAGAAGGTTTCTCCCGTCATAGTATCCGATACAAACAAAGAGAGGCAAGAGGAAGGCATGATACCATCCTCTTGCCTCGTCGTTTTTTCGGCGGGAGAAATCTATTTTTCTGTCGGATTTTCCGCAATTTCTTCCAGCAGTATCAAATGCTGGGTGTAGTCACTGTCATCATCATCTTCTTCTTTGTTCCGCTGAATCTCCTTCGGGTCGATTCCCAGTTTCTCAACCAGTATGTCTTCCGAAATCTCCTTTTCGCCAATCGCATCCCGCACAACCTGCTGAATGATCGTGTACAGTACCGCAAACAATGGCACACCGAATACCATGCCCCAGATGCCGAACAGTCCGCCGCCCAGCAGACACGCGAATAATTCCCAGAATGCAGGCAAACCAATTGATTTTCCAACAATTCTCGGATCCAGAATGTTGCAGTCAAATTGCTGGAGAATTACAATGAAGATGGAGAAATAAACCGCTTTCAGCGGATTTTTCAGCAGGATCAGCAAAATGCATGGAATCGCACCGATGATCGGCCCGAAAAACGGGATCACATTCGTAATACCGATTATCACCGCGATCAATGCAGTATATGGCATTTTCATGATGACTAAGCCGATAAAGCAAATGCAGCCGACCAACGCCGAATCTGCAAGCTTTCCGACAATCGCTGTGCCGAAAGTCTTATTGGCTTCCAGCATTTTGCGGTCAATTTTCTCCGCCGTTGCTGGTCTGAATACCGCAAATAATACTTGCCGAAACTGACGGATAAATCGTTCTTTGCTGATTAGTAAGTAAACAGAAACAATGAAGCCGATGACTACATTATAAAGCAGTTCCAGTGTGCCGACTGCACCGCTGAGTACAGCACTGACCAGTGTTTGCGCGGTTTCAGTCGGGTCTACACTGGTTTGCGAACTGAAAAATTGTTCGCTGAACTGCGTGAGATAGTCGCTGAGTGCCGTATGTCCATGCAGAAGCGTTTCTGCTTTTTGAATCATGACATCAATATAGTGCGGCATTTGCGCGATGACATTTTCAATATCATCCGTCACCTGTGAAATGGTGGCGACAATCAGCAAAACAGCCGTGCCGACAAATAATAATACCGCCAGAAAAGAACTGATACCGCGCGGAAGCAGCTTATATAGGGCAATGTGCTTTTTTTCCAGTGGACGCAGCATCTTCCGAAACCGAAGTTCCAGCCATGTTTGCATTGGGTTGAGCAGATAGGCAATCATCAGCCCTGCGAAAATCGGGCCGAGCGCAGAAACGATTTTGTGCAGAAATTGTGTGACACTTGTCAGATTCATGAGTGCATAGGTGAACAGGATGCATCCGCAAAGCACTGCAAACAGTGTCAGGGGACGCATCTGGGAGAGGACGATTGGTTCGCGCCGTACTCGTTTTTTCATGCGGTATCAGCTCCTTTTTCTGTTATGACGAAAAGCAGAAATGTTGTAGTTAGTCAGAGATGTCTTCGCTGTCATCCTCCTCATCCGTGACACCGAAATTGCGTTCATAGGGGTCGCCGTCTGTATCATCCAGAATGCTTTTGTAGTTGGGGTCTGTTACAGTCCCCTGTGCTGCTTCTTCGGCAGCCTTGGTCTTTTTCTTTGCAACCAGATCTTTGATCGTCAGGAACAACGCCAGCAGCGCGAAGAAAATACCTAAGCTGAATCCCCAGAAGCGGAAATTGAAATTGTCCTGCTTGAATTTGACATCGTATTCGTTTGCATAGCGTTTGGCATCCGAAGAGGAATGTCCATGCAAAACGAAATCCGTGCGCAGGACAGGCGTTTCGGAATCATCTTCCGGAACAGAAAATCCGACTGCATAACTGCCAACGACGGTTTCAGGCGGAATCGTTATGGTGTTCATGGCATCACAGCCGCAGAATGCACTTCTGCCGATTTCCTTGACAGAAGCCGGAATGGAAATTTCTGTGAGGGATTTGCATTCATAGAAGGCATAGTTGCCGATCGACGTGCAGTTTTCGGGAAGCGTGAAGTTTTCAAGCTTCTGACAGCCTGCGAACAGACTTGCGGGAATGGTCTGGAAGGCATCGGCAGAACAGTTCACAGATTTCAGCAGCACGCAGTCGGAAAAACAACCTTCGGGGAACTGTTCGATGCTGTTCAGCGTAACGGTTTCCAGCGAGAGCGAACCTGCAAAGGCATAGTCGGAAATGGCAGTGACCGTATCGGGCAGCACGCAGTCTGTTACGCCGTTGCCCGCAGGATAAAGCACCAGTGTTTCGCCGTTTTTGGTATAGAGTGCGCCGTCATCGCCGGTGCAGTAGGTTTCGTTTTTGTCGTCGACCGTGACCTGCTTCAGACCGGAACAGTTCAGCAGTGCCATGGGTTCTACATCGCTGACGGATGCAGGCAGGTACAGTTCTTTCAGGGAAGCGCAGCTGACAAAGCACAGACTGTTCAGTGTTTCGATGGACTTGGGGAGTGTCACGTTTTCGAGTCCGATGTCATAGTAAAACATGGCAGAGGGCAGGCTGGTCAGCTTGTTCGAAAGCGTGATATCGGCGAGCGAGAAGCAGTACGCAAATGCATAATCACCGACTTCCGTGACACTGTCAGGCATTTCCATTGTGGAAAGTGAAGTGCAGTTATAGAATGCACCTGCGTCAATTTTCGTGAGGGTGTCCGGAAGTTTGATTTCCTGTAATTTGGTACAGCCTGTAAATGCGCCCGAACCAATGGAACGAATCTTCGATTTGCTGAGGTCGATTTTGGAAAGCTGTGCGCAGTCTGCAAATGCGCCTTCTCCGATTTCCAGAATCGGGTAGCCGTCAATCGTTGACGAAATGCTGATAGAGGAGGTGGAGGCACTACAGGCAGTGATGCTGACACCGCCTGAAATTTTGGTATAGGTCAGTGTTTCGTCCGTAAAGGTTTCATCTTCTGCAAAGGCATTCAGACTTGGCAGGGTGTTCAGCATTCCGCAGCAGAGTGCCGCTGCCGTCAGACCTGCACGAAGGGTACGGTATTTATTTGGCATTGGAGGAATCCCCTTTCGAACTGTGTTTCTTTTGGGACACGATTTGTCCCTTATTTGGCCCTGCGCCGATGCGGACAACGCTGTTTCTGCGATGGATCAGGTATGCGATCAGAGCAATGACTGCGCAGACGGCAACGACGATTGCGACAATGATTCCGATGAAGGCTTCATTGCCTGTGTGGTAAGAAAGTTTGTTGTTTTGGGCATAAGTTGCCGCAGGAGAACCCGCCTTCACATTCAGCGTGAAGTGTTTCATCTGTTCAAGCGACTGCGTTTCCTCATTATAATGGAATCCGACACAGAATGGTTCCATGACCGTTACCGTTTCCGGAATGGTCATTTCTTTGAGGGAAGTGCAGTCCAGAAAAGCGTGTTCGCCGAGTTTTGTGCAGTGTGCAGGAATGGTGATTTCTTTCAGGCTGGTACAGTTTGCGAATGCGGCAGAGGGAATTTCGGTCATGCCTTCCGGAATCGTGAAAGATTCAAGTGCTTCGCAAGCGTAAAAGGTTTCTTCGCCGAAGCCTGTGACGTTATTCAGGTCGATGCTGTGGAGATTGGAAGCACCGACAAATGCCCATGCGGCAATGTCCGAAACACCTGCGGGAACAGTGTAATCGCTGTCCGCTTTGGCGGCAGGATATTTCAGGAGCGTGCGCAGACTTTTGTCAAACAGCACGCCATCCATGTCGCAGAATGCGGTGTTGTCCTTGTCTACCGTGATGCTTTGCAGGGCAGAACAGCCGTCAAAGACATAATCGCCGAGTGTGCCGATCTCTTTTGTCAGGTGAACGGACTGAATGCCTGTGCAGTAGGCGAATGCTGTCCCTTCAATGGTATTGAGGTCAGGCGGAAACTCCAGCACGTCAGGGCCGATCGTACCGTAAAATGCAGATTCTCCGATGGAAATAAGGCTTTCGGGAAGTTGGAAGTCTTGCAGGGCAGAACAGCCTGAAAAACAGGATGCAGGAATGCCCATGACCGTATCCGGAATGTCGATGGCGGTCAATGCAGTACAGCCGTAGAAGGCGCTTTCTCCCAGATTGTGGAGAGAATTGGAAAGCGTGACGGATTCCAGCGCAGTACAGCCGTAAAATGCACCGCTTTCCACGGAAATGACTGAATCAGGCAGTACGATGCCTGTCATTCCCGTGATTTCATAGAATGCGCCTTCCGAGATGGTGGCAACGGGTTTATTACCGATGGTTTCGGGAATTTCTACCACGCCTGTCATGTCGCTTGCACAACCGACGATGGATACGGTGTCATCGCTCTCATTGCGGTACGAAAACTGCGAGCCGTTCCAGACGATCATGCCCGAAAAATCCATGCCGAGCATATCGCCGTCCGATTCGTCAGCGAGTGCGGCAAGGGATGCAGAGGGCATCAGTGTCAGCAGTCCGACACACAGAGAAACCAATTGCAAATACTTCTTTCTCATCATTTATGCTCCGCTTCGTTTTTCTTCTTTTTGCCGCCGCGCAAAATGATGACAATGGCAGTGATAATGCCGATGAGTACGACTGCACCGCCGCCGATAATGGCAATCAGCGTACCTTTGTTGTGATTTGTGATGTTCGCGTCAGGCTTGTTGTCGCTTTTTTTCTTGTTGTCGGACTTGCTGCTGCTGTCATCTTTGGAGGATTCTTCGGTATCATCTGCCGCAGGAGTGGGTTCGTTGGTTTCGACAAATTCAAAGTGGTTGCCGTTTTCGACATCCTTGGCATAGGAGGAAGCTGCCGAACCCAATGCGCCGTAAATCACGAAGTCATTCAGTGCATAAAGCTGACGGGAGGAATCCAGACCGTAGCCGAATGCAGAATAGCCAATTTCTTCGACCTTTGACGGAATATTGATGCTTTTGAGTTTGGTCGCTGCAAATGCGCAGAGTCCGATGCTGGTGCAGCTTTCGGGAATGGTGATTTTTTCGAGTGCTGTTTCTGAAAAGGCACATTCGCCGATGCTGGTGATGGTACTTGGCATCCAGATATCATCCAGTTTGACGCAGCGATAGAATGCAAAGGCAGGGATTATCGTTACACCTTTTGGAATATCAACATGATTCAGGTTGATGCAGTCAGAGAAAGCACCGACACCGATGGAAGTTAAAGTGGAAGGCATTTCAATGTCTGTCAGGGTACGGCTGAATCCAAAGGCACTGGCACAAATTTTCTCGATGCCGTCTTCTACCTTGACCGATGCCGGAATCTGTTCGATGGGATAGCGCACCAGCCATTTGCCGTCCTGGGTATACAGGATACCGTCACGACTCTCGAAAAAGACGCTTTCTTCCGGTGTATAGTAGTTTTCAAGCGCGGTGCATTCAGCGAAGGCATAGTCGCCAATGCCAATCAGATTGACAGGCAGTGTGACTGATTTCAGCGAATAATTTCCTGCAAATGCGGTATCGCCCAGCGCAATGACATCCAGACCATCCAGTGTATCGGGAATGACCAAATCGGTATCTTTGCCTGTATATTTTTCAATACAGGCGGCTTGGGTGTCATTGTCATTTGAATTGACCATGATAGAGTATTCATAATCTCCACAGACAATGGTCGCAATGTCATCGCCGTTGGCATCGGTGACGTCGGCAAAGCAAGGTACAGTTGCAAAGGCTGCGGCAAGCACTGCGGTACAAGCAGCCATTGCCATACGAATTTGCGTTTTCATGGTATCGTCTCCATTTTCATATTTCATCAAACAAAAAAGGTGAAACAGGGCATCATAAACCCATGTTTCACCCCTTTGGACATCTGCTGTTCCCCTCTTTCAGCAGGTGCCATATTCGCTCCGCAGGTGCGGAATTATTCTACCGTAACAGATTTTGCGAGATTACGCGGCTTATCAACATCATTGCCGCGCATGACTGCGGTATAGTATGCGATGAGCTGCAACGGCACAACGCCTACCATCGGCATCAGCAAATCATCGGTTTCGGGAAGCTTGAAGCAGTAATCTGCAATGTCAGCTTCCGGAGAATAGGATTCGCCGCAGACCAGAATGGTCATTGCGCCTCTTGCCTTGACTTCCTTGATGTTGGAAACGGTCTTTTCGTGCAGTGTTTTCTGTGTGTCCACTGCAATGACAGGCATTCCGTCATAAATCAGGGAAATCGTGCCGTGTTTCAGTTCGCCCGCAGCGTAAGATTCGCTGTGGATGTAGCTGATTTCTTTGAGTTTCAGAGAACCTTCCATCGAGAGTGCGGAATCCAGACCGCGGCCGATGTACAGCAGACTTTCTGCTTTGAGAAGGCTCTTTGCGATTTCGTGGGTTTCGTCCTTGCGTGCCAACACTGTTTCGATCATGTCAGGTGTTTCCAGCAGCAAGGCGGTCAGACGGCGGCATTCCGCCTCGTCGATCTTGCCCTTTGCGAGTGCCAGTTCAAATGCGAACAGGTACATGACAGCAATCTGCACCATGTAGGCTTTCGTGGATGCAACCGCGATTTCTGGGCCTGCGTGTGTGTAAATGAGCATATCTGCTTCGCGGGCGATGGAAGAACCCTTCGCATTGACCACGGCGAGTGTTTTCGCGCCGAGGCGTTTTGCAAGGCGCATTGCTTCCAGACTGTCTGCGGTTTCGCCGGACTGGGAAATGATGATAATGAGGTCACCTTCGCCAATCAGCGGTTCACGATAACGGAATTCGGATGCAATATCCACGATGACAGGGACTCTTGCGATTTTTTCGATGACATACTTGCCGATCATTCCTGCGTGCATTGCTGTACCGCAGGCAACGACATAGATATTGCGGAAATCTTTCAGGGATTCAGGTGTAATGCCGCATTCACTGAGGTTGGGCAGACCGTCCTCGATGCGGGGCGCTACGGTGCGCTTGATGGATTCGGGCTGTTCATGGATCTCTTTCAGCATAAAATGCTCATAGCCCTGCTTTTCAGCAGCATCCATATCCCAGTCAGCCGTCAGCAGTTCTTTGCTGATCGGGTTCTTCTGCATATCGAAGAATTCAGTACCGTTCTGCTTGAGGACTGCGATCTCATCATGTTCCAGCAGATAATACTGCTTGGTGTATTTCAGAATTGCAGGGACATCGGAAGCGATGAAGCTTTCGTTTTCGCCTGCGCCGACAATCAGCGGACTGCCGCGGCGGACAGCGTAGATCACATTCGGAAAATCTGCAAAGAGAATGCCGAGTGCAAAGCTGCCTGTGACTTCTTCGAGTGTTTTTGCGATGGCAGCCAGCGGGTCGCCGTGATAGTTGTAATCAAGAAGCTGTGCAACAACTTCTGTATCGGTGTCAGAAACAAAAGTACGACCTTGGGAAATCAGGAATTCCTTGAGTTTCTTATAGTTTTCGATGATGCCGTTGTGTACGAGCGTTACATATTCGCCGCCTCTGTGAGGATGCGAGTTAGTGTCAGAGGGTTCACCGTGGGTTGCCCAACGAGTATGACCGATGCCGACATTGCCTTCGGGTTTGCCTTCGGCTTCCATTTTCGCAGCAAGGTCTGCGAGCCGTCCTTTTGATTTGGCGATCTGAATCTGTTGATTCGCAAAAACGGCGATGCCTGCTGAGTCATAGCCGCGGTATTCAAGCTTCGAGAGCGCATCCACCAGTACATCCGCACAGCAGCGTGCGCCGACATAGCCGACGATTCCACACATAATATTTAGAGTTCCTTTCCCCAAATTTTGTTGTCGATACGAATGTAAAATCATCAAAACAGTTGGTTTGTGCGTGTTTCGAATTTTACACAATTATCATTATAACATAAAGAATGCAAAAAAGCAAGTCATTTTTGAAAAATGACAAGATTACCAGATAATTCGTCACTGACTGACGACACGCTGTGGATTGCCCTCAAGAAAACTGCGGACATTTTCCTCTGCAATTTCGGCGAGGCGTTCTCTGGTTTCCAGCGGTGTCCATGCGATATGTGGCGTAATAATGCAGTTTTTCGCATTTTTCAGCGGGGTGTCACTTACCATAGGTTCTTTTGTCAGCACATCGACATAGGCTGCTGCGAGTGCATCTGTATTCAGTGCGTCTGCAAGGTCTTGTTCCACGACTACACCGCCGCGTGCGGTATTGATGAGAATGGCGGTGCTTTTCATGCGTGCAAGATTTGCCTTGTTGACAATGCCTTGCGTGCCTTCATTCAGCGGGCAGTGGAGTGTCAGCACGTCAGCACACGCAAAGGCGACCGCAGGCGAAACAACGGGATACGGGCAGTTTGTCGGTGCAGTGCGCGTGGAAATGACGATTTGCATTCCGAATGCCTCTGCGATTCTGGCGACCGCCTTGCCGATGCTGCCGTAGCCGATGATGGAAAGCGTTTTGCCGCGCAGTTCGCCTGTTGCATATGGAAAATAGGAGAATGTGCGGGATTGTTCCCATTTGCCGAGCCGTACATCCATCGAATAAAGGGAAACCCGTTCGAAATGGTCAAGAATGTACGAAAAAACAAGCTGTGCAACGGCATCCGTGGAGTAGCTTCCTGCATTGCAGACGGTGATGCCGTGTGCTTTTGCCGCTTCTATATCCACATTGTTATAGCCTGTTGCCAGCAGACCGACATATTTGAGGTTCGGGCAGGCATCCATGACTTCTTTGGTAATCAGTACCTTATTGCAGATGACCAGTTCTGCATCACCAATGCGGGAAATGGTTTCTTCGGGCTTGGTCAGCGGGTAAACATCGACCAACCGCGCAAGTGTCTGAAACCGTTGCGGAGAAAGTTCATTGTGGTCGGACATTGTGTCCCAGTCGAGAATAACAAGTCGCTCTGCTTTCATGCGGGCATCTCCGTTTTATTTTTCTGTGCGAGTTTTTCTGCTGCCTTGACCTTGCGGTACTGGATGAAATAGGTGACAGCGGCGGCGACCAGCATGACTGCTTCCATGATGCCGACACCATAGAACCAGACGTCACTTTCCTGATTGACATAAACCAGCAAAGAGGCAGGAACGGCAATGGTCAGAATCAGTTCATACCAGTATTTGGTGCGGATGAACTGAAGAAGGAAAAACAGGGTTGCGATGACACAGAAAATGAGATATTTTTCAATGCCATAAGGGAAAAGCGATGCGTCCATGTGAATGATACTCCTTTTTTAATCCATACAAAATAGGTTATGGTTGATAACTCGGCGGGATGCAGTTTCCTGCCGCGATTTCCTGTAAAATAGTGCCTGCCATCAGCAGACCTGCCGCCCCCGGTACCCATGGCGCACTGCCGATCGGCGGGCGGACGGGATGCAGGGTATCCTGACTGTTTGCGGGCTGTGCAATGGCGTTGACGGGTTCTTCGGGCGAAAAAACGACTCGCAAATGTTTGACACCGCGTTTGCGCATGGCGATGCGGATGCGCTTGGCAAGCGGACAGCCGTAAGTTTTTTCAAGGTCACAGACGCGGAATCCCATCGGGTCAAGCTTATTGCCCGCGCCCATGCAGGCAAGAATCGGTACGCCGCATTTTGCCGCATTTTCCAGCAGATTCAGCTTGTCATTGACCGAATCTATCGCATCTGCGATGTATGTGAACTGTGTCAGGTCAAGTTCCGTGCCCGTATAGCGGATGGGCAGTGCCGTGACATGACAATCGGGGTTGATATCGAGAATCCGTTCGCGCAGAACCTCTGCTTTCGGTTTTCCGACCGTTGAAGTCAGTGCGCAAAGCTGACGGTTGCGGTTGCTGTCCGATACCGAATCGGCATCGACCAGCGTCATGGCACCGACACCGCCTCTTGCAAGGGCTTCCGCGGCATAGGAACCGACACCGCCCAGTCCGATGACACAGACGTGTGCGGCAAAAATGCGCGGCATGGCTTCTTCGCCAAGCAGAAGCGCCGTGCGGGAGAATGCTTCCATTTGCGTCCCTCCGTGGGATGGATTATTCCGCCTCGTAGAACAGGCGGTATTTCTTGACTTTATGCGTATAGGAGCTGATGACCAGCCCGATGCAGAGGTACATGGATACCATTGCCGTACCACCTGCACTGAAAAACGGCAGTGGGATGCCGATGACAGGCATGACCTTCAGCACCATGCCGATATTCATAAGATAATGCGTGAACAGGATGGCAAACACACCCATGCAGATGGTTTTGCCCATGACATCTTTTGCGGCATGGCTGTTCGAGAGAATGCGCAGGCAAATCATTGCCATGATGACAATGGCGATGACTGCGCCGACAAAGCCGAATGCCTGCCCGATGAATGAAAAGATGAAGTCGTTGTGGATTTCGGGCACTTCCACATAGGCTTCCGCATCGAGTCCGAGTCCGAACAGTTTTCCTGCCCGAATGGCTTTCAAGCCGAGGTCTTGCTGATATTCGATGCCGAGCGGGTCAGTGCCGGGGTGAAACAGCACCAGAATGCGGTTGCGGTGAATGTCGCTGAATACATATTTCCAGACGATGACACCTGCAATTGGCAGAAGTGCTGCACCAGCCAGCAGATACCAGAATGACAGCCCTGCCGTAAACAGCATGAAAACGGTCATGGAGGCAAAGACGATGGCAGTACCGTAGTCGCCCTGCACTGCCACAATGCCCATTGGAATGGCGGCGTGCAGCAAAAGCAGAAGCAATTGCGGCGGACGGTTCAGTTTGTCGCGCACCTTGGAAATGTGCAGCGAAAATGTCAGCAAAAATGCAAGTTTCATGATTTCAGACGGCTGGATCTGGACAAAGCCAAGGTCAACCCATGCGATATCGTCCGCGCCTTCTCGTCCGTAGCCCAGACTGGTGAAGGTCAGCGCGACCAGCCCCAGCGTGACAGGAACATATAGAAACCAGAGCTTTGCAAGTTTGTGGTAGTCCATCGCGGAAATGGCAATGCAACCGACCAGTCCGATGCCCATGGAAATGAGCTGCACAAGCCAGTCGTTGGAGTCTACTTTGTCGGAAAGCGACTGCAGCCAGATGATGCGCAGCATGAGTACCGATGCCGCGGCACAGATGGTAATCAGCAGAAGCAGCAGCTTGTCGAGCCGTCCGATGAACTGCCCCAAGCGTTTGAATAAACTGTTCACGGAGGGAGATCCTTTCTTTTGTCTGTTGCTTTTATTTTGAGGGTGAGATCTGCCAGTATTTGCGGTCGAGCGTGCGGTACTGCACAGCTTCCGCGATGTGGGATTCTTCAATGACCTCACTGCCGCGCAAATCCGCAGAGGTGCGGGCGACTTTCAACAGACGGTCATAGGCACGGGCAGATAACCCGAATTTTTCGAATACATTTTTCAGGCGCAGTTTTGCCTTGTCGGTCATCGGACAGAATACCGCGAGTTTGTCGGGCGTGATGCGTGCGTTGCAGGTGATGCCCGTTCCGGCAAAGCGTTCGTTCTGAATGGCTCTTGCCGCCATCACACGCTTGCGAATTTCGGCACTGGATTCTTCTTTTTTGCCGTCCGAGAGGTCATCAAAGGAAACCGGCGCGGCTTCAATATGCAGATCAAATCTGTCCAGCAATGGGCCGGAAACGCGGTTAAGGTACTGCGCGGCGGCACGCTGTCCGCAGGTGCAGGGACGTGTCGGGTGACCGAGATACCCGCACGGACAGGGGTTCATTGCCGCGATCAGCATGATGGAACAGGGGTAGCGCACGGTGCCGGCCGCACGGGAGATGGTAACTTCCCTGTCCTCCAGTGGTTGACGGAGAATTTCCAGTGTACGGCGGTCGAATTCTGCCAGTTCGTCGAGGAACAGCAGTCCGTTATGGGCAAGTGAGATTTCGCCGGGATGCGGAATCGTGCCGCCGCCCGCCAGACCTGCCGTAGAAATGGTGTGGTGCGGAGAACGAAACGGTCTGACTGTGACCAGCGGATGCTCTGCATCCAGCAATCCTGCAACAGAGTGAATTTTTGTCGTTTCGATGGATTCTTCAAAGGTCAGCGGCGGGAGGATGCCGGGCATTCTTTTGGCAAGCATACTCTTGCCCGAACCAGGCGGGCCGATCAGCAAAGCGTTGTGACCGCCGGCCGCGGCAAGTTCCAGCGCATATTTTGCATTGCTTTGCCCGTGCACATCAGAAAAGTCGGGGACGGTGACCTGTGCGGCATCCGTCAGACCGACGTGCGGTTCCTGTAAAAGCGGCTTGTCTCCTTCCAGATGTTCCAGCAGTGCGGCGGCACTCGGCACGCCGTAAACGGCAATGCCATCGACCACTGCCGCTTCTTTTGCATTTTCAGCAGGAACGTACATGGTGCGGATGCCCTTTTGCTTAGCAAGCAGTGTCATGGGCAGAACGCCGTTGACGCGGCGGACATCGCCGTTTAAGGATACTTCGCCAATGACGGCGGCATCGGCAGGGATCTTTGCTCTGCCAAGCGCCGATAAAATTGCCATTAATATCGCAAGGTCGTGCATACTGCCGTTCTTGCGAAGGTCAGCGGGTGCCAGATTGATGACACAGTTGCTTGTCGGGAATACGATGCCGCAGGCGTAGAGTGCAGATTTGATGCGCTCACGGCTTTCCTGTACGGCAGTATCCGCCAGTCCGACAATCTCGAAGCGGGGAATGCCTTTGCTGACTGCAATTTCGACATCCACAGGAAAAGCATTCAGTCCGAACAGCCCGAAACTGTTGACGGAAGCAAACATCCGACAGCCGCCTCCTTTCTGTGAAAATAATTTGTCATTCTTCGCGGAAGTCGCGCATTCTCTTCAGTCGCTCACGTACTTCTTCAGGAGAATCGAGCATTTCAGGGTGCGGGGCATACTGCGGATGATGTGTGGCAGGTGTCATGTCTTCCAGCATGGCTTCTGACTGCACTGCCTGTTCGGTGAAATCGGCAGCCTGCTGTGCGGCGGCTGCGGTCGCAGCAAGTTCGGAAAATTCTTCACGAAAATCCATGATACTTGCATTCGGACGCGGCGGCTGCTGTACCATAGCGCCACCCTGCGGCATAGCGAATTCTGCCGGTCTTTCCTGTGGCATGGGTGCGGGGGCAGGTGCGGGCTGCGGTACGGAAACGGTATCCATTGCAGCGACTTTCGGTGCGGCAGGTGTAAGGACGCCGTCACTGCCGATGGTGTCCATGCTGTCAAATGCCTTTTTTTCGGTGACATACGCAGGTGCAACATATTCTGAGGGATTCAGACGGTCTTGGAAAGCGGGATATCCCGGAATTTGTTTCAGTTTATCCAATTCGTTGTGATTCATCAGCGCCCAGATATTCATGCCGATGCCGATAATGGAAATCAGAAAATTCGGAATCGCAGCGGCGCTGAGATGCATGAGGGTATATAAGGTCAGAAAGCCATATGCGCCCAAGGCAACGTAAGAAGCGGTACGGATCTTCGAGCCAATCAGAAATGCAATCACCAATGTCATGAACGAATACATCAGTTGAAATGCGCCTGCATTCATGCCTTCGAAAAATTTGTTGAAACCGGTTACATTGTTGCCGAGAATCATGGCTGCGCCGAATGACCATACGGCGAACAGCAATGCCATAATAATATGTGTCCAGAAAAGAATACTGAAATTCTTCTTGGTTCTGTTCACACGTTCGCGGTTGCGGGCGTTATCTGCCTGATGTTTTTCATATTCCTGTACAAAATTCTGCATAACATAACCTCCTGTCAGTGAAGCAGATTCATGAAAAAACGCATGGGCGACAGTATGCCGCCCTGCGAATTAATCTATCGGATAGTATGCGGAATCAGGATTCATCAGCATTTTCCAGTGACTGCATGGAATCAGAGACTGCAACCGATGCAGACATAACAGGAACGTCAGATGCCTTTTCTGCTGCGGTATCTGCCAGCTTTTTGTTTTGAACCTGTTTGGTCAGTTCTGCTGCAAGTGCTTCTGTGGATGCGTTTCTTTCGGCATAATCTTTTTCAGGATCATAGTAGGACTTTTTCTTTTTCTTGCGCAGAGAAGTGTTTGCGGTGAAGAAGGACGGGCGCTCGCGCTGTTCGCCTTTGTGTGCCAGAAGTGTCTGGATGACGTAATCGGACTGGTTGATGTCGAATTTCTCGTGGAAATCGGGATAGCCGTCCATCTGTTCCAGCGCGCCCTCTCTGCGCATTGCCTGGAAAGAGAACACGTAGAAGCAGAAGCCGACTACACCGAGAATTGCAGAAATAAAGTCCATTTTTGCGATACTGAGTATGATGACCATGCCGTACCATGCCAACAGGAGAATATTGATGGTGTGGTAGTTTGCCCATGCAAGGTAACCTGCGATGATAATGCCCATTGCAGCGAGAATCTGGAAGATACCGCCGCCGAGGGTTGCGCCCGGGCCGTCAAGTTCCGTGAACGGAATACTCAGCAGGGAAAATCCGCAGATATACACGCGGAAAATGGCAAGGAAACAGACGAGAATACAAATGATCATGTTGACAACGAAGGTACGTCTGTGAGTATGTTCAATCTCGTGCATCTGGATGCGGCAGTATTCGTAATGGGATTCATTCTTCTCCAAGTGGACGATTTTCGGTTTTTCCTCATTGAAGGGGTTCTGGGGATCAATTTTAATTGACGCTGACATAATATTCGCCATCCTTTCTGGTGTTTTGAGCGGTTTCAGTTTCGTTCATGGCAGGGATGCATTCCAGTGCATCCGACATGGCAGGGGTGGCAGGAGCCTCATCGGGAAGCGGTCTGTTGTCGTAGTAGCGGTCGTGATACTTCTCCAGATGCTTGAACGCGATCGGCGTATCAGCCACAGTATCAAGAAGGTCTTCCATATCAGCAGCGGCGGGGCACTCTGCATTGTTGACACGGCGCTCCTCATACTGCAATGCCTGAAAATGGGTACGTTTTTCCTGTACAAGCTGTCTTTCTTTTAATTCTTCATAGGAAATATCGAACAGTGGAAAGCCGGGTTCCTGTTCGAGCTTTTCCCAGCGTATGGAGGCAATCAAATTGATGATCGAAAGAAATAGTGCAATCACAACACCGGCTGCGAACTCCGAAATCACCATCAGAATGATCTGGGCAGTCAGGACGAGCAGGTTCGGCTTGATGTGCTTGGTGTAAAAGGCATAAATCACACCCAACAGTGAAACGACTGCGTAAAGGAATCTGGCGCCGGCATCAATATCGGTGCCGGTTACGAAGGTGTAGGTGAATGTAGAAAAAGCGCTGACAATGATAACAGTTGTGCAAATGTAAAGCTCGATCCACATCATCACATCGAAAAACTTGTCAAGACGTTGTTTGCGTTTGCGGCATATGGCGTAATTTTCGTTTCGGACAGCATCGGTCAGTACAGAGGGCATAAAATCCACTCCTTTCAGAATAGTGAATGCATACAAATATCCTATTTTATCTTATTATACCACAAATTACACAGAATGTAAATCCCAAATTCATAATTTTTTCAAAAATTTTGAAGCCCGAAAAAGTGACGAAATCAGCGGCGAAACGGCGAAAGCAATAATGCCAAAAATGCCGCAAATCACAGCGGTGAAATGCGGCATTTTATATGAATCGTTTTGAAATACCTGTACTTTGCTTGACAAAGGAAGCATTTTCATGTATAATAGTAGAATGCCTGATTAGGCACAAGTGGCATTCCCCGCAAATAGTATAGCATAGAATCCAGCGGTTGTCAAGTCCCAAATTTCCCGATTCGGCAAAAACCCTCTCAGGCATTCAGGAAAGAAGAAGTCTTGATTTTACTGGGATTCCGTATGGTGTCTGCTTGTGCTTTCCTTTTACAGTCCATTGTTTAAACAAAAAGTCAGGAGGTTTTTGCCCATGAGCTTGCAAACCAATCCGCAGCCGCATATGCTGGTCGAAGTGACAGAGAAACAAGTCGGTAAGAATACGCGGCTGAGCTTCGGCAAAATCAATGAGGTTTTGCAGATGCCGAACCTGATCGAGGTGCAGAAGAATTCCTATGAATGGTTCCGCACCGAAGGTCTGCGTGAAGTGTTCCGCGATGTTGCCGCCATTACAGACTTCAACGGCAACTTACAGCTCAGCTTCATTGATTACAAAATCGATGATACCCCGAAGTATACCATCGCAGAGTGCAAGGAACGCGATGTCACCTATGCAGCACCGCTGCGTGTGACCGTTGCCCTCTGGAACAAAGAGACCGATGAGGTCAAGAAAAGTGAGATCTTCATGGGCGATATGCCGCTGATGACTGACAGCGGTACGTTCGTCATTAACGGCGCAGAGCGTGTTATCGTATCACAGCTCGTCCGTTCTCCGGGCGTTTATTATGCTTCTGCAAAAGATAAATCCGGTAAAGACCTGTTCTCCACCACCGTCATCCCGAACCGCGGCGCATGGCTCGAATACGAAATGGATGCCTCGGATGTCATCTATGTCCGTATTGATAAGAACCGTAAGATCCCGCTGACAACCTTCATCCGTGCATTGGGTGTCGGTACTGATGAGGAGATTTTCGAACTGTTCGGCGAAGACAGCCGCCTGAAGGCTACCATCGAACAGAAGGAAACCGCAGGCAAGGACGGCGAACGCAATACCTCCGAAGCACTTCTCGAAGTCTATAAAAAACTGCGCCCCGGCGATCCTGCAACCATCGACGGCGCACAAACCCTCCTGAATAACCTGTTCTTCGATGCGAAACGCTATGACCTTTCGCGTTTCGGAAGATACAAGTACAATAAAAAGCTCGGCATTGCCTCCCGTCTGGCAGGTCATGTCCTCTCCCGCCCCGTCATCAATGGCATGACCGGTGAATTGATGGCTGTGGAAGGCACGAAGGTTTCCTATGATCTTGCACAGGAAATCGAACAGGCAGGTGTCCGTGAGGCATTTGTCACGGTAGAAGTCAAGCGGCTTCATACCGATGAAAAGACACATGAAACCGTTTCCGAGATGATTCAGCGTGAAGTCAAGATCCTCGGCAACGGCATGGTCGATATCAACGGCTATATTGATTTTGATGCAAGCGAATACGGCATCAACGAGAAGGTTTCCGCCGCAATTCTGGCAGAGATCCTCGAAGAAGCCAACGGCGACCGCGAACTTCTCGAAGAAGGCATCAAAAAACGTGCGGACGAGCTGGTTCCGAAGCACATCATCCGCGATGATATCTTCGCTTCCATCAGCTACTTCTGCAACCTCTGTGACGGCGCCGGCACAGCCGATGACATCGACCACCTAGGCAACCGTCGTATCCGCAGTGTCGGCGAATTGCCACAGAACCAGTTCCGTATCGGCTTCTCCCGTATGGAGCGCGTGATCCGTGAGCGCATGAGCTTGCAGGCAGCAGACATCGAGTCTGTCACACCGCAGGGACTTGTCAACATTCGTCCGATCACCGCAGCGATCAAAGAATTCTTCGGTTCTTCTCCGCTGTCCCAGTTCATGGACCAGAACAACCCGCTGGCAGAATTGACGCATAAGCGCCGTTTGTCTGCACTGGGCCCTGGTGGTTTGTCCCGTGACCGTGCAGGCTTCGAAGTGCGTGACGTTCACTACTCGCACTACGGCAGAATGTGCCCTATCGAAACGCCTGAAGGCCCGAACATCGGTCTGATTTCCTACTTGGCATCGTTCGCAAGAATCAACACCTACGGCTTCATTGAAGCGCCTTACCGCAAGGTCAACAAGGCAACGGGCGTTGTTACGGACGAAGTCATTTACATGACCGCGGACATGGAAGATAACTATTATGTTGCACAGGCAAACGAACCGCTGACGGAGGACGGCAAATTCGCAAGAAAGCGTGTTACTGCACGTCACCGCGACCAGATCCTCGAATGCGACCGCGAACTCATCGACTTCATGGATGTTTCGCCGAAGATGGTTGTTTCCGTTGCAACTGCAATGATCCCGTTCCTTGAAAACGATGACGCGAACCGTGCACTGATGGGCTCTAACATGCAGCGTCAGGCAGTGCCGCTTCTGAAAACAGAGCGTCCGTTTGTCGGTACAGGTATGGAATACAAGGCTGCCGTGGACTCCGGTGTCTGCGTGCTGGCGAAGGAAGCAGGTACGGTCGTTGCCGTATCCGCTGACGAAGTTGCCGTGAAGTACGGCGAGCGTGAGGACGAAGTCCATCGTTATCAGCTCATCAAGTTCAAGCGCTCCAACCAGGGTACCTGCGTCAACCAGAAGCCGATCGTCGAAGTCGGCGAACACGTTGAAGTCGGTCAGGTCATTGCAGACGGCCCTGCAACCTGCGACGGCGAAATCTCCCTCGGTAAGAATGCCCTCATCGGCTTCATGACCTGGGAAGGCTACAACTACGAGGACGCTGTTCTGCTGAATGAGCGTCTGGTGCGTGAGGATGTATTCACCTCCGTGCATATTGAAGAATACGAAATCGAATGCCGCGACACCAAACTCGGACCGGAAGAAATTACCCGCGATATTCCGAACGTCGGTGACGATGCACTGAAAGACCTCGACGAGCGCGGTATCATCCGCATCGGTGCAGCGGTTCATGCAGGCGACATTCTGGTCGGTAAGGTCACGCCGAAGGGCGAAACCGAACTGACCGCTGAAGAAAGACTCCTCCGTGCGATCTTTGGTGAGAAGGCACGCGAAGTCCGCGACAACTCCCTGAAAGTGCCGCACGGCGAAGCCGGTATCATCGTGGATGTCAAGATCTTCGACCGCACCAACTGCGATGAACTCGGCCCGGGCGTCAATATGATGGTTCGCTGCTATATCGCACAGAAGCGTAAGATTTCTGTCGGCGACAAGATGGCAGGCCGTCACGGTAACAAGGGTGTCGTTTCCCGTATCCTGCCGGAAGAAGATATGCCGTTCCTCGAAGACGGTACGCCGCTGGATATCTGCCTGAACCCGCTGGGCGTTCCTTCCCGTATGAACATCGGTCAGGTGCTCGAAGTGCACCTTGGTATGGCGGCAAAGGCACTCGGCTGGCACATCATGACGCCTGTCTTTGACGGCGCACACGAAGATGATATCCGTAAGTGCTATGCGATGGCACAGGAAAAGAACGATCTGGCAAATGCCGAAAAGACCGAACAGGACTTCCTCCTCAAGCCGATGCAGAAAGTCATCGACACGCAGTCCCTGACCTATGCAAACGACTGTAAGTTCACTGTTTATGACGGCAGAACCGGTGAAAAGTTCGATAACCGCGTCACAGTCGGCTATATGTACTACCTCAAGCTCCACCACCTCGTTGACGATAAGATCCACGCACGTTCGGTTGGTCCTTACTCGCTGGTTACCCAGCAGCCTTTGGGTGGTAAGGCACAGTTCGGCGGTCAGCGTTTCGGAGAAATGGAAGTTTGGGCATTGGAAGCATACGGTGCTGCATACACCTTGCAGGAAATCCTGACTGTCAAGTCTGACGATACCACAGGACGTGTCAACACCTATGAAGCCATCGTCAAGGGACAGAATGTACCGAAGCCGGGCATTCCGGAATCCTTCAAGGTTCTCATTAAGGAATTGCAGTCCCTTGGTCTGGATGTACGTGTTCTGGACGAAAATCAGGAAGAAATCGACCTCAAGCAGAGTTTCGATGACGATATGCCGACACAGGGCTCCGATTTCAATGACGAAAACACTGCCGACCTCAATTCTTACGGCGACGACGAAATGGGCAATGCAGGCTACAATACTTCATTCTATGACGGCGAAGAAGAAATGGGCGATGAGGCAGAAGGCGAACCGGAGGAAGATGAGGAAGACGAAGGCTTCCCTGACAGCTATGAAGACGAAGAACTCGGCGCTGGTGTTGACTTCGATTTGTAATGAAACCATTTCTTGAATGAAAAAGTCCATGCAGTGCCGCACGGCGGCGCGGTATGGCGTGAAGAACACAATCGGGATGCGGCAATCCCCGCATCCCGCCGTATAGACGATTAGGAGGGAACGCTTTGGAATTTACCACCTTTGATTCCATTAAAATCGGTTTGGCATCCCCGGAACAGATTCGCGGCTGGAGCTACGGTATGGTGGAACGCCCTGAAACCATCAACTATCGTACACAGAAGCCTGAAAAAGGCGGCTTGTTCTGCGAACGTATTTTCGGACCGACAAAGGACTGGGAGTGCTATTGCGGAAAATTCAAGAAGATTCGCTTCAAGGGCAAGGTCTGTGACCGCTGCGGCGTTGAAGTCACCCGCGCAAAGGTTCGCCGTGAGCGTATGGGTCATATCGAACTCGCTGCCCCTGTTTCCCATATCTGGTACTTCAAGGGTACACCGTCCCGTATCGGACAGGTTCTGGAAATTTCCCAGAAAAGACTCGAAGAAGTCCTCTATTTTACAAAGTATATTGTTACCGACCCCGGCAAGCCCGACCCCGTTCACTACGGTCAGTTTGAAACAGGCTTGCTGAAACAGCAGCTTCTGACGGAAAAGGAATACTTTGATGCCATCGAAAAGTACGGCGCAGAGTCCTTTACCGCAAAAATGGGCGCAGAGGCGATCCTCGACCTCTTGCAGGAATACAGCCCCGACCGCTACGATGCTTTCCGTGATTTCCTCATCGAGGAGGGGCGTCTGACGCTGAACGAACAGCAGCGTGAGGCTTGCCGTCACTGTGAACTGGAACATCACTGCAAGGATTGCTCGTTCTGTGCCGATGTTGCAATGGACTGGAAGAACAACCTCGATATGGTTTCCTTCAAACTGAAAGAGGAACTCGACCAGCTCAACCAGAAGAACAATACCCGTACCGCTTCGCAGAAGTCGCAGAAGCGCATCAAACTGCTGAAGCGTCTGGAAATTATTGAGGCATTCCGTCTTTCGGGCAACCGTCCTGAATGGATGGTCATGACCGTCATTCCTGTCATTCCGCCTGACATCCGCCCGATGGTCATGCTGGACGGCGGCAGATATGCGACCTCCGACCTGAATGACCTCTATCGCCGTGTCATCAACAGAAACAACCGTCTGCGCAGAATGCTCCAGCTCGATGCGCCTGATATCATCGTCCGCAACGAGAAGCGTATGCTTCAGGAAGCAGTCGCTGCCCTCATCGACAACCGCAGACACGCCAGACCTGTCACAGGCCCGAATAACAGAGCACTGAAATCCCTTTCCGATATGCTGAAAGGTAAGCAGGGACGTTTCCGTCAGAACCTGCTGGGTAAGCGTGTTGACTACTCCGGCCGTTCCGTTATCGTTGTCGGCCCTGAACTGAAAATGTATCAGTGCGGCTTGCCGAAGGAAATGGCACTCGAACTGTTCAAGCCGTTCGTTTTGAAGCGTCTGGTCGATACCGGAAAGATTCAGAACATCAAGAGCGCAAGAAAGATGGTTGACCGTGCAAATGACGATGTGTGGGATGCACTCGAAAATGTCATTCACGACCACCCTGTTATGCTGAACCGTGCACCTACGCTGCACCGTCTGGGTATTCAGGCATTCGAACCGATTCTGGTCGAAGGCCGTGCCATTAAGCTGCACCCGCTGGTATGTACCGCATTCAATGCGGACTTCGACGGCGACCAGATGGCAGTTCACCTCCCGCTTTCCGCAGAAGCACAGACCGAAGCACGTTTCCTGATGCTGGCTGCCAACAACCTGTTGAAGCCGTCTGACGGTAATCCTGTTGCCGTCCCGACACAGGATATGATTCTGGGTTCGTACTATCTGACGATGGTCAAGGACGGCGAACCCGGCGAAGGCAAGGTCTTCCGCGATGTGGATGAGGCAATGATGGCTTATCACGAGCATTATATCACCCTCCACTCCAAGATCAAGGTGCGCATCACCAAGGAACAGGGCGACCGCAAGATTTCCAAGATCATCGACTGCACCGTCGGCAGACTGATCTTCAATGAGATCATTCCGCAGGATCTGGGCTTTGTAGATCGTACCAAGAGCGAGCATCAGTTCGATCTGGAAATCACCAAACTCGTCAAGAAGGGCGTTCTTTCCGATATCATCGAGCGCTGCATCCGTATTCACGGCACAACCACCACTTCGGAAGTGCTGGATAAGATCAAGGCACTCGGCTATAAGTATTCCACCATTTCGGGTATTACCGTTGCAGTTATCGACGCTGAGATCCCGCCGCAGAAGAAGGATATTCTGGCAAGGGCAGATGCAGAAGTCGAAAAACTCGATATGCAGTATAAATTCGGTTATATTTCCGGTCAGGTCAAGTCCCAGAAGGTCATCGAAATCTGGAACGAAGCGACCAACCAGGTCACCGAAGCCCTGAAAGCGAACCTCGACCCGTTCAACCCCATCAACATGATGTCCGATTCCGGTGCCCGTGGTTCTATCAACCAGATTCGTCAGCTTGCAGGTATGCGTGGTCTGATTGCAAACACCTCCGGTACGACCATCGAAATCCCTGTTCGTGCAAATTACCGTGAAGGTCTGAACATTTCCGAATACTTCATTTCTTCCCGAGGCGCTCGTAAAGGTTTGGCAGATACCGCACTTCGTACCGCGGACTCTGGTTACCTGACTCGTCGTCTGGTCGATGTTTCGCAGGATGTTATCATTCGTGAGATCGACTGCGGCGCAACAGAGGGTATTGACGTTTACCGCATCGTCAGCAAGAAGGGTAAGAGCACACAGGAGATCGAACCGCTGGAAGAACGTCTGATCGGTCGTTATCTGGTGGAAGACCTCCGCGACGAAAAGAACGAACTGTTCATCCCGAAGACACGCGCCATGACCAAGGCAGATGCACAGAAAATCGTCGAAGCAGGCATCGAACACGTTACGATTCGTTCGGTACTGCGCTGCAAAGCAAAGCACGGCGTTTGTGCTAAGTGCTACGGCATCAACCTGGCAAACAATAACCTTGTCGCAGTCGGTGAAGCTGTTGGTATCATCGCTGCACAGTCCATCGGTGAACCTGGTACCCAGCTGACAATGCGTACCTTCCATACGGGCGGTATCGCAAACGCAGAAGATATCACACAAGGTTTGCCGCGTGTCGAAGAATTGTTCGAATCCCGCCGTCCGAAGTCTGCGGCAATTCTGGCGCGTACGCCCGGTATTGTCCGTATTCACGAAGAAAACGGCAACAAGGTCGTTGTGATTCATGACCCCGAAACCGGTACGGATTCCATGCCGTACAATATTCCATACAACTACTATTTGCAGGTAGTGGACGGCGACAAAGTCGAACGTGGTGCAAAACTCACGGGCGGCTCCATCTATCCGCCTGACTTGCTTGCCATCCTTGACGTACAGGCTGTCCAGAACTACATCATTGATGAAATTCAGGCAGCATACCGTCAGCAAGGTGTAGGCATCAACGATAAGCACATCGAAGTTATCGTGCGTCAAATGCTGCGTAAGGTGCAGGTCGTGGAGGCTGGCAGCAGCTATCTCCTGCCCGAAACGCTCGTTGACCGCCGCGAAATCGACAACATCAACGAAGAATTGCAGGCACGCATTGATGCGGGCGAAACGAATCTGGAACTGGTCACCTATGCACCTGTGCTGCAAGGTATCACCAAGGCTTCTTCCACTTCGGAGAGCTTCCTGTCTGCTGCATCCTTCCAGGAAACCACCAAAGCGCTGACCGATGCCGCTATCCGCGGAAAGAGCGACTACTTGCTCGGTCTGAAGGAAAATGTTATCATCGGTAAGCTGATTCCTGCCGGCACTGGTATGGCAACCTACAATAACATTGAGGTTGTTCGTGCAGAGGGCTTTTCTGCTGAACATTCAGTACAGCCGCTTCCGCAGGGATATTGATTGATACAAAAAGAAGAGGGGAAGTTTCGAAAGAGATTTCCCCTTTTCTGCTATCTGCAAAAGAAAGGATGTGCAAGCCTTGAAGAAATATCTTGCGGCATTCTGTGCGGCATCTGTTATGATGATGATGCAGGGAATGACCGTATATGCGGATGAAACAACAACTGTGACCACAAATCCGAGTCAGACAGAGACAACGGCGTTGACAGTCGTCCCCTTGAATGTGACAACGGATGGTACAGGAACAACAGTCGAATCCGGCACGGCATCGACAACCTCAACAACAGAAACAACAACCGTCACTACGACAACAATCATGACAACCACACCGGCACCGCTTTCCCGCATCACCTATACGCTGGAAGAAAATGGCGCAGTGATTGAGAATTTCAAGTGGACGAATGAAACGGTCGTGGAGATTCCTGCGGAAATCGAAGGCAAACCCGTCACGAAAATTGCGCCGCTGGCATTTCAATACTGCTATGCGGACAGCGTGATTCTGCCTGCAACGGTAGAAGAAATCGGGGACAGTGCCTTTGCGGGATGCCGCTATCTGAAAACGATGGAGATTCCGCAAAACTGCCGTAAAATCGGTGATAATGCATTTGCGGACTGCAAACAGCTTGCATCGGTGACCGTTCCCGCAGGTGTCAGTGAAATCGGCATCGGTGCATTTGACGGCACGCCGTTTATTCAGAGTATCGGCGGGGAATATGTGATTCTCGGAAGCGGTATTTTGTATGCATACAATGGCAGTGCGGCGGATTTGATTCTGCCTGATACCATCACCTGCATTGGTGCGAATGTGTTTGCGAATCATGGTGAACTGCGTTCTGTGGTGATTCCGCAATCTGTTCGCAAAATTTATACTGGAGCATTTGACAATTGTCTTTCCCTAGCAAACATTACGGCAGAAGGTACGCCTGAAATGGTTGCGCCGGATGCAGTGAGCAATACGAAATGGTTTCTGGAAAGCAAGGAGAAGTTCCTGACGTTGGGCGGCATTCTGCTGGCATACAACAGTGAAGAACCTGTGGCAGAGATCCCTGCGGGCGTGACGGTAATCGGCGCGTCTGCATTTGAAGGAAATCCGTATGTGACAACGGTCAAATGTCCTGATGGTGTGCAGAAAATTGAAGCATCTGCGTTTTATCGCTGTACCTCCTTGCAGCTTGTGATGCTGCCGGATTCTGTTGTGGCGATTGGGAACAATGCGTTTTTCGGCTGCAATACGCTGGCATATATTCAGGTAGGCAAGGGATTGGTTTCGATTGGAGAGCACGCATTTGTGTCGTGTGATGCGTTGAAGGAACTGCATTTGCCGGACACGCTGATGCAGCTTGGAACGGAATCGATCGGATGGAAGTATGATGCGGAGAGCGACACATATGCGTTGTCAGATTCCATCAAAATCTATGCAAATGCGGCGATAGCGGCGGTATATGCGGAGCGGAACGGGATACCGTGCGAGCCGTTGCCGCAGGAAGAAAACACAGTACCGACGATTATTGTATCGACGGCAGAGCATCCGACGGGGTTTGTGGCGACGTTATTTTCGAAGAAGTACCGTGCGGGAGTAATAGCGGGCGGTATTGGGCTGATGATGGTATTATTTGGTGGTGTGGCGGTGCTGATTCGCAAAAGGGAATCGGCGAAGTAAGTGAAAGTTTTTCCGTAACGATCTGGCTATGCACGCGAAGCGAGATTAAAGTTTTACTCGATTTTTTTTCAAAAAATCGCAGAGTCCAGGGGCGGCGCCCCTGGTCGCGCTCCGCAGAGCGCGAAACACCCTTTTCGTTCTAACGAATCAGGAGGGGCATGGGGGAACCCTATTAAGGGGTTCCCCCATAGTATTTCTTGACAAAGGCGGCTTCGCGGATGTAGCCGATTTGATTCGGTGTATCATTCCACTATATGCCGTGCTGTCTTCTTGCACAAGAAAATAATACCATAATTGTTGAATATCACAAACCGTAGCAATATATTTCATATATTGTTCCATAATTTCACAACGAGTTCATAATATTTCTAATAAATATTCATCTTTTTACGTTAGAATATTATTATTATGCGGCATCGGAAAAAGACCGCAATTGAAAGGAAGGTTTTCTCTATGGGTATTCTCAAAATGGGTAAACGCATTCTCTCGGCTGCACTCTGTACGGCGATGGCAGCTACAATGTGTGCATTCCCAACCATCACTGCCGACGCGGCAAGCGTTTCTGTGGGAAAAACGCTCGCTGTCGATGACACCTACAAGCTCGATATCTCTAAACTTGGTTCCAGCGGCATCGATGAAATCGACTTCTATGTGACATCTTCCTCCGCAGGCGGATTCTCCTTCGGTCTTGGCATCGGCATCGCCAAAGACCCCTATTGGACAGAATACGATAACGGCAAATCATTCTCCAAAAAAGGCAGCGGCACCAGCGTTGACCTGAAAGCAAATACTTCCACCAAAATCGCTGTAGACGTTTCCGACTTGGACCTCGATTATGCAAACGGTCATCTGGAATTCCGCGTCTACTACACCACCGGCAAGAACATCACTCTCGACAAAATTACTACGGGCGATTCCGGTTCAGGTTCTTCCTCCTCCGAAAAGACCGGTACAGAGAATACCAAAAGCGGCAGCTACTCCTTCAAAGATAACAAAGACGGCACCGCGACCGTTTCTTCTACCCTCTGCGCTACCCTTGATGATATTGACGCACTTCTGACACTCGGTACCGATGAGGACGAGTATCTCGATGAAGACGGCAAATCTACTTGGGAAGAAGGCGATCCCATTAACAGCAAAAAAATCAGCTATGGTGATTTCGGTCTGCCAACTGATTCTGATGCGGAAATTCAGATCGAATCCTTCACATTTACGATTGAATCCAAAAAAGACATGGAAACACTGATGTATGGCTGCGGTCTGAACGTAGAACAGGCTTCTCCCGCAGATACCGAATACGTTCTCGGTAAGAATGGCTACTGGTACAATGACCACGGCGCAGAAGATATCGAGGACGAAGATTTCGAAATCGAAGTCGGCAACGGCACAACGCTTTCGGACTGCGGCAAATATGTGGAAGCCGTTTGGGATGTTCCGAAGGATGTTGTTCCTTACACCACTGCGAAACCCAGTGATACCGTATCGTTCCAGTATTGGTACGGCAACCAGGATGAAGTCACCCTGACCGCTGCAACCTGCACCTACACCCTTACCAAAACCATTCCTTACAGCGACAAGGCATCCGTGAAGCCTTCCGAAAAGATTACTGCCGGCGATGATGACACCAACAGCACAAAGGTCAACCTCAAAGAATTTGATTTGACTGAAAATGATTTTGTATCCGCAGTCAAGTTCACCATTTCGGGACAAAAATCTGCACTCGGCAAAATCGTATTCGGCATGGGCATTTCCGTTACCGAAGACTGCAAAGCAGCAACCGATGATTACTGGTATATGTCCAACAATTTCGCAATTCTTGCAGAAGACGAAAAATCTGTAGAAATCATGTGGATTCTCCCGACCGCATTGCAGGGTTATGTTGACGCAAAATACGGCACTGTGATGTTTGGCTACTGGTATGGTGAAAACTCGGATAGTGTGACGCTGGATGATGTGACTGTCTACTATGAAACCAAGGAAGTCACCACCACAACTACAACGACTACCACGACCACAACCACAACGACGACAACTGCACCTCCTGCAAAAGCAACCCTTTGCGGCGATGTAGACTGCGACGATGAAATCAACATCAATGACGTCATTCTGCTTGCAAAATACGTCAATGAGGACACCAGTGCAAAGATTTCGGATGCAGGTTTGCTGAATGCAGAATGTGACGGTGAAGATGGTCTGACAATGAGCGACTGCACCGCGATTATTCTGTATGTAGCGAAGCTGGTTGCTGAATTGCCGGCTGCACTGTAAGAACAAACCCGATTTCGGGTTATCATACCCGACAAAAATAGAGAGGCAAGAGAAACGCATGATACCGTTTCTCTTGCCTCTCTTGTTATGCAGATGGGAATTGCACAGGGAGCGCTCTCTCCTGATGCGTCATTCCCCAATGCTCCAGTCCAATAACCGCAGCAGGTTGCTGTTCAATAACTGCATTTCATGATTGTGCATCGGATATCCGCCCGTCAGCAATGCCTGAACATACAAGATTTCCAGACAACAGTGCAGACGTTCCTTGTCCCGCAGCGACATCAACCGCTTTATCAGCGGATTGTCCGTGTTCATGTACAGTCTTGCAACAGCATCTTCATGATAATCCTTCGCAAAGCTTTCCAGAAAGCCGACAAACATTTTGTTCGCCACTTCCATTGACTTGTGAATATCACGCAGCAACAAGGCTTCTTCATTTACTGTGTACAGCACGGGCAGTTCTTTCGGCTCGAATTTCTTCAGTGCCGCCGAACAGTCATAATCCTTCAGCAGTTCATTGCATTCCGCCAGCATACACATCGCCGATGTCGGGTCAGAAAGATCAGGCGGTTCCATCATCGCTTCCAATCCCTGCTGTTCCAGCTTCACAACCACCGCATTCTCTTTCAGAATCGTTATGCGGCTCAAAAGCTGCCGCACATAGGTATACCCCGCATTGACCAGCAAACTCCATTTTGCAAGGAAAATCGAGGAGAATTGCCGATATTCGTCTATGTATGGTGTGTAGTGGATCGTTTCATCATAGGACAGCAAATCTCTGCCTGTGAATGTGCCGAATGAAGTCTCAAATGTCAGGTGCGGGAAAAATGCACGATACAGCGTGTCATCCTCCACCGCCACAGACTGCACCGCCAGACGATGGATGCGCACGATTTTTTGCAGCAGACCGTCATTTTCTTTCGATAAGCGGTCAAGATACTGCACAATACAGTCTGAAATCTCGGTACGCGCCTTTTCCAGATTTTCGTCTTCATAGAAATCTTCTCTCGATGCTGTCGGGCGCAGATACTTTGTGTTGATGAAGCAGCGCAGGAAAAATGCCCATTTCGGAAGCAGTCTGCCGCCATCCTCTGTCAGCAGCATATTTTTCAGGTAAATGCGATGTACGTTTTTGGCAGTTGGTGCTGTTTCTTCTGCCAGAATAAATGCTACACCCGAAAACAGTCCGCTTGGCGATTCCAACGGAATATAATCCAAAAACTGCGTCTGAAACAGCTTTTTGCCGAGTCCCATGATTTGTTCGGTGGTGTTATCTCCGACCGCAAACGGCGGATTCAACCGTGTCCGTTTGTCGCCTGTTTCCAGCCAAATCGGTTCAGGCAGCGGCAAACCATAGTATTGCACCAGCCGTACCAGTTTTTCTTCTGTGAAGTAGTCGTCCATGTCTTTTTTTGGCTGTAAGATGACCGCTGTGCCAACCTGCGGCAATGCCGCGCAAGGTGCAATGGTGTAAGTGCCGTCAGGCTTTCCGCACCATTCCAGTGTCACGTCAGGATTCGAAACTGAACGTGTCTGCACCCGAATGCAGTCCGAAACCAAAAAGCACGAAAGCAGTCCGATGCCGAATCTGCCGATATAATCACCGCAATCACGCTGTTTTTCCACATCATGCTTGGAAGACTGTCCGATGACCGCCAAAAAACGATGAATTTCCGCTTCCGTCAAGCCTGTGCCGGTATCGGTAAAGGTCAGCACAGTTTTGCCTTCTTCGTCTGCGGAAAGCCGCAGTGTAACACAGTCGTTGCCGTCATCCGCCATGCCTTTTGCACGTTTCGCGGCAATCGCATCGACTGCGTTTTGCAGCAGTTCACGGACATATACATCCGGAGAACTGTACAGGTGATTCGACAGAATATCAATCATGCCGCCCAGATTGACCTGAAACAGGAACGGCGAATTTTCCTTTTCGTTTGCCAATGAATGTTCCTCCTTTGTACGGGAATACTATCCTGCAAGGGATTTATGATGCCTTTTTTGCTTTCGCGGTTTTCGGCATATTCCGGGTGGCTTCTTTCTTTTTCTTCTTCGTGAACCAGAACAGCCATTCCACACCGCCCCAAAGCAGTATGATTGCCAGCGGAATGATGCCAAGTGCCATCCAGAATATACTATATTCGATACCGTTCAGCAATTCCAGCTTTTGATCGACCAGCCAGTGGTTTGTTTCGACCAATGTCGTGATGATGAAGCCGAACAGATAGGAAAGCAGTCCCCACATTCCACCCATTACGACCATATTCTGCGGTTTGTTCCAGTCTTTCCGAAACCACAGCGGACTCAGTGAGATCAGAAGGATTCCAAGCAGGAGCGGTACGCCGAATACCAGCAGAAATGATACAAAATCAGGCATATACATTCCGTTTTCATCCAGTGCATCCCACACCGAAATTGAAACCCATCCCACGACCTGCATCATAAATGCATAAATCAACTGTACCATATTTTCATACGACCTTTCCGCAAATATCTATGATACAGTATAGCACAAAAGCGGCATCCTGTCAAATATTATACAGCAAAATCCGCAGAAAAACAGATTTATTTGCAGGGGCTTTACAATGTTAAAGAAACATGGTATAATAAATTGATACCCCAACGAACTCTTGAACTGATCTGCTTGTCTAAATGCCGATCTGCGCATCTAATATGCAAGCGTTCATTGGAACATCAATATCATATCATCTGATTGCATGAGATGATTGTTAATATGTTGATCTAAGAGAGGAGTGACCCGCAATGCCCCTTCTGAATGTACGTCCTATTTTCCTTCCATGCTCCCGATACCCTTATTATGAAGTATGGAATGCCCAGATGGTCAATTTCGTTCCCAGCACCTCTATGGAACGTGCGCAGCGTAATATTAAAGAAGTGTTCCGCGTTTTTGATAAACGTTTTCCGAATAAGAAATTGTTGGAAATTTCGCTTGCTTCCCTTCAGCTTCCGCTTGGCAAAGACCTCTGCCCACAATACTTGAAAAAGAATATCCCGAGCAAAGGCGGGCTGTTTCCTGTAGAGAGTCTGTTTCAAGCCAGCAAGGTTTTCGTAGAAGGCGGCCCATACGAAGATTTGTATGATTATGACGCGCTGGAAATCAAAGATGATCCGCGTTTGCTGCATAGCGGCATTCTGACAAGTTATCGCTTCGAAAATCAGGAATACCCGCTGCATCCGAAAACTGCCTTTTTTGATTATATGTATATGCAGGCATTGCTCGAACCGCAGAATGCCGAAATCTGCAATCAGCTTCTGGAGTATGATGCCTTCTGTGACATTCTGTTTCAGGAAAAGCGTGATTTCGTTTGTCCTGCACGTTCCGCAGTTGTGTTCGTTTCGCTGATGCGCTTGGGGATTCTCCAGAAAATGCATAGCTTCGAAGAATTCTGCACCGTCATCACAGGCAACAACGAAGGCAGGACAACACAAGTCCGTACACAGGCAGATGAATTTCATGTCGGTGACAGCATCATGCATCCCAGTTGGGGAAAGGGACGTATCATTGCGACCGTGCCCAAACTGCTGGTACATTTCAACGGCGAAGCCGGCGATAAATTTATGAATCCTTCCTATGTTAAGGAAAACTGTCAGTTGCTTCCTGCGGAAACACTTGAACAGTCTGAATGAACCGCAAGGGGTAAGGCTTCCGAGAACGCCTTACCCCATTCCCATGTCCCGAAAGAAAGGAATGTTTCCATGAGTGCATCCCGCAAAAAAACGATTCTGATTGTCGCCATTGTGCTGTGTATTGCAGGTTTATGGCTGCTGCTTTGGCATCGTATCGGCGATTCTGTTTCGGAAGCGGAAGTATCTGCTGCCTATGCGCAGTTCACTTTTGCTGATGCGTATTACGAAGAATGTGACCTGCGTGTTGTACAGCTTTATGATTCTGCGGTGACAGCAATCGACAACGCTTGCTGCGGCAGCAAAGCGGGAGAAGTGTCGTTTCCGGATGGTACGTTTTCCGTGTATCATCTTGCATCGCTTGAACAGGCGGACAAACAGGACGGTATCCTCCTGATGGACTATAACGGAAAACTGCGCAGCTATGAACTTTCAGGCTTTACTGCACTGGATGGTACACCGAGCATCACGGAAGTTTGTGCCGCATATGGCATTGCATCCGCAGAAAATATCTGCGCCGTGCATCTTTCCGATACCGAAGGCAATCCACTGCAAACCTTGTCCGATGAAGCGGAAATTCAGCAGTTCTACGACAAAATGATTGCACTGGGAGAAGCGCTTCGTCCCGCAGAACAGGCAAAAATGTATTATGATGTGTACGCTGAACTTTATGGCGAAAACGGCTTCACGGACGATTTGGCGCTGGAAGGAGAGTCCCTTACGCCATGCAGTGATGAAGCCGCCGAACGGGCATATACGCTATGGGGCGATGGAATGTCTGTTGTCACCATTGAACTGGATAATGGGCTGTGGATGACCGATCTGGTCTATGCGCCTGTTCCGCAAATCTTCACGATTGTCGGCAGTTATCGTCTGACGGAAGCATTTTTCTGAAATTTTGCCCATAGAGCGCCGAATTTTGCACACAAGGTTGACATTTCTCCCACTCTGTGCTATAATGAATATATATTATGCCATGATTGGAGCGTATTTATGACTGAATATATAATTGCGGCGGCATCTACTGCGGATTTGCCGCATACCTTTTATGAAGCACATAGTGTGCCGTGCATCCGTTATACCTACGCGATCGGTATGGATGTCTATGAAGATGACTGCCGTGAGGACAGCCGTCAGAAAGCATATGAACAAATGCGGCAGGGCGTGGTCTATTCCACTTCCATGATCAATGCCGCCACATATTACCAGTTCTTCCATAAACTCATGGAAACAGGCAAAAACGTCATTTTCCTTGATATGTCCAAGGAGATGTCCAGTTCTCACAACGCCGCAGATGAAGCTGCTGATGAGATTCGCAAGGAATTCACCGACCAGACGCGTTATTTGATGGATACCCGCAGTATTTCGGGCGGTCTGGGCATTCTGGTGTCAGAGATGGTGCGCCGTCATGAGGAAGGAATGTCCTTTGAGGATGTCATTGCGTGGGGCGAATCGCATAAGCTTAAAATCATGCACCGCTTCACGGTCGATGACCTGCACTACCTCAAACGCGGCGGCAGAGTGTCCAATGCTTCTGCGATGGTCGGTTCGATGCTTGCCATCAAGCCCGTGTTGTATGTTCCTGATGACGGAAAGCTGACGGTCGGTTCAAAGGTGCGCGGCAGAAAAGCCGCACTCAATGCCATCATGGACGGTATTACCCGCGACATGATCGAACCGGAGGGGCAGGTCGTACATATCAATCACGCAGACTGCATGGACGATGCACTCTGGCTGAAAGCGCAGATCCTCGAAAAATATCCCACCATCGGCGGTGTGGAGATCTCCAATCTGGGCGTTATCATTGGTTCGCACTGCGGCCCCGGTCTGCTGACGGTCTTTTACTTTGGCGACCAGCGCAAAGCATAATTTTTTACGAAACAAAAGCCGATATGCACAAGGATTTCCGTGCATATCGGCTTTTTCGTATTCATTGGAATAGATAATAGGCAGGAACGCTCGCAAATACGATGCAAAACAGCCCGTTCAGAAGGATTTCCCGCTGTCCTGCCGTGAACCAGTTCGGATGAAGCGGGTCATACCAGATCGGGACAGTCGAGCCTTTTTTGAGGGCGCGGCGCGTCAGCAGGTCGCAGGAACCTTTATGAACCACGCCGTCCGCAGACGTGTAGCGCAGATGCGCAATTCGTGATTCATACGAAAGAAATCCTGTTGCGGGCAAGCCGCGGTTGCGCAGTATCATGCAGAATATCGTCTTGCCAAGGCAAAGCAGGAATGGTATCGACAAAATGAAGGTTGCAGCTGCCTTTGGGGAAATCATGCCCTTCGAAGAAAGCAGTGCCGCCAAAAACACTGCCGCGAGAATGCCAAGCGCCCACATCAGCAGTTTGATGGCAATGTGAAATAATTCTTTCATACGCCGCAGTCCGTTTCTCCGATGACCGCGCCGACCAGCTTTTGAATGATGCTGCCTTCCCGTACCGTGTGGAATGCTTCCTGTGGGGAAAACCACTTTGCTTCTGCGACTTCGCCCGAACAATGCAGTGCCGCTTTCTGGACTTTCGCACAGAAACAAAGCATTAACTGGTCTTTTGCGGGATGCCATGCGCTCAGGACATACGATACTGCTTCGGGTTCAATGCCGATTTCCTCCAGCACTTCACGTTTTGCAGCATCTTCTGCGGTTTCACCGCATTTCATGTATCCTGCCACACCGACATAGCGCGTGACATCGCCATAACTCTGCCGAATCAGCGCAATTTCACCCAGTTCATTCTGCACCACAGAAAGTACACAGGTGCTAAAATAATCGAACAGCGGGCGCTGACATTTTTCGCAGTATGGCATCTGTCCTTCATCCCCGATTTCCCGCAGCACTGCTTTCGTGCCGCATTCGGGGCAAAATGTAAACTTCATGCGTTGTCCTCCGTCATTCTGCTTTATTCCAAGGCAGTTTCACCATTACGGGAATCTGCGTGAGGGCTGCAGGCGCATTTTCAGGCATGGGTACGGTTTCGGGAATCGTGGTGCAGAGAATGGGCAGGTGCATCCGTTCAGAAAGTTCCGTGCAGAGTGGGAGGCTTTCCAGAATCATTTCCGCATTTGTTTCCAAGCCGAGATTCGTGTTATTGACAATGCCTGTCAGCTTCATGCGGCTTGCACGTTCGATGCCTTCCAGATACCGCTGTGCTTCCTCTGCGGTGCGTGTCAGGTATCGGCGGAATGAAACTACCGCAATCATGTCCATTTCATTGGTTTCGGCATAGCTGTTCAGGACATGGGAATAGCGTCCCAGCGCCACTGCACCGTCATCATCGCCGCCGACATCAATGATAATATAGCCTTCTGATGCCGCAAGTCCGCCAAGGTCAAACTGCACGCTCGGAATATCCACGTTGGTATTGGCATAATCGGGCGCACGCAGTGTAATGCCGTGGGCTGCAAACTCCTCTTTGAAGTCTGCGGTGCGGAAATAAGGGTTGACCAAGTCAAAGTCCACGACCGTCACGGGCTGACCTGTTTTTGCAAGTTCCAGTGCAAGTGCGGCAGAAAAATTCGTCTTGCCGCTGCCATAGTGACCGGTCACAACAGTAATTTTCTTTGGAGTATACAAAGCCATCGCATCCTTTTTTCAGAATCAGTACTTGTTTATTATACCACAGTGCTGCTAAAAAAGCAAGCAAAAATGAGAAATTCCCCTCCTATCTTACGATAAAAGGGGAATACCGCAACGTATTCGCAACAGAATTGCAAGGCTTAGTCGATTTCGACAATAACCTTCTGATTTTCACGAGCTGCGCCTGCGCGCATCAAAGTACGAATCGCTTTCGCAATGCGTCCCTGCTTGCCGATGACACGTCCCATGTCGTCCGAAGCAACATTCAGGTGCAGAACGATCACGCCGTCTTCGTTCGGCTCGTCTTCCGTGATGCTGATTGCATTTTTATCTGCAACCAGACCTTCTACGATTGCATACAACAGTTCCTTCATAGTGGTTCTCCCAAAAAGTTTGTCGATACGTTCGCTGCAAGTACCGATGCAATTAGAGCATACCCTGCTTTTTCAGGATGCCTCTGACGGTATCCGTAGGCTGAGCGCCGTTTGCAAGCCAAGTCTTTGCCTTCTCTGCGTCAATCTTCACCACGTTCGGCTCCTTGGTCGGATCGTAGTAACCGATCTCCTCGATGAAGCGACCATCTCTGGGGTATCTGCCGTCAGCAACAACGATACGATAGAACGGAGCTTTCTTTGCGCCCATTCTTCTCAGACGAATCTTTACTGCCATTGTGTTTTCACCTCCACAAAAAATTCATGTAAATATTTCACGCAATTACTTGCGATGAAAGCAATCGTTCATGCGGTCAATCTCCATAGATCAGGAGCATCAGCCCGCAGATCAAAACCAATACACCAGAGATAACGGACAGGATTCTTGTAGCTTTTCTGCCAATCATTGAATCCCAAGTGCGTGCTTTTCCATGCTCAAAAAAGAAGTCCCAGTTTGCCAGACCGGCATAGATGGAGATTCCGGCACAGATAAAGAATAAAATAGCGAATAATGTCTTCATTTTTCGCCTCCGGTGTTACGAAAGTCCTGTAAGCAGCGACTTGACAGCCAAAAACGCGCCGCCGCCCATAAATGCAAGTCCGATGATGCAAAGTGAAACGCGGACACCGGTTTCTCCCATGATGTCGAATGCATTTTGTGGGACTGCTTTTTCATAGAATTTTCCGCTTCCTTTGATGCCGGCAATCAAATACGGCAGACCGAAAAAGAACAAAACTGCACCAATGCCTGCACGGACAAACGAAAAAATCTGCACACTGGAAACTGCTTCTGTGTTCATACTGAACATCCTTTCTCATCGGAATTATGGCTGCGGCACAAATAAAATGCCATGAATCAGCCATCCCGCCGCACATAACAGCGCGATTCCTACAATCACGCGAAGACATCTCATTCCCGCCAGACCAAGTTTCTCCACTTGCCAGCGAACTCGTTCATCCTGCATGATTTTTCCTTTTTTCTGGAAGGCACTGACGAGCACCAGAATGCCGCTGACCAGCAGCAAAATGGAAATCAATGTACCTTCCAATAACTGTAACGAAAAATGCATTTTAAATCTTCGGGAAATTCTTCATATCCTTCATCATGGAAGGATCCATTTTCGGCATTCTCATTTTGCGTTTGCCGAACAATCCTTTGCCGCCCTTGCCCATTTTCTTCATGATCTGCTGCATCTGGTCAAACTGCTTGAGCAAGCGGTTGACATCCTCCACGGCATTGCCGCTGCCTTTTGCGATACGGCGCTTGCGGGAAGGATTGATGATGCTGGGCTTGGCACGTTCTGCGGGTGTCATGGAAGTAATCAGTGCTTCCACCTTTTTGAACGCATTTTCGTCAATATCAATCTGGTCGATTTTTTCGCTGACACCGGGCAGAAGCGAAAGCAGTTTCTTCATATCGCCCATTTTCTGGATCTGACGAAGCTGTTCCAGCAAATCATCCATATCGAATTTGTTCGATTGGAGTTTCTGCGTGAGTTTTTCTGCTTCCTGCTTGGAATAGACATCCTCCGCCTTTTCAATGAGGGAAAGGACATCGCCCATGCCGAGAATGCGGGAAGCCATACGGTCGGGGTGGAATTGTTCGAATTCATCGAGTTTTTCACCCATACCGACAAATTTGATCGGCTTACCCGTGACAGAGAGAACGGAAAGTGCCGCACCGCCTCTGGTATCGGAGTCAAGCTTCGACATCAAAATGCTGTGGATGCCGAGTGCCTCATCAAAGGATTTTGCCACATTGACAGCATCCTGACCGGTCATGGCATCGACAACCAGCATAATTTCATTCGGATTGGTTTCCGCTTTGATTTGTTTCAGTTCTTCCATGAGTTTTTCGTCGATATGCAGACGGCCTGCCGTATCGAGAATGACGACATCATGGTTATGGTCTTGTGCGAAGCGCACACCTTTGCGGGCGATTTCCACAGGGTCACTCTGTCCCATTTCAAAGACCTTGACACCTGCTTTTTCGCCGACGATCAGCAATTGGTCGATTGCGGCAGGACGGTAAACGTCGCAGGCGACCAGCAGAGGATGAAAGCCGTCTTTTTTCAGATACTTCGCAAGTTTTGCAGCGTGTGTGGTTTTACCGGAACCTTGCAGACCGCAGAACATGATGACAGTTGGCGGCTTGGATGCCATATTGAGGCGGGCATCGTTATTACCCATCAGGGCAACCAACTCGTCATTAACGATTTTGACGACCTGCTGTGCAGGAGTCAGACTTGCAAGCACATCTTCACCAATGGCACGGGCAGATACTTTGCCGACAAAGTCCTTTACGACTTTGTAGCTGACATCTGCTTCCAGAAGCGCAAGACGAACCTCCCGCATGGCTTCATTGACATCAGCTTCGGTGAGTTTTCCGCGTGCTTTCAGCTTTTTGAATACCTGACCTAATTTATCGGATAAACTTTCAAATGCCATACGGTTCACTTCCCATTCTTCATTATAATAATGTATTACAGCAGTGCGATGCCTTTTTTCGCAGCTTCGGCGATTTTTGCGCCGTCACAGGAATCGGGGCTGCTGCTGAGCGATTCAATTTCTTCAAATAAGGCACGGCAGGTTTTCAGTCTTGCTGCAATGCCCATTTGTTCCTCAAAGGTCAGAAGCTGCCGTTCTCCGCGGCGGATGCTGTCATGCACCGCCTGACGGGAAATGCCTCTCGGTTCGGCAAGTTCTGCGAGGGACAAGTCCTCGTTGTAGTAGCCGTCCAGCAAATCACGCTGACGCTCGGTGAGCAAGCCGCCGTAGCAGTCCAGCAGCAACACAAAATCCAGGTTTTTCATAGGATTGCCGCCTTTCTTTGCTGTCATGGTCAAAGCCTTTACAGGAACAACCTTATTATACCAAATTCTGCACGGGTTGTCAAGCACTGCAAAAAACTTTCTGTTTTGTACAAAAAGGCGGACGTTTTCTTTTGCCAAATATGGAATTCGCCCTCTGCCGCAGAAAAACGACAAAGGACGAACCATTCAATTACAGGATAGAGCCACAGAATTCACAATAGCTGCCTTCTCCGATGTTTTCCATGCCACAGTTTGCGCAGACACGCGGCGCATTCATGCGGATTCCCGCAGGCTGCTGCGGAGGCTGCGGGACATTCGCAGGCTGACCGCCCAAGGCTGCCATCTGCCGTTCAAACTGCTGATCCATGCGGGCGCGTTCCTGCTGGAGCATTTGCTGACGCAGCTGGATCTGACGCTGCTGCTGAAGCTGCATTTGCCGCTGCTGTTCCAGACGAAGCTGTTCTTCCTGCATACGAAGCTGTTCCTGCTGCATTTTCAGATTTTCGCGTTGCTGCTGTAATAATGCACCGGAAGAAGCGCCGGTTGCCGCACCGTTCAGCAGAGAGCCAAGCAATGTGCCGCCGCGCTGATAGCGAGGTTTATCTGTCGGAGGCAGCGGTGTGGGGCGATAGGAACGCAGAGGCGTTGGTGAGGAAAAAGATGGATTTGCGGAGTTTCGATTCGGGTCAGGGTATATTCCGTTCGGTTTGTTGCCATTGCCGTTTCCGTCAAAGCCGCCATAAACAGACATCACAATCATCCTTTCTGAAAAATTTTAATTGGTTTGGCATTATTATACCACAACTACGAATAAAAATCAAGTGTTTGTATAAAAAAATCACAGCCTTTCAAGTGCCCTGCAACAAAATTTTCACAGCATATTGCATTATGTACCTGTTTATGCTATAATGGTCATGTACTTTAGCCAACAAAAAGGAGCATCCTTGCATTGAATATCAATCATGAAAATATGAAAAAACTCTCTGAATGCAAACGTGTCGTCATCAAACTCGGCACTTCGACACTGACGCATTCCACAGGGCGTATGAATCTGCGCCGCTTCCATAATCTTGTCCGTGTGATGGCTGACCTGCACAATGCAGGCAAGGAACTGATTCTGGTGTCTTCTGGCGCAGTCGGTCTTGGCATTGGCAAACTCGGACTCAGCGGACGACCTACCGCTACACCTGAAAAGCAAGCTTGTGCTGCTGTCGGACAGTGCGAACTGATGTACCTTTATGACCGTCAGTTTGCAAATTACAGCGTCACGGTCGCACAGGTGCTTCTGACGAAAGCCGTTCTGAATACGGATGGCGGTGCAAATGCAGGCAACTGCATCGAACAGCTTTTGCGCATTGGTGTTGTCCCGATCGTCAACGAAAACGATACCGTTGCTATTGACGAACTGGAACTCGAAATTGGCGAAAACGATTCGCTTGCCGCAATTGTCGCAGGATTGAGCAAAGCAGATTTGCTGATCCTCATGAGCGACATTGATGGTCTGTATTCCGCAGATCCGCATAAGGATTCAGAGGCAGAACTGATTCCTGTTGTCGATCAGATTGATGAATCAATTGAAAAAATCGCAGGCGGCGCAGGTACGCCCAATGCACGCGGCGGCATGGCAACAAAAATTGCAGCCGCAAGAATGGCAGTCGAACACGGTATCGACATGGTCATCATGAACGGCGAACGCCCCGAAAATCTTTATGATTTGTTCGAAGATAAGTCCGTTGGTACGCGCTTTTTGGCGCAGAATTCCGCAAAATAAAAGGAGGTTCATATGGAACTGACACACGTTGAACAGCTCGGCAAAAAGGCAAAGGCAGTTGAAGTCACATTGGCTTCTGCTTCTCCGAAAATGAAGAACAATGCCCTTGCTGCGATCGCAGATGCCTTGATTGCCCGCACAGAAGAAATCATCTCTGCAAACAAAATTGACCTCGAAAACGCCATTACGAACAATATGTCCAAAGCCATGCAGGACAGACTTCTGCTGAATGCATCCCGTATTAAGGGCATTGCGGATGGTGTCCGCAAGTTGATTTCGCTGGATGAAGTGGTCGGCAAAGTCGAAGAAGGCTATGTTCGCCCGAATGGACTGCGCATTCTGAAAACCCGTGTTCCGCTGGGTGTTATCGGCATTATTTTCGAAAGCCGTCCGAATGTGACGGTAGATGCCGCAACGCTTTGCCTGAAAGCAGGCAACTGCGTGATTCTGCGTGGCGGAAAGGAAGCATTTGCTTCTAATTTGTGCCTGACCAATATCATGCGTGATGCAGTTGCATCTGTCGGAATGCCTGCTGATGTGATTCAGCTTGTGCAGGATGTTACCAGAGAGTCTTCCAATCAACTGATGAAGCTTTCGCAGTATCTTGATGTGCTGATTCCGCGTGGTGGTGCAGGACTGATCAATGCTGTAGCGCAGAATGCGACTGTACCTGTCATTCGTACAGGAACGGGCAACTGTCATGTTTTTGTTGATGAATCGGCAGATTTGGAAATGGCTGTCAACATTGTGGATAATGGCAAGACACAGCGTCCGTCGGTGTGCAATGCAGTAGAGAGTGTATTGATTCATCGTGCTGTTGCTGAAAAATTCCTGCCGATGATGAAAGCGCAGCTGGATGAGCACAGTGTCACACTGCATGGTGATGATGGGACGCAGGCGATTCTTGGCGAATGCGTACTGCCTGCGAATGAAGATGATTATGCGAATGAATATCTTGATTTTCAGCTTGCTGTCAAGATTGTTGACGGGCTGGATGAAGCACTTGCGCACATTGCGCAGTACGGTACGAATCACAGTGAATGCATTGTGACGAAGTCGTTGGAAAACGCGACGAGATTCCAGCGTGAAGTTGATGCGGCGGCAGTTTATGTCAATGCGTCCACACGGTTCACGGATGGCGGTGAATTCGGATTTGGTGCAGAGATTGGCATTTCCACGCAGAAGCTGCACGCAAGAGGGCCGATGGGACTGATGGAGCTGACGACGGTGAAATATCTCATCAATGGTGACGGACAAGTCAGATAAAGGCGGCTATGCACGCGAAGCGCGAAACACCCCTGTTTCCTTACAACGAATCAGGAGGGGTTCCCCCATACATCTCCCGTGATAAACAAAGGAAGGCAAGAGAACAGTATGAAACGTTCTTCCTGCCTTCCTTTATCTATGTTGGGTACGACACGAGGGGAAACCCCTTCCTGATTAGTTAGAACGAAAAGGGAGTTTCGCGCTCTGCGGAGCGAGATCAGGGGCGCTGCCCCTGGTCTCTGCCAAAGGGAATGATTCCCTTTGGAATCCTCAAGAAAAGAGTCCCCGCAAAACTTTAATTTCGCTTCGCGGGTGTAGCCATTTTGTTTCGGAAAATGCGCGTTCATTTTCAGTATTTCACTTCACTTACCTGCGGACACCGCAATCGGAATACCCCACACTCTGCATCTAATTCATACGCAGATGCTTCACTTCCTAATAGCTTTTCTGCCAAAAGCGTTTCAACCTCCTGCACCATGTACGTCCGTATTCCCCTCGCACCTGCATGAATCGTGTCCGCACCTGCCGCCAACTGCCGCACCGCCGCTTCTGTCCACGTCAGTTCACATTTGCAGCCCTTCGCCTGCTTGCGCAGTTTTTCAAGCTGCTGCTTCGCAATCTTCGCATAATCTCCCGCATCCAGACTCCGAAAGACAATCGCCCCATCTAATCGATGCAGCAGTTCCGGCTTCAATACAGCTTTCACCGCCTGCATCACCCGCGCTTGCTTCCGTACTTCCCCGCTTCCTGTATCCATAAACCCGATCTCGCCTTCCTGCATCTGCGCTGCACCAAGATTGGACGTCAGCAGAATCAGCGTGTTCGAAAAATCAGCTTTGCGCCCCTGCCCATCCGTCAGCGTCCCATCCTCCAGAATTTGCAGCAGGATACTCAATACATCCGGATGCGCTTTCTCTATTTCATCAAACAACACGACACTGTACGGCTGTGCCCGCACCTGTTCTACCAGCGAACCGCCTGCATCATATCCCACATATCCCGGCGGCGCTCCAATCATGCGGGATACTGCGTGCTTTTCCATATATTCCGACAAGTCAAGCCGTATCAGATGTCCGTCATATAAATTGTGCGCAACTGCGACAGCAAGTGCTGTCTTGCCCACACCTGTCTGTCCCAGAAACAAAAATGCACCTGTCGGACGGCTTCCCACACGCAATCCCGCACGGCTTCTGCGAATTGCCGCGCAAAGTGATGCAATCGCTTCGTCTTGCCCAATGATTTCTGTTTGCAGTACAGATTCCAATTGCAAGAGCGCTTCTGCATCCGAACGGGAAAGCGAACCTGTCGGTACGCCTGTGATGGCTGATACCACTTCCGTAATCTCTGCCGCACCTAATTCTGCGGCGGCTTCCATGCAGTTTGTACGTGCTGCCGTCAGTCGGTTTGCCGCACAGGCTTCGTCCAGCAGGTCAAGCGCCTTGTCAGGTAAAGCGCGGTCATGCAGATATCGCACGGAATAATCCACTGCCGCCGAAATTGCCGCTTCGGAAATTGCCATGCCGTGATACTGTTCGTAACGCGCACGCAGACCGCACAGCATTTCCTTTGCCTGTGCCGCACTCGGTTCTGCAATTTTCACTGACTGGAAACGGCGGCTGAGTGCGGCATCTTTTTCAATATGTGTGCGGTATTCGGCATCGGTCGTTGCACCGATTAACTGCAATTCTCCACGCGCAAGCCGTGGCTTCAGAATGTTTGCGGCATCAATCGCACCCTCTGCCGCACCTGCGCCGACAATGATGTGCAGTTCATCAATGAACAGCACGATGTTTTGATGTGCCGCCGCTTCATCCATGCAGGCTTTCAGACGTTCTTCGAAATCGCCGCGATATCTTGCGCCTGCCAGCATTGCTGTTAAGTCCAGCGATAGGATCACACGTTCACGCAGTGCCGCAGGTACGTTTCCGGTCAGAATCCGCTGTGCGATGCCTTCCACGATTGCCGTTTTTCCGACACCTGCCGCACCGATCAGGCAAGGATTGTTTTTCGTGCGGCGCAGAAGAATGCGGAGAACACGCTGCACTTCGGTTTCTCTGCCAATCAGCGGGTCGAATTTTTCTGCCGCATGGCAGTCTGTGAGATTGCGGGCATATTTTGCAAGCGTGGGGCAGTCTTTTGCATGAAAAGAAGGAAAACAGGCGCTTTCGGATGGAATGACTGTGTCCATATCGCACACACTGCAAAGCGTTTGCAGGGAAATGCCCATTTTTTGCAGAAGCGTCACCGCACTCGAATGCGGTTCACGCAGTGCTGCATAGAGAAGGTGTTCGGAACTGATGCGGGCATTGGTTTCTGTCGGCATTCCTGCGGCAGTTTGCAGAATGCGGCGCAGTGCGGGCGTGTAGGCGGCTTCAGAAAGGCGGGTGACATCGCCCTGCCCGATTTCTGCGGTGATTGCCTGACGGAATTTGGAGTAGGAAACATGATTGGTGCGGAGAATCGCAGCGCCGACATTATTTCCGTCTGCCAGCATGGCAAGCAGCAAATGTTCGCTCCCGACAAATGTATGCCCAAGGCGCTGTGCTTCTGCAAGGGCATCGCTGACGATTTGGGCAGCCTTTTCTGTGTATTGATTCTGCAAGATGAATTCCTCCCATGGACAGCATTACTTTACTATATGCAGAAATGTTGTGCAATTGTCTGTCCGAAAGGGAGTATGGGCAATTTTTCATTCGCTATGCAAAATGCGCTGTCACCTTTTTCTGTGTGCCGCATATGATAAGACCAGAAAGAGGACTTCATCGACCTCCTTCCGAAAGCTTTCTGTTTTGTGCGTGACTGCTTCCGCGGAGCAAAACGCATAGTTCATCCGATGCCCTCATACATGAAAAGGAGAATTATTATGTGCGGAAACGATTGCAATAGCTGCTGGTGGATCATCATTCTCATCGTACTGTTCATGTGCTGTGGCTGCGGCAACGGCTGCGGAAACAACAACTGCGGCTGCGGCGGCAACTGTGGCTGCGGCGGAAACAATTGCGGCTGCTGATGCTGTAATATCCCGCCTGAAAAAACAGATCGCCCGCAGAGTTTTCGGCTCTGCGGGCGATTTATTTTGTATCACGAAGCGGCGATTTCAGAGTTTGGCAATGGTGCGGAGAATTACCGTCACATCGTCTGTGTTGACAGCGTCATCTGCATTGACATCCGCTTTCTGCACGCCGATATCGGAGAGGGAAACGGCAGTGTCTTCGTTGGCGTAGCGTGACAGCAAAATGGCATCACTGATGTTGACTTCGCCGTCAATGTTGATATCGCCTTGGAGTTGGAGTGCGTCATTTCCCATAAGGGACGAGGAAGCAGACGCCGGAATTCCGAACACTGAACAAATGCCGATATCTTCGAAAATATCCACAGCAAGCGCGAATTTTTCAGGAAACGTTTGGGCATTCGGGGAAACAATGCGGAATGCGTACCACCATTCGGATTCCTCCCTAGTCATTTCGAGTGTGCATTCGGGATGTTTTTCCGCAAGATATGCGCGGACGGCATCGGGGTCATTTCGCTTACTGCCGTACAAAGCGGGAGATTCCGGACCATATCCCAGCGGGTCATGCGTAAAATCCTCATATACAGCCGTTTGTCCGTAGCTGTAGAATCTGGAAATCAGGTTTGCTTCTGCAAGGTCATGCATCAGGGCATTGCAGTATGCGGTATCGCCGCGATGTTCGGAGTTGTCCCAGACTTCCCAGCAGTCGCCCGTTTCCGCATCTTCCCAAATTATGGCAGATATCTGCTGTTCGGGATAGTAGCGGTACAAAATTTCTTTCGCGGCATCTGCATCCGCATCAGGTGTCAGCGTAAACGAAAAGATATTGTGCCGCGGGATAATTGCTTGGAGCACATCACATTCCGAGGTTGTGCCGTCATCCCGTGTATTGGTGAAATGCTTGTACAGGAGCTGGTAATCGTCCTGACCGGCTTGCCAGCGAAGCATTCCCCTGTCATCGAGCGTTTCCCAGTCGGCATAATACGGAGAATCGGTACTGCCCCAGCAGTAGTCGGCGGAAGCAGAAGCGGCGGGGAGCGATTGCAGTGCAAGGACTGCACCTGCGGCAAATGCCATAAACTGACGAATTTTTTTCATGTGAAAAACCACCTTTCTGTATTCATGATTTGAATGACAAAGGATTCGGGAAGCATGGATGCATATGCTTCAGGCGTGTCGGCTTGGGTGAAATGGAGGAAACACGCATCTGTGGAAATTGCCATATCATTTGGCAATTGCAGGATGAATGTCATTTCGGTGTAGGTGTCGGATGGGAGAAACACCGCTTCCAGAGATAGAAATGCATGATCGTATATACCATTCAGCAAGTCCACGTTTTCGGCGTTCCCGCTGACGAAAATCTGCAAATACTGATAATGCGCAAAATCCATATATTCCTGCGCTTCGGCATCTGTCAGCAGACGGAACGAACATAATGGCTGTGATGCGCTTGCCTGTGTTGCAGTTTCAGGCGTGGAGGGTTCGCTTTTCTGCACGGAAACCGTCAGCAGATTTTCGACACTGCATGCTTGTGTGTTGGTCGCTTCCGTTGCTTCAACCGTTTGCGGAATGGCTTCCGTAACGGTGACAGGCATCATTTCCGTTGTCGGGGCAGTTGATGTCACGGTAATCGTGGTGACGGCGGAATGTGTCGTGACGGACAATGCAGTTGTGATGGGTGCGGTTTTCGTTTCCGTTGTTTCAACCGTTTGTGGAACGGCTTCCGTAACGGTGACAGGCATCATTTCCGTTGTCGGGGCAGTTGATGTCACGGTAATCGTAGTGACGGCGGGCGCAGTTGAAATAGTGGTGGTACTGCGTTGTGTGGTGGTGACAATGGGCGTGGTGGAATATGTCGTGGCGGCAGGCATGATATCGGGCGGCGCAGGCGGGCGAAAACGGGGATAAACTGCCAAAGCGGTGACTGCCGTGATGCAGGCGGCGATGGCGGGAATGCCATACCGCAGGAAAGGCACGGCGTGTTTCTGCGGTGTGGCGGCGGATGCGATCCAAGCATCGGGAATGTCGTCAAGCAATGTCAGCAAATCGGATTCTTTCACAGCCATCCCTCCTTTTCAAGATATTTTCTGAGTTTGCCGCGGATACGGGAAAGCGTCACCTTCACGTTGTTTTCGCTCATGCCGAATAATGCAGCACATTCAGCAACGGAAGAAGCGTACCAATACCGCCTCACGAATAAATCACGCTGTTGGCGCGGCAGCGTGCCAAGAAATGCGGTGATCGCTTTGGCAATTTCGCGCTTGTCGATTTCGTGTTCGACAGATTCAGGCGAAGCGATGCATTCTGTCAATTCGTCGAGTGCCTGCGGCAATTGACTTCCGCCGCGTTTTTGCGTATTGTCGGCGTTTCGGCGATTGATGGCGAAGTTCCGCACCAGCCGCAGGAGATAAGCGCGGAAATACTGTGGATGTGCGGGCGGAATGGCATTCCATGCGGCAAGCAGGGCATCATTCAGGCATTCTTCGGCATCTTCACTGCTGCAAAGCAGGTTACACGCCAGACTGCGGCAGAGTGTGCCGTATTTTTCTGTTGTGGAATGGAGAGCCTGTTCGTCCCGTTGAAAAAACATTTGAAGAATCAATTCATCATCCGTAGCCATCACCGCCCTTTGATTATATAAACAAGATTTTTGAGAAAAGGTTACACAGCGGGGAAAATATTTTCGTACAGAGCAAATCGTCCTGCACGACTTCTATAATATAAAGAGAAAGGCAAGAGAACGGTATGAAGTGGTTCTCTTGCCTTTCGGATTCGATCAAACAAAACGCGGAATTCAATTCTTGCCGGACATCTCATGATTGGAGGTGTTCTCGGATTCGGGTACTTCCACAGGTACCGGCATCTGTGGATTCACTGTGGTATACGCCGGGAAACGCACGATTGCTTTGAACAGATCTCCGTCGATTTCCAGTGTCAGCGTGCCGCCCTGTGAGCGTGTCAGGTCTTTCGCAATGGAAAGTCCCAGTCCGCTTCCTTCCGTGTGTCGGGATGCATCGCCGCGGACAAAACGCTCTGTCAGTTCGCTCGGTGAAATATTCAGAGCGTGTTCCGAAATATTCTTCATGGTAATTTCTGCGATCAGCCCACGCTTGGCAACTTCCAGATAAACACGGCTCGATGGCAGCGAATATTTGCAGGCGTTTCCAAACAGGTTCGCCAGTACGCGGAAAAGATGCCGTCCGTCTGCAAGAATATACAGTGGTTTTTCAGGCAGTTTCGTAATGAGCGTCAGATTGTGCTCGGCAAATTTGTCCTCATATTCGCAGGCAACCTGCGGAATCAGTACGCAGATATCCATCGGCACAAGTTCCACTTTCAGTGCGCCTGTTGATGCCTTGGACGCATCGACCAGATCTTCTGTCAGCTTTTTTAGTCTTGCAGACTGTCGCCGCAATACTTCCAGATATTGTTCCACACGTTCATTTCCATTTACTTCACGGTCAAGCAGATCTACATAGTTGACGATGGAAGTCAGCGGTGTTTTCAGGTCGTGGGATACGTTCGTAATCAATTCGGTACGCATACGTTCTGCGCGTGTTCGCTGGTCAACGGTTGCCTGAATGCCGTTTGTCATATGATCCAGTGATGCAGAAAAGTCCTTGAATGCCAGAACAAGCCGCACTTTCGGCGTCATTTCTGCAAAATCGCCTTTTTCCATGTTTTGTGTGCGCTGCTTCAGGAAATCAAAGCAATACACCACATAGAATATCAGCAACAGCGGCGGCAGATTGATCAGTGCCAACAGCAGCATTGCGAGTGGTGTGGATGTACATTCGAGGAGGACGACAAGATTCAGCGTCAGCCATACTGTGCAGGCCAGTACAATAAATAAACTGAGGGAACGCTTCGTCTTGGAAAAGTCATTTATGTTTTTCAGACGGCGAATAGTAAAGAAGCTGTCCCAGAATGTGCCTGTTTTTGCACGGATGGCAGTTGTATACAGAAGCAGAACACAACTGACGGAAAGTGTCATTGCCATGCCGCAAACCAGCAGTACAGTCGCACGCCATTGGGCACGGTTTTCCATCATCATATACACACTGTAATATCCTGCAAGCACGACCAGAATCGGCATCAAAATGAAAGCTTCATAGGAAATGCCGTGAAGCCGGGAATGTACGAATCCGGATGTGCCGTGTGCATAACCTGCGGTCATGCAAAGCCCGATACAGCTTGCGATCGTCAGCAGACCAAACAGGAAGCAGCTGATCAGGATGAGCTCTCTCCCACGATTTAAGCGGGAAAGGACGTTGTAATCCGAGCGAATGGCATCATTGACGTTCATGTTTTTCAGCACATATGTCCGTATCAGAACCTCCATCGTTCCCTGCTGATAGCCGACAAGGGTGACTTCTAATCCACTGCTGAGTTTTTTTTCGATTTCCTCGTTGTCAGAATAATGGTTTGCGGGATTTTCACTTTTGTAGTAGTAATAATCCTCCAGTGTGCCTGTGATCGTCGAAAAAATAGGTTCTTCGACCTCTATCAGAATTTGTTGACCTTCAGGCACGTTTTCGGTGACTGTCGCTGTGCAGTATTTGCCATACTTCGCTTTGAAATCGAATTGCCTTGCTTCCGAAAGGGAATGAAAAACTTCATAATGTATTGTTGTTTCATCGCAGACATCAATGTGAAACTTCATGCTTTTCAGTTTTTCGATGTCAACGTCCGTATAGAACCATTCGCTGAATTCAGCAGGGCTTTCGAGATAGGAAGACATATCAGCATTTCTCAGGTCTTCATAGTCATCAAAGATCACTTGCTTCTCATAGCGTTCGCCCTTATAGATCACTTGTGCCGGATCGGATGCAACCGTCAGGATCTCCTGTTCTTTTTCTACATTCGGGTCATTTGAGAACATTTGATTTCCGAGTTTATCTGAAATGATGAAGCGCAGATTGGTATTATCAGGTGAAAAAATACTATCGTAATATAGTTTTGAGGAGAGGTATTCCGCATTGTTATCCTCCGCTCTCAAATATACCGAATAGTAATCTGCGATCTGTTCCAGATTGGTATGCGATTTCAGCATAGTCTGATAGATGTCCAGATTATTGGAATAAAAGCCGTATTTCAGGCAAAATAGTGTTCCGATACAGCAAACGATGGTACAGCTGAGCATCACAATGGACAGCAGGGCGAAAAGAACTTTCACGTTGCCATTTTCGCGCTGAGTTCGTTCCATTTTCTGATATCTCCTTCCTCTCAGCCCTCCAGCTTGTAACCCTGTCCCCAGACGACTTTGATGTAGCGGGGCTGTGCAGGATTGATTTCCAGTTTTTCGCGCAGATGACGGATATGTACTGCAACTGTATTTTCTGCCCCGTCAGCGGGAGCTTTCCAGACTGCTGTGTAAATTTCGCGCGGCGAGAATACTTTTCCGACATTCTGCATCAGAAGGAGAAGAATTTCGAATTCGATCGGTGTCAGATTCACGGGGGTATCATCATTGGTCACGGATTTGGATTTCGTGCTGAGATTAATGCCGCCAACCGTGATCACATCGGGATCGGGCTGTGTCGCTGCGCCCAGACGCAGATAGCGGCGAAGCTGAGAACGGACTCTTGCGATCACTTCCACAGGTGAAAACGGTTTGGTGATGTAGTCATCCGCACCGACATTCAAGCCGAGGATCTTATCCGTGTCTTCCGATTTCGCCGTCAGGAGAATGATCGGCACATTGCTGAAGCGGCGAACTTCCGCCATTGCTACGATACCGTCCATGACAGGCATCATAATATCCATCAGAATAAGCTGGATGCCGCCCTGACGCATCTGTTCTACGGCTTCCTGCCCGTTATATGCTGTTTTAACATGATATCCTTCGGCTGTCAGATAAATCTGAAGCGCAGATACGATATCCTTTTCATCATCACAAACCAGAATGGTTTCCATGCTTTTAACACTCCTATTTTCTTTTTGCAAATGCATAGACATTGCTATTATTCATTATAGCAAATCAAAAGGCAAGATGCAAGCCCATAGCACTGAAGATTTCATGAAAAAAACACACACGTTTTTCGCAAATTTTACCAAAAATATGCCGCTTCCCCTTGGTATCCTATGGTATGGCTTCCATAACGCGATTTTTTGCTTGACACCCGCGAAAGAAAACGATATAATAAAAGGGAGTGCATGGCGGGATGTCCTGCCTGCAACAAATTCATATATATCGGGGTCTTAGTAGAATGAAAGATGCAGCCCAGCCAAGCAGCAAGATTGTCCTGACGGTTTGTTATATCTTGTCTGCACTTCTTATGATTGCAATGGTTGCCGCACTCGTGATGTGGATCGCGGACGACAATCTGGCAGCAAGCCTTCCTCTTTCCAATGCGCCTAATTATGCGATTGAAGAAATCAATATGTGGAATGTCGAATCCATTCCTGCACCTGAAGATTTCCTGAACGAAGAAGGCAAGTCCTTTGTCAAAAACGTGCAATATGCCGCACCCCCGTCCTATTCGGTCGGCGCACAGACTGTTGCACTCATCATGACACTCGAAGACGGCACGATTCGCACGGAGAATGCCCTTCTGACCATCAGCGAAGCCGCGATGGTCTGGGAAATGGCAACGGAAGCCACGCCGGAAGCACTTCTCGGCAAAATGTATGCGGATGCACAATTTGAAAAGCCCATTACAGATTACAAACAGCCCGGCACGTATACGGTGCAGGTCAAGTTCGGCGAAAAGTCTTATCCGTTTGCGCTGACAGTGCAGGATACCAAACCGCCTGTCGGAAAAATCAAGGAAAAGCTGACCTTCTGTACGAATCAGGAACTTACCATGGATGACTTCCTGATTTCCTATGAGGATGCATCCGATGTCACCGTGAAATTTTCCGAACTGCCCGATACGACTTCAAACGGTACCAAAACGACACAGATCGTACTGACCGATGCTTACGACAATGTTTCCATTCTGCCTGTCAGCTATACGATCACGGGCGATGATACGCCGCCGATCCTGACAGGATGCGTGGATCTGACGACCATTATCGGTGTCCCGCTTTCCTATACGCATAATGTCACTGCCACCGATAATAAAGACGGTGAACTTGAATATACTATTACGCTTTCCGATGACTTCAACTTCAATGCTGAAGGACAGTACACTATTAAATATGACGCAGAAGATGCGGCGGGCAATTCCGTTTCGGAAACCGTTCGCCTGAATGTTCTGCCTGCTGATACCGACCTTACGAAAATTCCAAACGAAATGTATATGCTCATGGGCTACTACATTGTGGACGAAATGCTCAAGAATGCACCTGAGGACATGGACGAACAGGAACTTGCCTATAAATGCTACCGCTATGTACAAGACCATATGTACTTCGTGGATAACAATGAAGAGTATGAAGATCTGGATACCCAGTGGATGTATCCTGCCGCCCTTGCCATCCGTCAGAAATACGGCGACTGCCGCAATTATTACGGTTTTGCACGTCTGCTGTATACCTGCGCAGGCTTGGAAAACATTATGGTGTTCCATCCCGCAAACTATGAGGGTGCGGACAGACATTGGTGGAATATGGTGAAGATTTCGGGCGCGTGGTATCATTGCGATCCGACACCGCGTGTAGCAATCTCTGATTTCTTTATGAAAACAGATGAGTGGATGGATGCGTACTCCGCGAGAAACGGCAACTGCTTCAAGCGCGATAAATCCCTCTATCCTGCAACACCATCTCCGAATGCTCCCGCAACCACGACGACTGTCACAACTACAAAAACACGACCGTAACCGAGGAGAAACAGCCGTGATAAAGAAGAAAAAACTCGGCATCATCGGCGGACTTGGGCCAATGGCTTCTGCACAGTTCATGTCCCTCCTGACGGCGATGACCAAAGCTGATACTGACCAAGACCATATCGAAACCATTTTGTACAGTAAACCCCAGACGCCCGACAGAACTGCCTTTTTGCTCGGCAATTCGAAAGAAAGCCCACTGCCTGCATTGCTGGACAGTGCGCAGACGCTTGAACGCATCGGCGCAGAAGTGCTTGCAATGCCCTGCATGACAGCATACAGCTTTTCGCAGGATCTACAGCAGGCAGTCCGTGCACAGTTGATTCACCCGATCGTGGAATCCGCACAGCTCCTTGCGAAACAGGGATGCCGTAAAGTCGGCATCATGGCAACGGATGGCACGGTGCAGGTCGGGCTGTTCCAGAAAGCACTTACGGACGCAGGCATTGCCTTTGCAGTCCCCGAAGAAAAAGCACAGCGGCTGGTCATGCACATGATCTATGAGAATGTCAAAAAAGGACAACCCGCTGATCTGGATATGCTGGAAGCAGTCACAAAACACCTGCGCGGTATGGGCGCAGAACGCATGATTCTCGGATGCACGGAGCTTTCCGTCATCAAACAAACGCAGGAAATCGGCAGCGGCTATCTGGATGCCATGGAAGTGCTTGCCGCCTGTGCCATTCAAGCCTGCGGCTACTGCATGAACGGCTCTATGGCAGAGCTTTGAATGATAAATTCGAATAGAAGGAAGTCAGACCAACAATGCAAACGAATGTCCTCGCGTATCTCGAACAAACTGTTCCGCGTGTACCTGAAAAAGTCGCATTTGCAGATGATTCCTGTGAACTGACCTTTGCGCAGGTATATGACAATGCCCGTGCAGTCGGTTCTGCACTCGCAAAAGACGGGCTTTATGGTGAGCCTGTTGTGGTCTTTATGGAGAAATCTCCCAAAGCCATCAATGCCTTTTTCGGTGTGCTGTACGGCGGCTGTTATTACGTCCCGTTGGATGTGGAAATGCCCGCATTCCGCATCGAAATGATTCTGGAGCAATTGAAGCCCCGTGCGGTCATTTGCGATACTGCTACGCAGGCAATGCTGCCGCAGTTTGGCTATGCAGGCAAAAGCTATCTCTTTGATGAGATGATTCATACCGAAATCAACGAAACAGCGCTGAATGCCATCCGTGCAAAACAGCTTGACATTGACCCGATCTATATTGTATTCACTTCGGGTTCGACAGGTGTGCCGAAAGGCATCCTTGCCTGCCACCGTTCGGTCATCGACTATATCGAAAATCTCTCCGAAACACTCGGATTTGCTGAGGATACCGTGTTCGGCAACCAGACACCGCTTTATTTCGATGCCTGCCTGAAAGAACTCTATCCGACGCTGAAATTCGGCGCAACTACATATCTTGTGCCAAAACAGTATTTTTCCTTCCCGACCAGACTCGTGGAATACCTCAACGAAAAGAAAATCAATACGATTTGCTGGGTGGTTTCCGCATTGACGATGATTTCTGCCACAGGTACGTTCAAAACCGTCAAGCCGGAAACGCTGCGTACCATCGCATTCGGCAGCGAAGTATTCCCCGTCAAGCAGTTCCGTCTTTGGAAAGAAGTTCTGCCAAACGCAAGCTTCACCAACCTCTATGGCCCAACGGAAGCAACCGGCATGAGCTGCTATTATCATGTTGACCGCGAATTTGAAGAAACGGATGCGATTCCAATCGGTAAGCCGTTTCATAATACAGGCATCATCCTGCTGGATGAAAACAACAAGGAAGTCCCGTTCGGGGAAGCAGGCGAAATCTGCATTCGCGGTACTTGTCTGACCATGGGCTACTACGGACAGCCCGATAAAACCGCAGAGGTATTCACACAGAACCCCCTGCAAACCCGTTTTCCGGAACTGATCTACCGCACGGGTGACATCGCACACTACAATGCAGACGGCGATCTGGTATTTGTTTCCCGCAAAGATTATCAAATCAAACATATGGGGCACCGCATTGAACTCGGTGAAATCGAAATCAACTGCGGACTTTATGACGGTGTGGAAGCAGTCGGCTGTATTTATGATAAAGCAAAGGGCAAAATCGTGCTGTTCTACACAGGAAAGGTGGAAAAAGCGGAACTTGCTGCATATTTGAAGCAGCGTCTGCCGCGTTATATGCAGCCGAACCTCATTCGTCAGCTTGATGAAATGCCCCATACGCCGAATGGCAAGCTTGACCGAAAGGCGTTAAAAGCAATTTATGATAACGCATAAATATAAAATATTTGTTATGGAGGAAATTACTATGAGCGAAACCTACGAAACCCTGCTTGGCATCCTCAAGGATCTGCATGAGGATGTGGACTTCGAAAACTGCAATACCCTGATTGATGACAAAATTCTCGATTCTTTTGACATTATCACCGTCATCACCGAAATCAACAACGAATTCGATGTGGCGATTCCTGCCGATAAGATCGTGCCTGAAATTTTCAACTCCGCGAAAACACTTGCGGAACTCATCGAGGAACTTGAGGAAGACTGATGCTGTTTACAGATTCCGCATTTATTTTCGGACTGATCGTCCTCTGCATCGTCTACTTCCTGCTGCCGCAAAAGTATCGCTGGATGCTGCTTTTGCTTGCAAGTATGCTGTTTTATGCATATTCCGGCATCAGCAACCTGTTGTACATTGCCGCAACGACCATCAGCACCTACTGCATTACACGCAAACTTGACCGCATGGCGGCAGACCGCAAAGACTATCTGGCTGCCCATAAAGCGGAAATGAGCCGTGAAGAAAAGAAAGCATACAAGGAATCCGCGAATAAGCGACGTTTTCTCTGGCTGGTGCTTTGTCTGGTGTTCAATTTCGGCATTCTTGCCGTCATCAAGTACGGCGCATTCACGATGCGCAACCTCAACAGCCTGATCGGGCTGTGTGGTGGAAACGGCAATTTGCCTATCCCGCAGTTTTTGCTTCCCATGGGCATTTCTTTCTACACCTTCCAGACCATGGGCTATGCAATTGACGTGTACCGTGAAAAGTATCCCGCAGAGAAAAATATCGCAAAACTGGGACTTTTCGTTTCGTTTTTCCCGCAGCTCATCCAAGGTCCTATCAGCCGTTATGATCAGCTTTCGACAGGTCTGTTTGCAGGAAACGGTTTTCAGCCGCGCCGCGTTTTACTCGGCACACAGCGCATTTTGTGGGGCTACTGCAAGAAAATGATTCTTGCAGACCGCATCCTTCCCGCTGTTACGATGCTGATTTCCGACACGGATACCTACTACGGCGTTTATGCCTTTCTTGGCATTCTCTATTACACGCTGGAACTCTACGCTGACTTTACAGGCGGTATCGACATTACCATCGGTATCGGTCAGGTTCTTGGCGTGGAAATGGCGGAAAACTTTGACAGACCGTTCTTTTCGAAGAACATCACCGAATACTGGCGCAGATGGCATATTACACTCGGTACTTGGTTCAAGGACTATCTGTTCTATCCCATCAGCGTTTGCAAGCCGATGATAAATCTTTCGAAATGGAGCCGCGAAAAACTTGGCAAGAATATCGGAAAATACGTTCCTGTGTATGTTTCCACGCTTGCTGTCTGGTTCGTAACGGGACTCTGGCACGGCGCTGCATGGAATTTTATCGTTTGGGGCATGATGAATGCTGTGGTCATTCTGATTTCAGAGCGTCTGACTCCGCTTTACGAGAAATTCCACAAGACCTGCGCATGGAGCAATACACACGCCTATGACGGTTTTCAGGCGCTTCGCACCACATTGCTGATGGGCTGTCTGCGTATGTTCGACTGCTACCGCGATGTGCCGCTGACCTTCAAAATGTTCGGCTCGATGTTCACGTCGTTCAATTTCTCCGTTCTCTGGGACGGCAGTCTGATGAAGCTTTCTCTGACGGGCAGCGACTATGCGATTCTGCTGATTGGCGCTTGCGTTCTGTTTATTGCAAGTCTGCTGGGCAGACATGGCAGTGTGCGTCAGCGGATTCTGGATAAGTCACCCGCACTGAGTTGTGCGCTGACCGTTGCCATGCTGCTGGCAGTGCTGCTGTTCGGTGCATACGGCATCGGCTACGATTCCAGTCAGTTCATTTACAATCAGTTCTGATTCTTCAAAATCTCCAGTTTAGGAGCATAATGATTCATGACCAAGAAAAAAGTCATCCAATATGGCATTGCAATGACCGTTTCTGCTGCCGTTTTGATCGCGGCAGTACAACGGTTGGTGCAGCCGAAATATATGTCTGATGTCGTGGAGGGCAACCTCATCGCAGACTACTACAACACAGGCTTCGACCACGATGTTGTGTTTGTCGGCGACTGCGAATGCTACGAAAACTTTTCGCCGGTCACACTCTGGGAAGATTACGGCATTTCTTCAACGATCCGCGGTTCGGCACAGCAGCTCATCTGGCAGTCATACTATCTTCTGGAAGATACATTGCAGTATGAAAAGCCGGATGTTGCTGTATTCAATGTGCTTTCCATGAAGTATGGCACACCGCAGAATGAAGCCTATAACCGTATGTCCATTGAGGGAATGCGCTGGTCAAAATCGAAAATCGACTGCATCAATGCATCCATGACAGAGGAGGAAAGCTTCCTTTCATATGTATTCCCGCTGCTGCGCTATCATGCAAGATGGAGTGAACTCACCGCAGACGATTTCAAATATTATTTCGGTGCAAAGCCAAACTTCTTCAGTGGTTACTACCTCCGCGCTGATGTGAAGGCGGCGGGAAATGTTCCGGTAGGCAGACCGCTGACAGACTACACCTTCGCAGATACCTGCTGGGAATATCTCGACAAAATGCGTACACTCTGCGCAGAAAACGGCATTCAGCTCGTTCTCATCAAAGCGCCTTCCCTGAATCCCTACTGGTATGACGAATGGGAAGCGCAAATTGACGAATATGCGCAGAAAAATAATGTCCCATACATCAATTTCCTGGAAGATGACATTCTTTCGGAAACAGGTGTTGACTTCAGTGCGGATACCTATGACGGCGGTCTGCATATGAATGTTTATGGTGCAGAAAAACTTTCCCGCTGGTTCGGGGAATACCTCACTGCACAGTATGGGCTGGAAAACCGCAGCGGCGATGCGTCGCTTTCTGCGGAATGGGCGGATATCTGCGAACGATATCACGCAGAATATGACCGTCAGCTTGCAAACCTTGCTTCATTCGGCAACATCAAAGGCATTGCCGAAGAAACAGATTGATCCGCTTTTTTACGAAAGAAAGGAAGTCTTACCAATGCACAACGCACACAAAATTCTGGCTGCTGCCATGTCCGCGCTTCTGCTGACTACAATGGCAGGCTGTGAGGACATTTCCTCATCTTCTTCTGTCGCTGAATCTTCAGTGGCAACAACCGAGGCTGATGCGGATACGACACTTTCGTCCGAACAGGGTACAGAAGATTCTTCTTCCGCCTCCGCTGCCGATGGCACGCTTGCGTTTTCCTGTACCATGAATGGCACGGAAATCAAAATTGATGCAGAATGTGATCCGATCATTGCGGCACTTGGTGAACCGAAGGAAACCTTCGAAGCACCGTCCTGCGCATTTGACGGAACAAGCTATACCTATACTTATGACGGTTTTACCGTTGAAACGTATCCCGACAATGGAGTCAATCGAGTATATGCAGTGACTTTGACAGACAACACCCAGAAAACAGCAGAAGGTGCTGCTGTTGGCATGACTGCGGATGAAATCAAAAACATCTGCGGTGCGCCTGTAGTAGAGAGCGACGCTTTCCTCGTATATAAAGGCGAAGGTGTTGATTTGCAATTCTTCCTGAAAGATGGGGCTGTGTATTCGATCGTGTATACATACCATGTCGGCTGAACTTACCCATAACCTGAAGGATTCTGCAAAGGAAAACAGAACGCAGAAACTTCAGGAATAATATCAGAAAGAGGTTCGGTTTCTATGGGGATTTTTGTAAGAAAAGGGCGCGAAATTCTGAAGTATCGCAACAAGGAGTATGTGGAACGCGGAGAATTCCGCGGCAATTCGGCTATGGATTTGATCATGCCGAATACGATTCGTGTCGTTGGGGAAAGCGCGTATCGTGAATGCCGTGCAATGCAGTCTGCAGTGCTCTCGGAAACGCTGTGCGAATTGGGGGCTTATGCGTTTCGGGATTGTGATGCGTTGGAAAATGTCACGATGCCGTCAACAATGCGGTATCCGGACGGCAGTGCGGGGCAGTTGGGAATTGGCTGCTTTGAGGGCTGTGGTTTGCTGCGCAGAATCACCATTCCGGAAGGTGTGACGGTCATACCTGCCAATGCGTTCCATAATTGCGCGGCATTGGAAGCGGTAAAGCTGCCGCGTTCGATCAAGGCGATTCACAGCGGCGCATTTTCGGGATGTGCGCGGATGCAAAAGCTGGAAATGCCTGTATTTCCGGAACTTGTGGCGATGGATGCATTTACGGACACGCCGCATCAGGAAATGATTTTGGCACAGCGCAAACCGGTTCTGACCATCATGCACGTAAAGTCGTATGGTGTGCCGAGTATTTTCCAGTTTACTGCCAGCAGCCGATTGATCGGCACAGAACAGACATCGGATAATATGTCTATCATGCTGGATGCGGTAGATGAACAGCAAATTATTTTCCGCATTACGAATTACCAGCAGGCGGGCGGCAGACATACCGTTGCGCTGAATGCACGGACAAGATTGTTCTATGAAGAATACGATTGTCAGGGCAAAGCGGGACTGCAAAAAGAAGAAATTATTGCATCGTACCGTTAATGCAACACCGCACAGAGCTGGTGGTGTTGCTGTAATTTACATGAAGGAGTCCAGAGGGAAGCAATTCTCTCTGGACTTTTTATTATCATAGCGATGCGTGAAACTTCGAAAATCTCCCACTTGAATTTTTTGCGGTTTTGTGGTATAATAATAAAGTATGTGCGACTGTGTTCGCAAATCGCATGAGAACAGAATTGTGAGGTTATTATTATGGAAAACTTAATTGAACTGGCAAAATCCCTCGGTAGAGAATTGCAGAAAGATGAACGCTATCTTGCGTTTCGGAAAGCCGCAGAGGATAACGATGCCGATGAGACCCTCCAAAACCTGATTGGTCAATTCAACCTGAAACGCCTTGACCTTGGCAATGAGCAGGATAAGGACGAACCCGATACCGAACGTGTCGATGCACTGAATGCTGAGATGAAGAAAATTTATGCCGAAATTATGGCAAATGAGCATATGCGTGCATATCAGGGCGTGAGAGCCGAATTTGAAGAACTCCTCGATGCCATCAACCGCATTATTGCCATGAGTGCTGCCGGTCAGAATCCCGATGACTATGACCCGATGGCTGAACATTCCTGCACCGGCAACTGCGCTTCCTGCGGCGGCTGCCATTGATTGCCACAATGGACACAAACGAATTTCCCATTGAAAAACTCTCCCCGATGATGCAGCAATACCTGAAAATCAAAGATGCTTCAGGGAATGCGATCGTTTTTTTCCGTCTGGGAGATTTCTATGAGATGTTTTTTGATGATGCGGTGCTGGTATCCAGATTGCTGGAATTGACGCTGACAGGCCGTGACTGCGGTCTGCCAACCCGTGCGCCGATGTGCGGTGTGCCGTATCATGCCGTGGAACAATATCTCAAACGGCTTGTCGGAATGGGATACCGCGTGGCAATTGTCGAACAGCTCGAAGACCCAGCCAATGTCAAAGGCTTGGTGGAGCGCGGCGTCATTCGCATTGTCACACCCGGTACGATCATCGAATCTACGATGCTGGACGAATCCAGCTGCAATTATCTGGGCGCGGTCTGGTCGCAGGGGGATGAAACCGTCTTTTGTGCGGCAGATATCTCCACAGGCGCAGTGAATCTGCATCGCGCAGACAGCAAAAATGTCAATGATGAACTCATTTCATTGCTTGACCGCTATCAGCCGTCTGAATTGCTGATTTCAGAGAGTTTTCTCGACCGTAAGCCCGTGACCGATTATCTGCGCACCAAAACAAACTGTATGGTGACACTGCGGGACGATGATTGCTTTGCACAGGAAAAACAGCGCGATATGGTGCTGAAACAGTGTTCGGCAGATTCCTTCTCTGCACTGGGACTTTCCGAAACAGGTGCAGACAGCGCGTGTGCGTGCGGACTGTTCCAGTACATTGCTGAAACACAGTGTGCTTTGGTCGGACGCTTTACTGCAATCACCATTCATGGCAAAGAAGGTGTCATGGGACTCGATGCCAATGCACGCCGCAATCTCGAACTGACCGAAACACTGCGTTCTCATGAAAAACGCGGTTCTCTGTTCGGTGTGCTTGACCGCACCGAAACTGCGATGGGCAGACGAATGCTGCGGACATGGATGGAACAGCCCTTGACTGCGCCTGTACGGATTCTGGAACGTCTTGGCGCTGTGGAAACACTCTCCAAAAATAATGTCGTGGCATCCGATTTGCGGGAAGCACTTGACAAGGTGTTCGACTTGGAACGTCTGATGTCCCGTGTGATGTTCCAGAAAGCAACGCCGCGTGACATGAAAGCACTTTCGCAGACGGCTTTGCAATTGCCTGAAATCAAGTCCCTGCTGCAATCGCTGCCGCAAAGCAAACTGCTGCAAGCCTTGGAAGCACAAATTTCGCCGCTGGATGAAATTGCAGATTTGATTGAGCGTGCGATCGTGGACGAACCGCCGCTGGTTCTGAAAGACGGCGGTGTGATTCGTGACGGCTTCCATGGTGAACTCGATGCGCTTCGTCATGCCATGAACCACGGCAGCGACCTCATCACGGAAATCGTGGAGCGTGAACGGGAACGCACGGGCATCAAAGGCTTGAAAACAGGCTATAACCGTGTGTTCGGCTACTATCTCGAAGTCAGCCGTTCGTACTTTGACCTCGTGCCGCCGGAGTGGATTCGGAAGCAGACGCTTGCAAACTGCGAACGTTTTCTCACGCAGGAACTCAAAGAAGCCGAAAATACCATCATTGGTGCAAAGGATAAGGCATTGGCACTGGAAGCGGAAATCTTCTCGCAGCTGCGCGAATTTCTTGCCGAAAAGCTTGCGATCGTCCAGCAGACGGCTTCTGCGGTCGCGCAAGTGGACGTGCTTTGTTCACTGGCATATGTCGCAGTCGAAAACCAATATTGCAAGCCTGAAATTGCCGTGGACGGCAGAATTGAGATTCATGACGGACGGCATCCTGTGGTTGAACAGATGTTGACGGATACGGTATTCGTGCCGAATGATGTGCTGCTTGACCAGAAATCGAATCGTCTTGCAATCATCACAGGCCCGAATATGAGTGGTAAATCAACGTATATGCGTCAAACGGCGCTCATTGTTCTGATGGCGCAGATGGGCAGTTTCGTGCCTGCATCGTATGCGAAGATCTCGGTCGTAGACCAGATTTTTACGAGAGTGGGCGCATCGGATGACCTGACGGCGGGCGAAAGTACGTTTATGGTGGAAATGCACGAAGTATCGACCATTCTCAAGCACGCGACTGCCAACAGCCTTGTAATTCTCGATGAAGTCGGGCGCGGTACGTCAACCTTTGACGGCATCAGCATTGCGCGAGCGGTCGCAGAGCATATTGCGGGAAAGCAAATCGGCTGCAAAACGCTGTTTGCGACGCATTATCACGAATTGACGCTGCTGGAAGGGCAGTGTGACGGCGTGCGGAATCTGAGCATTGCGGTGCAGAAGCATGGCGACACGATTCGTTTCCTGCGTAAAATCGTAGAAGGTGCGGCAGATGACAGCTATGGTATTGAAGTGGCGAAATTGGCTGGACTGCCCGCAAAAGTGACTGCCCGTGCAAAGAATCTGCTGAACGAACTGGAAGCACAGAGCAAAGCCGAAAAAGCTGCGCATGAAGCGAAAAAAGCCGCTGAAACACAGGGACAGATCAGTTTCTTTGCGGATGCGGAAGCGCAGGTGATACAGCAGCTTTCCAAGACGCATATCGGGGAGCTTTCCGATGCGGAATGCCGCGAACTGCTGACGGATCTGTCGAATTTGCTGCATCAGTGAACGATACATAAAGGAGAACCCATGAAAAACAATTTGTCCTGTGAGGGACTGGTACTTGTGACCGATCTGGACGGCACATTGCTGCTGCCTGACAAGACGCTTGCGGCGGAGGATGCGGCTGCGATTGCCGCATTCCGCGCACAGGGCGGAAAGTTTGGCATTGCGACAGGACGCGGTGTGCAGGCGACCAGACCGTATTTCGACCTGCTGAAACCCGATTTTCCTGCCATTCTTTATAATGGCGGCGTGCTGTATGACACGGCGGCAGAAAAGCCCGTGGTACAAACGCTGCTGCCTGCCTGTGCAGAGGATTTGATTCTGCGTCTGATGCGGGAATTTCCGAGTGCGGGCGCGGAACTGCTGAATTTTGACGGCGTATATGTCGTGCAGGATGGTGAATATGAACGCATTCACTTGCAGATCACGCATATTACGCCAACATTCTGTACGGTTGCGGAAATGCCTGTGACAAAATGCTGCAAGGCGCTGTTTGCGGCGGCACCTGAAGTGGTGGACGCGATGCTGAAAATAGTGGCGCTTCCTGAATATGCAGGTGTGGCATTCACACGGTCGCATGAGTGGTTTCTGGAAATTCTGCCGCAAGGCGTTTCGAAAGGTTCTGCACTGACGGCATTGCGGACATATTTGCCGCAAGGTGCTGTGGTCGGTGCAACGGGCGATTTCGACAATGATGTGACCATGCTGCAAAATGCCGATTTTGCGGGCTGTCCTGCGGATGCACAGAAAGTGGTGCGGGAAGCAGTAGCGGCTGCGGGTGGTTTTCTCTCTGCAAAAACCTGCGAGAACGGTTTCTTTGCGGACTGGGCAAAGTGGTTTTACACGCAGAATGCAGAAAAAAAGAAAGCCAAGTGAAACACTCAGCTTTCTTCTTGTGGATGTGGCAGGCTGACATCACATACTGTGATTGTTCAGCTTAATGGCGGCGCGTGCCTTGTTGACAATGGTCTTGTCGTTTTCGTAGGTCAAAAGACGGGTAGCATGAACGATATCCACCCAGCGAATTTCCGCGATTTCTTCTTCCTGTGGGACATAATCATAATTGCGAGCAAGTGCAAGGAAGTAAACCACGACTTTTTGGGTATCGCGTTTTGGTGAATATGTTACGGTTTCGCGGAATGTCTGGTCGAGGATGACATCCAGACCAGTTTCTTCTTTGATTTCACGGCGGGCTGTTTCCAGCTCGGTTTCATCACCCTCCACATGACCTTTGGGGAACGACCAGTGGCCGCTGTTAATGTGTTTTATCAGCAGAATCTCGATATTTCCATGATATCGCCGATAAACGATTGCGCCGCAGGATTTTTCATGCAGCATTCCCAAGGTTCCTTTCTGAAAAATGGTTTTGCAACGGAAGTTGTTACTTTTATTATAGCACAAGACGATTGATTTGTAAACCCTTTTTTCCGTTTTTCAAATTGCGGAAAATGATTATTTGCGGGAAATACCGCAGAAAGGCTGGTATCTATTATGAACCGGAATTCCAAAACAGCATTCAGTGCGGCAGATATTTTGCTGCCGAACGCGAAAGCAATGTCTGAGGCATGGGCAGTCTGTGCCTGCGACCAGTACACGGGTGAGCCTGCTTACTGGGCAGAAACCGAACAGAATGTCGGCACAAAGCCTTCTACGCTCCGCCTGATTCTTCCTGAACTGTATCTCGAAGAAAATGATGTGACCGAGCGCATTGCGAAAATTCAGTCCACGATGCAGGAATACCTCAAAAATGACGTGTTTGAAACCTATTCTGACGCAATGATTTACATTGAGCGTATTCAGAGCGATGGTAAATGCCGTGCGGGACTGGTCGGCAAAATCGACCTCGAACAGTACGATTATACGAAGGGTTCGACCTCGCTGGTACGTGCGACTGAGGCAACCGTTGCAGAGCGTATTCCTCCTCGTGTCCGCATTCGCCGCGGCGCTGCACTGGAGCTTCCGCATATTATGATTTTGCTTGATGATGCGAAGAAAACCGTTATTGAACCGCTGACTGCGGCAAAAGACACCATGCAGAAAGTATACGATACGAAGCTGATGCAGGGCGGCGGCTCGATTCAGGGCTGGCTGGTACCTGCGGATGCACAGGAGAAGGTACTGGACGCACTGACCGCTATGGGCAATGCAGAGAACTTTGAAAACGGTGCAGCACCGCTTGTATATGCAATGGGTGACGGCAACCATTCTCTGGCAACGGCAAAGGCATTTTATGAGGAATGGAAAGCGGCAAATCCGAATGAAGACACGACGAACTGTGCGGCAAGATATGCGCTGGTTGAGCTGGTGAATCTGCACAGTGAGGCATTGCAGTTTGAGGCAATTCATCGTATTCTGTGTGGTATTGACGGAAAGAAGCTGCTTGCTGACATGACGGCGGCGCTTGACCTGCGCACGGATGCGAAGGCTGCACAGGCGATGGAAGTGATTCTGGATGGCAGCAAGACGACGTATTACATTCACAAGCCGACATCGAATCTGACGGTTGGCAGTGTACAGAGTTTTCTGGATGCATGGCTGAAGGAAAATGGCGGTAAGATTGATTATATTCATGGTGCAGAGGTTGTGGAGAAGCTTGCGCAGGCAGAAAACAGCATGGGTATTTTGCTGCCGGATATGCAGAAATCGGAGTTGTTCCCGACTGTCATGAAAGATGGTGCACTGCCGAGAAAGACATTTTCGATGGGACACGCCGCAGACAAGCGTTTTTACATGGAGTGTCGTCGAATCAGCGACTAAGCATCCGAATGCGGCTATGCACGCGAAGCGAAATTTCCTTTTCGTTCTAACGAATCAGGAAGGGGTTCACCCAGCCCCCTCCTCATTATTTTTTTCGATAAAAAGGTGTTTCGCGCTCTGCGGAGCGCGACCAGAGGCGCTGCCTCTGGACTTCGCCAAAGGGAATGATTCCCTTTGGAATCCTCA
>JAZUJW010000049.1:0-1957 GCA_045642925.1 Oscillospiraceae bacterium
CAGCGTGAATACATCTGCGTGTATGATATGCTTTCGATCAAGCAGGACTTCCTGACAAATGGACTTGCGATTCTGGATCCTACAGAAGCAACTATAAACGAGATAATCAATGGAGAGTACAGCTTGACGCTGACACATCCGATTGATGATCTCGGAAAATGGCGTTTTATCCGTGAAAGCAATATAATCAAATGTCAAGGGCAGTTATTCACGATAAAGCGCGTAGAGTGGAATCAGAAATCAGAGACAAGCGGAACAGTCACGGCATTCTGTGAGCATATCTTTTATCAGCTAAATGACTTGTGGATTTTCGGAGACGATAACAACCCTGCCGATTTCTGGCACTGCGAATCAGCGATGAATCACATAATGAGCGTATACACAAGCTACGATGAAGGCGAAATGTACCGATTCGATTATGATTGGTCGTCTGATTGGGAATGGGGCGGCGGTCATGAGTGGACTTTTGTCGTGGACGGCGAAGGACAGACACCAGTTGAAAAGCTGATAGGATCAGGCGGTATAATTGACGAAAAAGGCGGCGAATTGTATCGCAACAACTTCCATTTTAGTATAAATGAGCGCATGGAAAATGCGGAAGATAATGCTTTTGATTTGCGTTTTGGCGCTAATTTATGCGGACTACATCGCACTGTTGATACATCTGGGCTTGCTTTGTGGCTGCGGCTTACCGATTCCGAAACAGGATCATGGGTTGCAGTAAGCTATGCCGGAAACTCTTTTCCGCTGTTCCAATTTCCACATAACATCGTTCGTTCACAAGAAATCCAGTACGAACGGCGATTTTATGAGCATATGTATGCGATGATAGAGGAACACGGCATGGAAGCATCCGAAATGCTTATGAATCGCATATACTATGATTTACTTGCATTGTGGAAAAACACTTGTACGCCTATTATTTGCTATGAAGTAGATGTGAAAGACTTGAAAAACGTATATCCGGAAATGACAAACCACTATCAGTATCGTGTTGGAAACAGCGGAACGATACTTGACGAAATGCTTGGCGGCAAGATCACGCTGAAAATCACAGAAACAGTGACGGACGGTATAACAGGCGAAGTAAAAAGCGTTGTTTTTGGAAGCAAAAACAGCTTTACAAGGTCGGCAGGATATCCGCTTGAATTTGATGCAGAGCCGCAAGAAGCGACATATGAATTTCCTCTGCGCGATAAAAACGGAAAACAGATATACGATAGCAGGGGCAAGGCAATTTGGAGAAGAGGTGTTATAAATGGCAACTGATGTCGGGGATAAGACATATTTATCTCATACAGCACAGGATATTGACGATGGACTTGATGCAATACCGCTTAAAGCACTGCAATCTGATCTTGCTGCGGAAACAACGGCAAGGCAAGTTTTACAGACAGCACTTACAGCACTTATAAACGGCGGTGCAAAGAACCGAATGCCAGTCGAATCGGGAACGGCATCATCAAGTGTATCATGGTTTCAGGCAAACGGTCTGTCAATTCCGGCTGGGCAGTATATCGTGTTCTTCCGAAACATGGAATCCGATGATACGGATGCAGAAACGTGCAGAGGAATTTTCTTTGACGAGAACGGTGGCAATGCGTCTTCATATTTCCAGATTCCGCGCGGTCAGGATGTCTTTGCTGAGGTTACGATCACTACAGATGCAAAATCGCTTAGAATCAATCAATCCGATACAGTCGCACACAGTGCAGGCGATACGATGTCATTCAGCGGTGCGATGATTTGCAGCAAAGCGGACTGGGCTGTTTCGCAGGCGTATGTCCCGTATTGTCCGACTATGCCGGAATTGTATCAGATGATCCTTTCGCAGAACGGAGGAATTCCTCTCATGATGATGGGAGCACCGCATCAATCAGAATACATCGAGGATCCATATCAGACTGATGAAAGTGTAGGTGATGCATAATGGAAGAAACAAACATTTTTCGATTTC
>JAZUJW010000050.1:0-48577 GCA_045642925.1 Oscillospiraceae bacterium
TCCTGAATGCTGCTTGATGCAGAGTGAGGTAGCAGTACGCCAAAAAGATGCCTGTATACTGCGCTTATCAGTAAGGCACTCTGAGCGACACCGCAAACGGAAATCAGACGGCAACCAATGTTGCCAGTATGAGATATAAGCTAGCTGCACATCATGTGAATGACAGACTAGGTAAAAAAACAAGCTGTGAAGCAAAAGCTCCACAGCCCGCTTCGATAATGGCAGGGGCAGAAGGAATCGAACCCTCGGCACACGGATTTGGAGTCCGTTGCTCTACCTGCTGAGCTATACCCCTAAAGCTTTTATATTATAACACATGGAATCAGATTTGTCAACCCCTTTTTTGAAATTTTTCAAAAAATTTTTTTGGTCTTCATTTTAGGCAACACCGCACAGAGCTGGTGGTACAGGCTACGTATGGTCAAACGAGTTAGACCAGCCTGATTTTTCTGTGCAAGATGGCGGAAAATCTGCAAGTAGATGTGCCGCCAAGCCGTAAGGCGTGCTTTGTGCGATGTTGCCTTAACAGTACGATTATACGATGCTGAATTGCATTTCGAGTCTGAATTTCTCGTGTACCGCATATCATTTCATGAGGTGAGTATCATGAAATTCATACAACCACGAGAAAAATTTGCATACGAAACGGCTATGCTCAGTGCGATATCCGTTGCACTGCAAGGGTTAGGACTGCTGTTCAATCTGTTTCTGACGCGGCGTCTGGGTGCTGCGTCCGTTGGCGTCTTCACTTTGATGGGCAGCTTCTTTGGCATGGCAGTTGTCTTTGGCAGCGGCAGCGGTTTTCTGGCAGCAAGCCGTTTTCTTTCCGAAGAAATTGGCTGCCACGGAAATCCCAAACAGGTATTTCGGTATGTCATTCGATTCTGCATGACACTCAGCACATCCGTCTGCCTTCTGCTTTGCATCTTTGCAGATCCTATCACAGGATTGCTTTCGAAAACAGGCGCAAATACTCTTTCCATACGGCTGTTAGCGCTCTGTCTGCCGCTTTGTGCGTTCGCAGCCTGCCTCAAAGGACGCTGCTATGCCTATTCGCGTGTATTTCATCCGGCTTTTGCTGAGGGCATCGAGTTCTTGGTACGCGCAGGCACCATGGCATTCTGTGCGCAGTTTCTCATTCCATGCGAAAAAATTTCTTTGCTCACCGCATTTGCTGTTTCGATGCTGGCAGGACAAAGTGTTTCTGTCGGATACTTGGCAGCACTTCGCATAAAAAACGCAGATGCTTCTGAAAAGTGCTTTCTGTCCTTTGGACAGTTTTTGCGAAAGATTCTGCCCGTCATGGGAAATGCCTGTCTGGTTTCTGCCCTCAGCAGCGCAAATGATGCACTCGTTCCGCTGACGCTTTTGCAATTCGGCGCAAGTCCGCAGGAGGCACTGGCACAATTCGGCGAATTCGAAGCGATCATTATTCCGACGCTTTTTTTTCCATCCGTTGTACAATGCTGCCTTTCGGGATTGCTTGTGCCGGCGCTTTCAAAAGCAAGAGCCGCAAACGATACGCAGAAAATACGCGAACTAACGGAGCGCGTATTTGAACAGACCTGTGCTTTTTCATTGTTCGTGGTGCTGATGCTTCGTTTGTTCGGTGCAGAAATCGGCAGGATGCTGGGCGGTGATGCATTCACAGGGCAAATTCTGCGTCTGATGGCGCCCATCGTCCCCTTCATCTATCTTGAGATTATCATGGAAGGCATTCTGCGGGGCATGGGCAAGCAAAATTTCTCGTCATTCAATTATCTTGCAGAATATGTCGTCCGTATCAGTGTTCTGCTGATTTGCGTGCCGCTGTTCGGGTTCTATGGAATCGTGGCATCCTATCTTGCGTGCAATCTCAGCGGCAATGCAGTGCGGTTCTGCTTTGTCCGACGTGTGACCGGTCTCCGACCAAATTGGAAGCAGATTTTCTTTTATCCCGCATTCTCCCTGTTTCTTTCCTTTTTGCTGACAAAGCTTTGCCTGTACTGGCTGCCCCTCAGCACAAATGCATATCTCTATGCATTTCCGCTGTTGTGTGGTATCGGGATGCTGGGCTTTCTCAGACTGCTTCGTTCTACAGAACAGAAAAGCGCACAGGCTTGTCCTGCGCACTGACATCCCCCTCTTTAGTGCATCAAGATAACGAAACAGGGCAGTGCTCATAAGAACACTGCCCTATTGATCGTATCATATTTGAAAGTCAGGTCATGAATATTACCTTCATGCGATGCTGCCTTATCTATCACAAATTTCCCATCGCGTGCCTTGCGGCAATCATGCCGAACGTGTAGCATCTGCCAAGAGAAAGTCCCGTCTGATGGAACGGATAATCACTGCCGCCGTAAAATTGTCCGCCGAGATTTCCTGCACAGTAAAGCCCTGCAATCGTATTTCCCGCTTTATCAAGCACTTGCCCATACTGATTCGTAATAATGCCCGAAACCTCAGCAGAAACACGAATATGCTTTCTTGCACCCCAGAACGGAGGCTGAATAATCGGATGCAGATATTTCGCAGGTTTTCCGAAATCGCTATCATTCCCCTGTTCGCATAGTGCATTATACCTTGCAACAGATGCAAGCATCGCTTCAAACGGAATGCCAAGCTCTGCCGCCAATGCTTCCAGCGAATCACAGCAATGAAGGTCGATCAAATTCTTAAAAACGCCCTGCGGATTCTCAACCCGATTGGGAATAAATTTTTCCATAACGGTCGGCGGTACCATGCCGTCCACAAAGGATTCCTTGTCCCAGTTGACATAGCTGCTGTCATAAATCGCACAGTACCACCCTTTCGAGCCGTTTGGATGGTCAGCATCCACATTCGGGCCTTTATATACCGGCTGATACCGCAGCAGATTTCCCATGCTGATAAAATCCGTATACTCGTTGGTAAAGCGCTCGCCATGCATATTAAGAAACAGGAATGGTTCTTCAAACATCAGCGCGGAATCAAAATCATGCATCATCTTGGTGTGACCGACATTCTCCATCTGTCCGCCCGCACTGACTGCAAGAATGTGTCCATCGCCTGTTTTGTTGGACTGCTTCTTGTCAAAATCTGCAATATCCGGACACCAGCGCTTCACCATGGACGGATTATTCGTATAATCGCCTGTGGCAAGAATAACGGCTTTTGCTGCATTGAACTGAAGATATTTTCCGTCAGCGGTTTTTGCAATGACTCCCGTCACCTTCTCGCCGCAGCGCACAAGCTGTACGGCAGGCGAAGAATAGAATACATTGAGATTCGAATATTTCGCGCCAAGATTCGCAAGAATGTTTTTGAGCGCATGACGCACGCTCATCGGCTTCGGGCCGATCCATGGCGCCATGAAATAACAATGGTCAGTTCCATAGTCATACGTATTTCGGCGGTCACGCCAAAGCCCTGTGAAATCACCGCTGGTACTGCGAAAAGCACATAATCCTTTTCCGTCCTGCAAAAGCTTCGCACAGTCGGTATTGCTGTCTACTTTGCTGCCGTCCCCATATTCGGTTTCAGCAGTCAATCCGGCACGATTGAGGAACCACATCATCGCTTCTTCAGAATATTCCGCATACATCCGAAGCAACGCAGTATCTGCACGCCAATCACAAAGGCTGTTGGTATGATGAATCCATTTTGCAATGCCGCCCGGCGTGGACTTGGATTTGATAATGGCAGAACCACAGTTCCCTTGCGAAACAACCGTCCCCTCTTTCTGCAACAGTGCGGTCTTTGCGCCAAGTTCGGCTGCCCAGCCTGCGGCGGGTACGCCTGATGCGCCTGCGCCCACAACAACGATATCATAGTCCAATACTTCATCCGGTACGATCAATTGGAATTCACAGGCAGAATCTGTAATTTCAGCAGTAGAGAATGCCCGCGGCCGTGGAAATGCCTTCTGGTTTTCGCTCGTGTTATCATTCATTTTGTTATCAATCCTTTCTATTTCAATTTGAATGCTGTATTGCGTTCAATTTGTTCTTTTTTAACCATAGTTATTATAGCATATGACGATATAGATAACAAGCACAAAAAATGAATATTATATTTCCAGTATTTGTGCAATGAAACTGATTTTACCAAAATGAAAATGCAGATGTCAACGATACGGTTATATTATCAACGGTCTATTGCACCATACCTATGAAAAAGTGCTTGCAATCAACACGACATTGTGTTACAATACATCATGAAAGCTTTCATTGTATGAGAAACGGAGGATGCAAGATGCAAACATCTGCCTTTCCGCAAAACCTTGCCAAATACCGCAAGCGCAAAGGTCTGACTCAAGGTCAGCTCGCTGCAATGCTGTGCGTCACACCGCAGGCAATTTCCAAATGGGAGAACGGTAGTTTGCCGGACAGCGCTTATCTGCTCGAAATATCCCGTGTTTTGGGCGTTTCGCTCGATGTCCTGTTCGGACTTTGTGAAGAACAAGAGGTTCCCGACATCGAGCAACTGGTTGTCACTTATTTACAGCAAATGCCTGCTTCCGAACGCGCCGATGCTGTCATGCATCTGTGCTACGCGATGATGAGCGCATACCACGACTATACCCTGTCCAAGGTCAAGTACCCGCAGGATCTGGAACTGGAAACCTTTGCCGAACTGAAAACCCAATACGAAACTGCATTCGCCCGCCTGAATCAAAACCTTCCTTTTTTCTGTTTTATGAAGGTGCCCGAAACAGGGGTGAATTCGTATGCTTGTCAGCCTGAGCGCATGGCGGTATTGTTCTCGACACTTTCCGATCCCGATGCCATTCGGATTCTTTATTATCTGGGAAGCACAAGGCGCAATGTCATGCAATCGCTTGAAATGATTGCCAAACGACTATCCATGCCGCTGGAAAAAGTCGAAAACATCATGCAGACGCTTGACCGGCTTGGTCTTGCGTGGAGTATTTCTGCGGAAATCAGCGAAAATCCACCAAGCGTTTATGGCGCGTGCGGAAATTCACCACTTGTGTTCCTCGTTTCTCTTGCTACTGCCATTTGCAACTATGTTCAAAACCGCGCACTGTTCGTTGACCGCTGGGAACAGGGACCGTTTCGGTATCCTGCGCAGCATGAGAAAGAGGGAGAAGGAACCATATGAAGAAAAGTCTCGCATTTTTGTCAGCATTGATGATGCTGATGCCAACTGCGGCGACACTTGCCAATGCCGCAGACAATGACAGCTATGATATGCAAATCACGATTGACCTTTCCGGTGAGAAAAAGGCAATCAGTCCATATATTTTTGGCGTGAATGAGTACGGCAACCAGTCGCAGCTCAAAACATTGAAGCCGCAGTCGATTCGACAGGGCGGCAACCGTACCACCGCCTACAACTGGGAAAACAATGCTTCCAATGCAGGTGCAGACTGGAAGCACAGTTCCGATGACAACCTTTCGCAGTCCAATGACCCCGCAGATTGCGTGCAGGTGCTTTCCAAAGAAGCAACTGCCAACAACATTCCGTATAAGCTCGCAACCGTTCAGATGGCGGGTTATGTGTCCGCCGACAAGGACGGCACGGTAACGGAAGAAGAAGCTGCACCTTCCAAGCGCTGGAACGAAGTCGTTCTCACGAAAGACGGCGAATTTGCAGATACCCCTGACCTGACGGACGGAAAAGTTTACATGGACGAGTACGTCAATTATATCGTCAAGAAGCTGGGCGGTGCCAAAACTGCGACCGGTATTCAGGGATACAGCCTTGACAATGAACCGGCACTCTGGAACTCCACTCACCCGCGTATGCATCCCGAAAAGGTCACGATCGCGGAATTGATGGAAAAGTCCGTCACCATGGCGACAGCGATCAAGAAGATTGATCCGGATGCCGAAGTGTTCGGCCCTTCCCTCTATGGCTACACCGCTTTTGACCATCTCGCAGATGATGAAACCACCGATGAATGGGAAAAGGTCAAGGAAGAAGGCGGCTATCACTGGTATCTCGACTGCTATCTCGACCAGATGAAGAAAGCATCCGAAGAATGCGGCACGCGCCTGCTGGACGTTCTTGACATCCACTACTACTCCGAGTCTGCCCGTAACGGCGCAGAGGACAGACTGCAATCCGTTCGTACACTCTATGAAGAAGGCTTCGTGGAGAACAGTTGGATCGGTCAATGGTGCATGGAAAATGTCCCGATTCTGCCGACCATTCAGAAATCCATCGACACCTACTACCCCGGCACAAAACTCGGCATCTCCGAATACAATTTCGGCGGCGGTGACATCAGTGGTACGATCGCACAGGCAGAAGCACTCGGCTGCTATGCAGATGCAGGCGTTTACTTCGCAACGCTCTGGAGTGGTGACGAGAACATCTACGCCGGTATGCGCCTGTACACCAACTATGACGGAAACGGCAGCACCTTCGGCGATACACTCGTGCCGACCGTCACGAAAGACGTTGCACTTTCTTCTGCATATGCTGCCATCAATGGTACGGATGAAGGTATGGTAACTGCCGTCATCACCAACAAGGATATGAAGAATGCAGAAGACACTGTCATTTCGTTGGATAATGCCAAGAGCAAATATGCAGCCGCAGCAGTATATGCAGTCAGCGGCGATGACACGCAGATTCACCTCATCGACATCATTGATGATGTGAAGGACAACAAGGTCAATGTCACCCTGCCCGCATACAGCGCCGCGATGGTCGTCATTACCGATGATGCGGCTGATTTCAAGGATCTGGAAATCTATGACCCAAGCAAGATCTCGCAGACTGTCGTGACCTTCGATCATCCTGAAGATATGATCAACGGCAACGGCTTTGTGGAAGTTCCGATCACCGATCCGGAACACCTCAGCAAAATCATCATTTCTGGTGATGTCACCTCCCCTGCCGGTTCTGCATGGGGCGGCGTAGGCTGTGCGATCGGTCTGAATGTCAAGGACAAGAACGGTGTCGGCTTCTGGACAAGCAAGACGTTCGAACTGGCGCTCGGCAACGATTCCTCCGCTACCGTAGAATTTGACGGCACGTTCGAAAACGAGGACAAAGAGTCCGTGGAAGCAGTCATTGCGGACGGCAAAATCGAGATTCAGGAATGGTGGCAGTATTCCGAAAAGCAGGAAGCCGAAATCGAAGACACCCTGAAAGTCACCTATAAAAGTGTACAGGTGGTCTATGAAACCGAAGCCAAAGGAACGGAAATCGACCCGCCGAAGGAAGAAAAGCTGGTCGGTGATGTTGATATGGACGGCGATGTCAATATCAATGATGTGATTCTTCTCTCCCGTTATATTACAGAGGAAAAGAATTTACCAATTACTGAAGCTGGTCTTGCCAATGCGGATACCACGGAAGATGGCACGGTCAATGCAGATGATGTCACGAAAATCATTCGCATCATCGCAAAACTTGATAACTGAAAAACGGATAACGAAGCGCCTCATTGTACAGTTTTGTACAATGGGGCGCCGTTTTTTTAAAAATCATCCTGAAAAATGCAACTGATTCACAGTAATAGTTCACAAAATTCAGTGGAGAAATTTGTACGAAATGCCGTTGCTTTTTTTTCGATTTTGATTTGTCTTTGCATAAAAATTGTGCTATAATAGAAAAAAGACTATCCTTCAAAGGAGGGATTGCATGATTTATGTGATGAGTGATATCCATGGCTCATATGACAAATATCTTGAAATGCTTGACCTCATCAATTTTTGCGATGATGATGTATTATATATCCTCGGCGACTTGCTGGACAGAGGCGATAAACCGCTGGAACTGGTGCAGGACATTATGCACCGCACAAACGTCTACCCGACCATGGGCAACCATGACTTGCTCGCGTGTGATATTCTGTTGCGGCTCGGCGCAAATGTGACGGCGGAAAACTATCGCACTGACCAAGACGAAGTGGTACTGCGTGAACTGCAAATGTGGCTGGATGACGGCGGTGAATCCACATTTCAGCAATATCTGGCGCTCTCCAAAACAGAACGCTTCCGCATCGTGCAGTATCTCGCAGAAATGCCGCTGATCGAAATTGAAGAAATTAACGATAATATTTTCATCATGTGCCATGCAGGACTGGGCAATTTCCAGAAAGACAAGAAAATTGAGGAATATACACTGGAAGATGTGCTGGTATCCCGCAACAGCCCCGATGTTCGCTATTTCGAAGATGATTCCATTTTTATGATATGGGGACACACACCCACACGCGCTTTTTCCGGAAAAGATGAAATATATCGCAGATACAACAATTTCTGCATTGACTGCGGTGCGGCATACGGCGGTAAGCTTGCCTGCTTGTGCCTGAATACATTTGAAGCATACTATGTTTAGAAAGAACACACACAGAAACGACTTCTGTGTGTTGTTTTTTTCAAAAAGTATTTGTACAACACGCACATCCGCAAATGGCGGATCCGGAATATATTATGAATGTTTTATTATGAAAATGTTTTTTTGTTGAAATCTATTGCAATCGAAGCAATTATATGCTATACTGTTTTCAATGCAAAACCTAATTCACACGTAAACCTGAATCAAAACCTGAAAAAATTTATATGGAGGTATTCTTATGCAAAAGAATCATTTGCTGAAAGTCTCAAGTATCATTATGACCGTTTCCGCTAGTCTTTCCATTTTGCTCTTCATTGCCATGCTTTTCCTTTTCGGATACCTTAATAGTGCCGTGGCATCAACCAGTTATACTGAGGTCGGCACCAGTGCCCTCATCTGGAACTTCGTCAGTTCGTTTTTGGTTGATCTCCTTCTGATCGTCTTTTTAGCCTTGATGTGCGCAGTTGTACGATTGATCGCAGGTATCAAAGGCACAAAAAGTGCAGATGATCCCCAAAAGGGTGCATCCTGTGTCAAGTGGGGCATTACAATGCTGGTGATGAATGCAGTTTATACCGCTGTTGCACTGATTATCCTGATTGCCACATATGCCGAAATAACCTCTCTTGTACACACTTCAGGTGGATCATTTAACCTCACTTCCACTGTCACCAGTTTTGCTTCCATGAATGTTCTGCCGGTTCTCTATCTGATCGGCGCACTGAAAGCGAAAAAAGCACTGAACGATCCGAACTACTTCTACAATACACAACCGCCTTACAACAACCCGCCACAGTACACAAATCCTTCCTATCAGCAGCCTTATAATGCACCGCAGTACCAGACACCGCAATATCAGGCTCCGCAGCAGCCGACACCGCATTTCAATCAGCCGCGCAACGCATCTATGGACGATGTCAACATTCCGCCGCGACAGTAAGATTTCATCCGCTGTACGCGATGCATTCATATAAAATAAGCAGCAAAGTGTCAACCACTTTGCTGCATTTGTTTGGAGGATATTTTATGGAACCAACACCTTCTATCACTGAACTTGGCAATCCTGCAAAACCACAGGGCGATGCCGGAACCGAAATGCTGTCCAAAATGAACGAAAGTCATTATGCCGTCAGCGGATGGGGTATGGCACACTTTGCACTTGCACCGCATGACCGCATTCTGGATATTGGCTGCGGCGGCGGTGAAACGCTTTCCCGTCTTGCAGCTATGGCAGAAGATGCCATGCTATATGGTGCGGACTACTCCCCTGTTTCGGTCGCCGCATCCAAACAGCACAATGCCGCATGGATTGCAGACGGCAAAATGCAGATTTTCGAAGCATCTGTGGAACAACTGCCATTTCCTGCCAACTTCTTTCAGCGCATCATTACCGTCGAAAGCTTTTACTTCTGGCCAGATCCACTGGAAAATCTGCGGGAAGTCTATCGTGTTGCCGCACATGGCAGTCAATTTCTGATTATCGCTGATATCTATGGCGGTGCTGACCTTTCCGAAGACGATATTGCAAACATCCAAAAATATCAGCTTTACAATCCGACACCGCAGGAATTTCGTCAGCTTCTGGAAAATGCAGGATTTTCTGATGTGCAGATTCACTTGCAGGAAGGCACAACATGGATCTGTGCAGAGGGCAGAAAAAATTAATCACGCATCATACTATCCATCATGACGCTTCATAATATGCATCATAGTAGGCTTCGATTTGTTTACAACAGGCTTCAAAGCATTCCTGCAAATTCGGGTCAAAATGGCTTCCGAAGGAATCTGACATGATTTGATGCGCCATCTCATAAGACATCGCTTCCTTATAGCATCGTTTACTGACCAACGCATCATACACATCCGCAATTGCCATCAGTCGTGCTTCCAATGGGATATCTGTTCCTGCAAGATGTTCGGGATATCCCTTGCCATTCCATTTTTCATGATGATACATGGCAATATTCTGACTGATTTCCAGTACCTCCTCTTCCTCCATGTTTTTCAGCACCTTATCTACGATTTCCTTGCCGATGACCGTATGCGTTTTCATGATTTCAAACTCATCATCGGTCAATTTTCCGTTTTTGCAGAGAATATTGTCCGCAATGGCAAGCTTTCCAAGGTCATGCATAGGCGCTGTATGCACAACCGTATTTGAAAACTGCGGCGTGATTTCAGGATAACCCTTCGTCACCAGATAATCCATGAGGATTTTCACCACAGCACTCGTGCGCTTGACATGACCGCCTGTATTGCCGTCACGGTTTTCAATGATATCCGACATACTCATAATGATGTGGTCTTGCATCGCGCGGATATGCTTCGTTTTTTCCTGTACCGTTACTTCAAGGTCATGCTGATATTTTTCCATCAGCCGTACATAGCTGCGATGGGCAGTCACATCTTTCAGCATCAGCAGCGTACCGACCTCCAGCTTCTCCTTCTTCACTTTCCGTACTTCGCACTCGTAAGACTGTTCTTCAAATTCATATTCCTTTTCTGTTCCGTTTTTCATCGCGTTCAGTACAGATAAGGTTTTATCGTCAATTGCTTCCCCGACAGAAAGCCGTCCCAAGGAAGGAAACATTTTCAGCGCCAATGGGTTACAGCTTTGAAAACTGCCGTCAATCGAAAACATGATGATGGCATCTCGAGATTCGGCAAAAATCTCATCTCGCACATAGCTGCGCAAATCATAAATATTTACAACGAAAACCAGCACCATCAGCAAAATGATGCCAAGCGTCAGCCCAATTGGTGCAATACTGTATGCAGGCTTCCAGATTGCCTCTATCAAATACAAGGCATATGGCAGTGTAGCAGTCTGCATCAGAATTACAGAATGAATATTTCGGCGGTGGCTGGAACGACGCATATTTCGGATGGCATAAATCGCCATAGTGATAAAATACACAATGCAGCGGAAATTAAACCAATACATCAAAGGCCCGGGCGTAATTGCCAGCTTACAAGCATCCCCTGATACTGACAGTGACACCGCTTTATGCATCAGCGGGTTGATATCACAGGTCATGGCGATCACTGCCATCAGAACGCTTCCGAAATACATGATCATGCGCGAAGGTTTATGCAAGGTAATGCGGCAAAATGTTGCAAACAGAAGCGTCAGCGTGTATGGCACAAAAGAACCGCCCAGATAGATGAGTTTCTGCGCGATCATCAGTTCTTCCAGCGTACTGCCTGTCGAGGAGAAAAAATAACCAAGCTGCATAATGCCTGCAAATACGATGGTATACGTTAATTCTTTTTGATAGCGGCTGGGCGGAAGTGTTGCCAGTAACAGAAACATCGCACCAGTGATTACCAGCCCGATTGCATAAATAGAGAGAAATACATTTGAAACGGTGAGTGCAAGCATAAAATCCAATCCTTTCTGTAAAGTCGCATTATGAACATATATTTTCTTTTATTATAACACATTATTTATAATTTGTAAAGGCATGAAACAAATTTTTTCTGTGCATTTTCAATATCTTTTTATGATGTATTGACTTTGATTGGGTAATATGATATAATATTTATATGCATTCTTGTGAATGCTTCAGCATAACTGTTTATATTGATGAATGAAAGGAATTTGAATTATGAATGAAATTTTGAAAGCAATGGAAGAAAGAAGAAGCTGCCGCGCCTATCTGCCTGATATGGTCGCACAGGAAGACATTGATGCGATTTTGCGTGCAGGTACGTATGCACCGACCGGCATGAACTGGCAGTCCCCCATCATCATCGCCGTTACAAACCCCGAAACCCGCAATCAACTTTCGAAGCTGAATGCCAGAATCATTGGTCAGGAAAACATGGATCCGTTTTATGGTGCGCCCGTTGTCCTGGTCGTACTGGCAGATAAATCCCGCCCGACTTACCTTTATGATGGCAGTCTGGTCATGGGCAATCTGATGCTGGCTGCATCGACACTGGGACTCGGAAGCTGCTGGATTCACCGTGCAAAGGAAGAATTCGAGACCGAAGAAGGAAAAGCAATCCTCAAGTCACTCGGCATTGAAGGCGATTATGAGGGCATTGGTCACTGTATTCTCGGCAAACCCGCCGCAGAACTTTCCCCTGCCGCACCGCGCAAATCGGACTACCTCTATTACATCAAATAAGCAAACGGCACGATTCCTCACTGTCAAACCGAAAGGATGCAAACCATGGCGACCATTCGATTGGAGGTCGAAACAGAACAACCGATGGAACTGCGCACCTATGTACGCGGTCATGCGGGTGTTTCTTCGCACCTTCTGAAAAAAATGAAACAGCAGGAAAATGGGATCCTTTGTAATGGCAAGCCCATCCGAGTCATTGACACGGTGAAAAAGGGCGATATTCTGCTGCTGACTTGTACGGAGTCCTCTGAGATTACAGGCAATCCTGATTTGCACGCGCCTGTGGTATGGGAATCTCCGCAGCTTGTGGTTTACAACAAACCCGCAGGAATGCCTATACATCCGTCTATTCGGCATCGTGAGGATACGCTTGCGAATTTATTTGCCGCGCAATATCCGGAGAGTGCGTTTCATGCGTTATTTCGGCTTGACCGCAATACATCAGGGCTATGTGCTGTTGCAAAATGCGCCCATGCAGCGAATACGATGCAGGGAATTTTTCAGAAAAAGTATTATGCGCTGACTGCGGCTGGACTGCATGGAGAAGGCACGATTTCCGCACCGATTGCGAGAATGCAGGATTCGGTAATTACGCGATGTGTTCGTGCAGACGGGAAGGAAGCCGTCACGCATTATCGGGTTTTACAGGAAACAACGCAGTGTTCGCTGGTGGAATGCACGCTGGAAACGGGAAGAACGCATCAAATTCGGGTTCACATGGCGCACATTGGGTATCCGTTATTGGGGGATACGCTTTATGGCGGGGACTGTACTTTGATGAATGACCATGCGCTGCACTGTGGAGAACTGCGGTTTTACTCATCGGAATACGAAAAAGAAGTAGTACTTGCAGTGCCGCTGCGGGATGAAATGCAAGCAATTTTGCAGAAAAAGTAAGCAGTTAAGGCAACACCGCACAAAGATGTGCCACCAAGCCGTCAGGTGTGCTTTGTGCGGTGTTGCCTTAAGGGGTGCCCCCAGTGCAGTACCCGAATGAAAGGCAAGAGGCAAGAGAACTGGTAATCCTAGTTCTCTTGCCTCTAAATTTATGTTCGGTACGACAGGAGGGGAAACCCCTTCCTGATTAGCTGGACGAAAAAGGGAGTTTCGCGCTCTGCGGTGCAGACTGCTTGCAGTCTGTTGGCGTCCGGGAACGCTGTTACCGAACTCTGCCAAAGGGAATCAATTCCCTTTGGAATCCTCAATTATTTCTGCGCAAGGAATTTTTCGTATTCGTCACATATCGCCTTTGTGTCCCCAAATGCCTTTTGCTCCCCTCGCTCCAACCAAAGCACTTTCGTCGCCATGCGCCGTATCTGCGGAAGCGAATGCGATACCAGAATCGTCGTCGTCCCACTCCCTATGATTTCCAGCATCTTCTTTTCACTCTTTTTCCGAAATGCCCCATCTCCTACCGAAAGCACTTCGTCCAGTATCAGAATCTCCGGATTTACCAGACACGCTATCGAAAACGCTAGCCTCGATTTCATTCCCGACGAAAGCTGCGAAAATAATCTGTCCTCAAATTCCTTTAATTCCGCAAATTCAATGATCTTATCATACGTCTGATTCATAAACTCCCGCGTATACCCAAGCATCGCACCACGCAAAAACGTGTTCTCCCGTATCGTCAGATCACCGTCAAATCCCGTGCCAAGCTCCAAAAGTGATGCAATCGAACCACTGACATTCAGCGTTCCCGATACCGGACGCATAATGCCGGAAATGACCTTCAAAAGCGTGGATTTTCCAGCACCGTTCGAACCAATGATTCCCAGCAGTTCCCCTTCCTCTAAGGAAAACGTCACATCTTTGACCGCTGTGAATTCTTTTTCACGGTAGGTATGCTTGATTTTCTGTATCACAATGTCTTTCAGCCCAACTGTGGAGAAATCACCGACAATATACGATACAGAAACATGATTCAGCTCGATTTTACTCAAAATATGCGTCCTCCTTCACATATAGTACAGGAATTTATAGTTGTATTTTTTATAAATATATGCTCCGATCAGCAGCGCTAATATCGCATACCCTGCACAAAGCAAATGCGTTACAACACCGGGCACATAACCATAAATAACAACACAGCGCACATATTTGATATACACATAAATCGGATTGAGATAGAAAAGCTTCTGCACAGTTTCCGAATAGGCATCTGTGTAGTAGAAAATTGCAGAAAGATACATCAGCAAAGTCGTAAAAATATCGTACAAATACTGAATATCCTTGAACAGCACGAACAATGCCGAAAGAATAAATCCGCATCCGATATTAAACACAATAATGCAGAGAACCGGATATACCAGCGTTAGAAAATTCCATGAGAAATGAATGCCGTCTATCGCCGCAAACAGGAAGAAAATCAAAAGCGTCAAGCCGAAATTGATACAGGCTGCAACATTTTTTGACAGCAAAAACATATATTTCGGCAGATTGATTTTCGTAATGATGCCCGCATTTGACATCAGAGAACTCATACCGCCTGTTGTCGAATCACGGAAAAACGAGAAAAACAGGTTTCCTGCAAACAGGTAGATGGTATAATGTGGTACATCCCGTCCGAAAAATCGCGTAAATACAATGGTCATAATCAAAAGCTGCATCAGCGGCGAGATCAGGCTCCACAAAATACCCAGAATCGTTCGCTTATACTTCTTTTTGAAATCACGCTTGACCAGTTCCTCAAACAGAAATTGATTTTTCTTCATTTTCGCAATTGCTGCTTGAATATAATTCACCATAATGGATACATCTATCCTTTCTTCATGAACCTGCATTCTCTGCGGGTGCTTCTTCTGTCGGCGGCTCGTATGTCGGAATCAACTGCACAGGAATACATACCTCTTTTGCCCGCAAGCCAAAACATTCCTGCAACGTGATACGCATTCGCAGTGCATTACATTCGGCAGGAATATGCTGCGGAAGCAAAATCGCAGGTGTTGTGTAGCAAAGACGCGGCGGTATACGCACCGCTCTTGTGCAGTAGACTTCACCTGTTTCAGGATGTTCCAACTGCAAATGCAGTGTCACAACCGCAAGATTGGCGGCAGTATGCTCTGCACGGGAAATGCCGATCGGAATCTTGTTATATAGGGTGCGGTGCATCATCATGGTGCAGGGGCATCCAAGATAGGTTTCCGTAGTGTGTTCAGGAAAACGAATACCGATGTGCGGAATTTCCTGATACACTGCTTCATATGCAGCTACATACTTTTTCCGTTGTTCCGCAGACATTCCATAACGGGCACGGTACTGCATCGCCAGTTTCTTCTTCTGCCGATTATCCTGCAAAACTGTCCGTTCATCCGTAAAACCTTTCTGCAATCCGGCAAACTGTCTGCCGCGTTCATAGTTGTCGCTGTAGAAATTCTCAAAAAGATACTGCTTCGGTGTCACGCCTTTTTCTTCACCGCCGATATTCGGCCATGAAAGCGTTGCATATGGTTCAGGGGCATACTGATCCGGATGTTCGGCGGCGCAGTAATTAAAGTAAATGCTCCATTCATCATACCCCTGCCGTACCATCTCCGGATGCTTTGCGATCACTTCCCGATACCACTGCCGATTGATGATTTGCGGCTGATGGGAGGAATACTGTAAGGTCGGATACCCCTGCGACTGCAAAAAGCGCAAGGTGCGGAAATGGCAGTAATCATAAGAATACAGCGCAGAAATGCGATATTTCCATGTGCGGATATCGGAAAAATAGTAGCCGCGGTATTTGCCGTCCCGATAGAATACTTCTTCGGAAAGCATCTGCATCGGACGATAATCGTCATCGCACATGATGAATTCATCATCCAGCACATCCAAGTCCATTGCCAGACAACGCAGGAAGAAATTGCGCGTTGAATGGTCAGGCGGAAGCGTTTTTCCTGCAAGAAGGGTATCGTCCGTGACTGTGGTCAGCTTCAGCCTGCCATGATATTCCGTTTGCAGAAACTCTGCCATCGCATCGGGACAGCAAACGACCAATTCCTGCAAAAACGGCATGAATGTTTCAATATACGGCAATGTCGCAAGAATCGGTTCGGGACGCGCCGATAAAAAGACAATCTGCTTCACAGGTTGATGCGGGAATCGTTCCCCGTTCCGCGGCGTGGAGAGCAATGCTTCCATTTTTTCAGCGGTTTCTGTCCAGCACGGCGGCTGATACTCATTCAAAAGCTGCTGCTTCTTCATTTCATATACAAATGGATTTTCATGATACTGCAGCACGATTTTTGCAAGTGCCGCAGCGTCATCGGGCGGGAAATAATCTCCGAATGCCCCGCCGATTTCCTGCATCACAGGCAAATCTGAACACAGCACAGGAATACCGTGCATCAATGCCTCAATGGTCGGCAGACCATAGCCTTCCGCATAGGAAGGAAACACCACCATGAATGCTTTCTGATAGAGAAAGTCCAGCGTGGCATCATTGACGCCTGAAAACACAAAAATACCGTTTTCATACTGCGGAAGCGCCTGAATACGCTCCAGCAAAGGCTGCATATCCCATCCGATTTTTCCGACAATGACCACATCCACGCCCGTCTGAGAAAGATATTGCTCGTAGGCATCGACCAGCACTTTGTGGTTTTTGCGCGGTTCGATCGTGCCAACCGTCAGCAGAAATTTCCTGCCTTGCATCTGACGGACGATTTCGGCGTCTATGCCGCCTTCTTCATGAGAAGGGGCAAATGGCGCAGTGAAATCCGCACCCAACGGAATATGGTGCATTGGTTTCGGCGGGAGATGCAATTCTGCAAACAACTGCGTTAAATCATCTGCAACTGCCTGTGATGTGACAATGATATCGTCAGCATAGGTCATATGCGCCGTGATGAATTCCATGAACCGCAAAAGTGTCTGCGGCACCATGTACTGCGGACAGCGAATCGGAATGATGTCATGTATCAATACAAAAATTCGTATCTGCTTATTTTTCAGAATTGGCAGCAATTCACTGCGGCTGGGAAGCGTATGCCAGCTGCTATTGAGTTCCAGAAAGGATGAACCTTCTACCAATTCTTCAGGGCGCACAAACTGCGCAGTCAGGCACTCTTCCTTATCCGCAAGCAGTCCGTCCGCAGTCAGCAGAAAACGGTCTTTATCTGCAATTTGATAGGCGTGTTGCTCAATATTATACGAAAGCAGACAAAGCGGCATTCCGTCTGCCGCAAGACGCAGAATACATTCGCTTACTACGCGCGAGATGCCCGTATATCGCGGAAGCTTTAGCAGATTGGTGATGTCAATGTAAATCGGTTTCACGCTTCCGCCTCCTCTGCATCGGTTTCTGTTTCCTCCGCCTGCAAAACCGCCGTGGTGAACGGATTGAATGCAATGCGGGTATATTTTTCGGTTCGCATCGTAGAATTGACGGCAGAAGACACCAGACAATGCTCGAATGCCGTTCTGCCAAGACGCTCTGCTTCTGCTTCCCAATATGGACAGCCCGTTTCATCGGGCAGACTGTTGTAGAACGTCAGATACACCGCTTCAATGAAACTCCGCACATTGTAATTGTGATTCAGCAGTGCGGTCACATCAGCAATTTCTCCGCCTTTCTCTGCGCTCACCAGTAAGGCTTCTTCGGAAAACGGCATGGGAATGCCCTGTTGCTGCATCGTATCCTTCACCATCGCATAGAGTGTGCGGTACGGCTGCAGCGGCTCAGGCGGGGAAAGCGGCGGGAAATGCTCCATAAAACTGCGAAGATATGCGGTAAACATCTGAACGCCATGACGAATGTCAATGGCTTGCAGACGCTCTTTCTGCTGTTTGCAGATGCTTTGCCGCAGTCCTGCATCCGCACAAAGCCGCATCATGACCGCAGACACAAACACGGCATCTTTTCGGTCAAGCAACACACCGGCACCATCCAGAAAAGCAGCAGTCCCCTCCCCGTGATAAGCCAGCACGGGAATATCATATGCCATTGCTTCTGCCATCGGCACGGAAAAGAATTCGCACTCACTCATAGAAACCCAGAGATGCGCATTGCGATAAAGTGCAAAAAGTTCTTTTTTACTGCATTTTCGGTAAATATCAAAATGACAGATGCCCAGCGCTTCTGCATATTGCTGCAAACTGTCGGCATATGCACCAAACGGATTCTCCGTGCCTGCCAGAATCAGGCGCGTGTCAGGCTGATGCCGCTGCATACAGGCAAACGCAGAAATCAAATCTTCCAGACACTGATGCGGGGCAATCACACCTGTCCACAAAACCGTACAAAGTCCATCGGACAGATGCTGTGAAAGCGCGGCATCGGGCTGTTCGGTTTCCAGTGGAAGTTCAAATAACTGCGGCACAACCGTAATTCTTTCTGCACGGAAACCACAAGCCGCCAAAGCATCTTTTCCTGCTTCGGAATCCGTCAGACAGGAATCGAATTTTCCGCGCAGAAACGACAAATCCTGCAAGGCTTGCAGATATTGTGATGCGGTATCGGGAAAGTCTGCACGGTAAAAAGCAGGTGTGGGGATGCCGCGATAAAACAAAATCTTCCGACAGTTCAGTTCCGTCACCATGCGGTTTATGCAGCTGCCGTCTGTGAGATGCAAAATCACAATGTCATCCTCACGAATCTGCGGCATTTCCGCGAATGTTCCAATGCCGTATTCCTGCACTGTCCTGCAAACCTGTTCCGCATAGACTTCTGCCGAAAAGCCCATATTTTCGATGATATGCTTGCGAATCAGAATATCCTGCGTGACAGCATCACCATCGCGCAAACTTGCCGCAATCTGATAGACTGTCAAGATGATTCGCCTCCATGTTCCAACATATCCAGTTCTTTTGTAAGCGCTTCGACCTGTGCACGTAATTTCTCGATTTGAACATTCTGTGCCCGCAAACGGGCTTCCAGTTCCCGCTGACGCTCGTCAAATTCTGCCTGCACCGCATATTCACGGTTGATATAACCGCGAACGTGCGTAAAAATACGCGATACCGCCAGATTCACGGTGTTCTGTTCCTTGACAAGCGGCAAAAAGAGAAATGCCGCCATTTTGCGCAGAACACGCTTCACGGGCTTGACCAGAATCGAAATGCCTTTGCGGTAAGAGGTCAACTCCTGATAATACGATAATTCATGCCGTTCGCCCAGCATCGCAGTATCATTCAGAAATGCATGGCGGTCAAATGTGCCGCATTCTCTGCGGTATTTTTCCTTGCGGAATGCTTCAAATGTCAACGAAACAGGCAATTCATCCGACGCTTGACACTGCCGTTCCACTTCTTTCAGCATTTGCTGAATTTCCGTACAATTGGTGTTCATTCGAACGCTCCATTCTGTTTACGAATCAATAAATTCTTGCAGATACGTTACAATCTGCATTTTGATCTTTTCATATGCAAAATCTTCCAGCCGCTTCCGTTCTGCGGCAATGAGCTGACCACGCAGTGCTTCATCCGTCACGACACGTTCCATCACCTGTGCGACAAACTGCGGTTCTTTACTGTCTACCACAATGCCTGCCCCACCCAGCGTTTCCGGAACTGCACCTGCATCATACGCAATGACGGGCACGGAAAATGTCATTGCTTCCAGCATCGGAACGCAGAATCCCTCATGTTCACTCATGCACAGAAAAACATCTGCGGTCTTGTATATCGCCAGAATCTCAGGGAAGGAAATATGCCCCGGGAACATAATATTCTGTGCATCCAGTGCGCGGATATAATCCTGCAAATCGGGAAAATACATTCCATCCGCATTGGCACTGCCTGCCAGAATCAAGCGGGCATTCGGACGAACGTGCTTCTGGTAGCAGTCGAAGATCCGGATCAGGTCTTCATGCTTTTTGTTTGGCGCAATGCGTCCGACAAAAACAATATTCGTCATCCCATCCGAAAGCTTCTGCACCATGTCGGCATCGGGCGTTTGTTCATAATCTTCAAACGGCACAATAATAGGCATGACCTGAATCAAATCAGCATCATATCCCATTTGAATCATATCGCGCTTGCTGAATTCCGAAGCGCAGAGATAGCCGTCAAATTTCCCGCACATTTTCCGGATATCCGAAAGCCCTCTGCGACAGTTCTCAGAAGCATTCATGTTGTCGATATCGAAAAAGTGATACGGGGTAATATTATGATAAAACAGGATTTTTCTGCATGGAAACTCCGAAACCTGCAAATTCAGCGGAGAGCCGCTTCCCATATGATAAATGATAATATCATCGAAAGCGAGCTTCGGTAGCTGTCCATACGAAAAAGTATTTTGTTCCTTGATTTTAGGAGAAATCGTGGATGCATATACCGCAGTCGGGATTCCCATGCTTTCAATAACGTGTTTCACCGCGATGATATGATTTCCAATCGCATCGCCAAAGTTCAGCGAGTCCACAATCTGATAAATGTTCAATGCAATCCTCCTTTTTCGCGGAGATTACGCAGACGTTCCTGTAAAGCGGCAGTCTGTGCCGCAGTCTGCGCCAAAATCCTGTCTGCCTGTTCGATGCGGCATTCTGCCAAGTCTTGTTCACGCCGCATTTCCGTTTGCAGATGGTTTCTGTCCTGACTGCAAAACCGCAAAGTCTGTTCCGAAAGCCGTTCCATCTGCGCATTGATACGGGTTTGCTCCCCCACCAGCGGCAGAAACAGAAAAGCAAGCATTTTTCGCAATATCTTTTTACAGCATTTCACCGGAATGCTGAAGATTTTGCGGTAAGAAGTCAAAGGCTGGCCGTATGCATATTGTCCATGTTCACGCATCGTCCGTACTTCCGAAAGCATTGCATCCACACAAAAAGTACGGTCATCCGCATGGTATTTGGCATTCCAGAATGCTTCAAACGAGATGCCGCATTCATATGGTTCAGACTGTTCCAGTTCAGCACGAATTTCCTTCAGCACGGCTTCTGCCGCAGGACTGTTTTGATTCATGTTTCTCACCATTCTACGAAAAAATCAGTTTCATTGGTTGCTATACATATTATGTGCCTTTCCCGCACATTCTTTCATTATAGCATAGGAATGTATCTCTGTCAAGAATAAAGACAACACCGTACAGAGCCATGACTTTGTACGGTGCTGAAATTAATGATTCCGAGGTTTTTTGAGGTCATCTGTGTCAAGCCAGATGGTGAACGGCCCGTCATTTTCCAAATTGACTTTCATATGTGCGCCAAATACGCCACAGTCAACGTGCGCGACCGATGCACGGCACCGCGCCACAAATGCCTCGTACAGACGATTGGCTTCATCGGGTGGGGCGGCATGGGAAAAACTCGGCCGCGTTCCCTTGCGGCAGTCAGCACAAAGCGTAAACTGCGATACCACCAGCAAACTGCCGCCAATATCCGCAAGGCTACAGTTCGTTTTGCCTTCTTCATCCGAAAAAATGCGCAGTTTCAGCATTTTATCGCAGAGCAATTCCATATCGTCATCCGTGTCGGCTTCCGTGACACCTAAAAGGACGAGAAATCCGCGCTCAATACTGCCTGTCAGGACACCTTCCGCTTCCACAGTCGCGTGCGTCACACGCTGAATCAATGCCCGCATGATTCGCCCTCCCCATAAACGACCTTGGCATAGTCAACAGTCGCTTTTGCATCTTTTGCATAGCAGTCTGCGCCGATTTTTTTTGCGTAATCCTCCGTCAGAACCGCGCCGCCAACGACCGTTTTGCACGAAGGATACTGCTGATGCAGAAGGGCAATCGTTTCTTCCATTGCACCGACCGTTGTGGTCATCAGCGCACTCAGTCCCACCAACGAAACCTGATGTTCGATTGCGGCATCCACAATTTTCTGCGGCGGAACATCTCTGCCGAGGTCAATGACTGAATAGCCGTAGTTTTCCAACAGAAGCTTCACAATATTCTTTCCAATGTCATGCACGTCACCTTGTACGGTTGCGATCACAATTTCACCGAGATTGCCGGCACCGCCAGCCATATACGCTTTCAGCACACCAAATGCACCTTGTGCGGCGGTTGCAGCCTGCAAAAGCTGCGGCAGGAACAATTTTCCCTTTTCATAACCATCCCCGACTTTGTCAAGTGCAGGAATCAGCATCTCATTGACAATATCAAGCGGCTGAATACCGTCTGCCAATGCAGTTTCTGTTAATTTTGCAGCCTCCTGCTTCAAACCGTGCATGACAGCCGTTTCCAGCGTTTGTTCAGCATTTGCAGGAGAAACGGTCGGTGCAGCATTACCTGCATCCTGATAGCAGGCAATAAAATCCGCGCAGTTTGCATCAAATCCCGCAAGCATCCGATAGGCACGAACCGTATCCATCATATCCGCAGATTTCGGGTTGAGAATCGGAAGTGTCAGACCAGCAGAAAGTGCCATATTCAAGAATGCACGGTTGATAATTGGTCTATTCGGCAAACCAAAACTGATATTGGAAACGCCAAGCACTGTTTGCAAGCCAAGTTCGTTCCGTACACGCGCAAGAGCCGAAAGAGTCGTATTTGCTGCGCTGTCGCTTGTAGAAGCAGTCAAAGTCAGACAGTCAAGGTAAACATCCTCTTTACGGATACCAATTGAAACAGCACGTTCCAAAATCTTTTTACCAATTTCAAAGCGCTCCTCCGCCGTGGCAGGAATACCATTTTCATCCAGCGTCAAGCCGACAATTGATGCGCCATAATGTTTGACCAAAGGCAGAATTGCCTGCAAAGACGCTTCTTTTCCGCAGACAGAATTCACGATTGGCTTACCCGCATAGATGCGAAGGGCAGCTTCCAACGCCGCAGGATCAGAAGAATCGAGTTGCAGCGGCAGTTCTGTGACCTCCGTGATCGCCTGCACAGCCTGCGGCAGAACAGCCGCTTCATCAATGCCGGGCGTACCGACATTCACATCCAGAATGTCCGCACCTGCGTCAGTTTGCGAAATAGCCTCCGCCCGCAGATAATCCATATCACCAGCAAGAAGCGCCGCTTTCATCAATTTCTTACCGGTCGGATTGATTCGTTCACCGATCACGCGCGGCATATCCAGCAAAACCGTTTTCGTTGCAGAACAAACCGCATTTGGAACGGTTCGTATTGCTTTATTACGCTGTTTCGCGGATAATGCCTTTCTGACAGCACGGATATAATCGGGCGTCGTTCCGCAGCATCCGCCGAAAATCTGCACGCCAAAATCAGCGTATGTCATCAGAATATCAGCAAATTCTTCCGCAGATACGTGATATTCGCCCGTAATCGGATCAGGCAGTCCTGCATTCGGCTTCGCAATCAGCGGAAGGTTTGTCCATCCGGAAAGCTCCTCCATCAAAGGACGCACTTCCTTCGGCCCGAGCGAACAATTCATGCCGATCGCATCCACGCCAAGGCCTTCCAGTGTCAGTGCCATCGCGGAAATCGGGCATCCCGTGAATGTTCTGCCGTTTTCCGTAAATGTCATCGTACAAAAAACAGGAAGATGCGTGTTTTCTTTAGCAGCAAGAACTGCCGCCTTCGTTTCCAGCAAATCGCTCATGGTTTCAATGGCGATGAGATCTGCACCTGCTTCTTCTGCAGCGACCATGACCTCTTTGTATGCCTCGTAGGCTTCCTCGAATGTCAGAGTCCCTGCGGGCTGCAAAAGCTGACCTGTCGGGCCGACATCAAGCGCAACAAATGACCGATTTTCAGCAGTATTTTTCGCAAGTTTCACTGCTGCTTTCACACATTCGACAGCATCGACACCCGTTCCAGCAAGTTTCAGGCGATTTGCGCCAAATGTGTTCGCCATGAAAATCTGCGAACCTGCTTCGATATAGGCACGGTGCACCCGTGCAATACGTTCTGGGTCGGTGAATACAAGCGCTTCAGGCAGTTCTCCCGCAGAAAGATGCAGCATCGTACCCATTCCACCGTCCAAAAAGACAAACTCCTCTTTCAGAATTGCAGACAAATCCATGGTGATATCCTTTCAACTCACATAAATGTGTTATTTTTGATATGCGCAATTTTTGATATGCGGGCATTCGGCACAGCTTTTTCCACATCCGAACCGACGCGCATCTTTGGTTGGATGATGGGACAGACCAATTATTGCGGTCACTGATTTCATCGGAAGTAGCAAGTTGCTGTTTGTGACCGTCAAACCAATGGTTCTTTGTGCATTTAACAATGCAAGAATGCCTTTCTGCGCCGTCAGCGGAAAATCGCCGTACCCCGCTGAAAATCGTTCCGTGTGATATGGAAAGTTCGCATTTGCAAGGATTTCTTTTTCAACTTGCTGACAAACAAATTCCACTGCCGCACCCGCAGCAGCATCCAGCATGACGGCTTTTGCCATATTTTGCGTTTGAAAACGACGAATCAGTGCGTCGACCGCGGAAGAAAGCGTGACCGAAATGAGCGCAGCCTGTTCGCATCCGGAAAGGTGCATCGCAATATCTGCACCCTCCAATGGCAGCGCTTCGAGATACGGAACAGAATCATGCCATTGAATCGGAAAAACACGATAGATCCTGCGTGGCTGCATTGTTTTGCAAAGGAGCGAAATACATTCCTCCAACTGCGCTGAAAGCTGCGTATCGAAAGCTTTCGCCCCCAGATAGCGCATGATCTCAATGCGGTCAAAATCTTCTGGCTGCATCCAATCCATTCGCTCCATCTCGCACTGCTTCAGTGATATATCGCGCAACATCAGCATTATTCATTGTGTAAATGTGTACACCATCTACCCCATGCTCATACAGATCAAGAATCTGTTCGATTGCATATTCCAGTCCGGCAGCTTTCAAAGATTGCGAATCATCGCCATACCGAGAAAGCAATTTCGCAAGTCTTGGGGGAATGCTTGCGCCGCAAAGGGAAACCATGCGCTCAATGGATTTTTTATTTGTTATCGGCATAATACCAGCTTCTACAGGCACATTGACACCTGCGATCGCAAGCTTCTCCTGAAAGCGATAAAAGTCGTGATTATTGAAGAATAATTGCGAAATCAGGTGCGAAACGCCAGCATCGACTTTCTCTTTCAAATGATGAATGTCACTGACCAAATCTTGCGCTTCGGGATGTCCTTCGGGATAGCAGCCTCCACAAATATCAAAATCACCGTGTTCACGTATAAATGCAACCAATTCAGAAGCATAGTGGAAATCATTTTTCGGTTCGGTATTTGGGTTCCTGTCGCCGCGCAATGCGAGAATATTCTCGATTCCACGCGCTTTAAACTCCTCCAGCTTTGCGAGAACAGATTCCTTCGATTCATTGATCCCGGGAAGATGTGCGATCGAAAGAACACCATTTTTTTTCTGAATATGCTCACAAATCTCGGCAGTGGATGCCCCAGGGACAGAACCGCCCGCACCATAGGTCACACTGATGAAATCAGGCATCAGTCCGTTCAACGCATCAAGCGTCTGATAGATACTGTCAATCGGTGTTGTCGGCTTCGGGGGGAACACCTCAAACGAAAAAACACGTTTTTTCGAGAATAATTCAATTGCTTTCATTTGTATCCTCCATTTCTGTATGGTCAATGCTCCAGTCAATCGGCGCCATTCCGTGCGCTATCAGAAAAGCATTTGTCTTCGAGAAATGCTTGCATCCGAAGAAACCATTGTACGCAGACAACGGACTCGGATGCGCACATTGCAAAATCAAATGCTGCGTATTTGTTATCAGATTTGCTTTTTTACGAGCGTTTCCGCCCCAAAGTAAAAACACAACCGGCTGTTCTCTTTTGTTCAATAAACGAATGATTTCGTCCGTGATTTGCTCCCAGCCCATTCCCTGATGGCTGTTTGCCTGGCCGGCCCGTACAGTTAATGCCGCATTTAAAAGCAAAACGCCCTGCTTCGCCCAAGCGGTCAAATCACCATGACCGCTATTGTTATCAATACCGACATCCGATTTTATTTCCTTGAAAATATTAACAAGTGAAGGCGGCGGCTGTATTCCTTTTCGCACCGAAAAACTCAGCCCATGCGCCTGTCCTTCGCCATGGTACGGATCCTGTCCCAGAATCACACAGCGCACATCTTGATACGGTGTATATTTTAACGCATTAAAAATGTCGTACATACTTGGATAGATCTTTTTTGTACGATATTCTTGCAAGAGAAATTGCCTTAATTTCTGATAACTTTCCGATTGAAACGCAGGGGCAAGCAGTGCATCCCAATCATTTCCGATATTGACCATAAATTGCTCCTTTGCCAAATTACGCCTGTGTATTTCGCAATATATTGTCAGACACTCCGATTACTTCTCCGCCACGCAGGAAAAACCTCGGAACACGCTCACCGACAGCGCAAACAACTTCATAATTGATGGTTCCGGTATGTTCAGCAATCAGATCCGCCGAACATTTACCTTGCGAATCACCAAAAATTGTGACGGTATCACCAACGGCAAGATACGGCGCATCCGTGATGTCAAGCATCAGTTGATCCATGCAAACACGACCAATCAGCGGGAAAAGCCGATCACGGATCAGCATTTTGCAATCATTTGCATTTGCCCGCCAGAATCCGTCTGCATATCCAATCGGTACGGTCGCAACAAGCCGCGGACGGTCAGCGGTATAGGTATGACCATAACTGATGCTATCTCCCGCTTCGATCTGTTTTATGTGTGAAATCACGCTTTTCAGCTTCATCACAGGACGAAGTTCCGGAAGACTGCGTACATCCGCAGAGGGTTTCAAACCATAAAGCACAACACCCGCACGCACCATGTCCAAATGAAATTCGGGATAGTCAAAAATTGCGGCGCTGTTCGCACAGTGGCGCAGCGCAAAACGAATTCCGCGCTGTTGTAAAAACTCCACAGCTTCCATGAAGGCATGAAACTGCATTTTCGTATAAGATTCGCCGTTTTCGCCTTCATCTGCTGACGCAAAATGTGTGAAAATGCCCTCCGATATCAGACACGGCAGATTGCACACCGCCAGTGCATCAGCCATTTCATCATGCACGCCGTGATGCTGAAATCCAATTCTGCCCATACCTGTGTCAATTTTGATGTGAATTTTTACACGAACGCCTGCTGCCATTGCCGCCTGCGACAAAGCTTCTCCATAGGTTCGTGAATACACACACTGTGAAATCTGATATTTTGCAAGCAAATGTGCGCATTCCGAAGGAGTGTAGCCGAGAATCAGAATCGGGAGCGAGATGTTTGCTTCCCGCAGTTGTACTGCTTCCTCCAAATTGGAAACGGCAAGAAAATCTGCGCCAAGTGATTCGTATAAATTGGCAAGACGGACGGCGTTATGTCCGTATGCATTGGCTTTGATCACACAGCAAACCTTCGCGTCCTCTCCGGTAGATTTTCGTACCTGCATGAAATTCCATGCGGCATTGTCAAGACTGATCTCTGCCCATGTACGTTTTCTGATGCCTTGCATATTGTAGTCAGGGTCCTTTCATTGAAAATCAAATTTTATTATAGCATATTTCTACGGATTTGTAAAGCAGTTCTTTTTTGATTCTTTCTGATTATGGCCGCAATATTTGGGAATAATTCCAGCGAAGGGAGTGATGACATGGCATACCAGAAAGTTGTCATATCGGGACTGGATACTTCAAAGCTTGAGGTCTTGAAAGAAGATGAGAAGATTGCGCTTCTGCGTGATTTTCAGGAGCATGGCAATAAGAAGGCACGGGACAGGCTGATCCAAGGGAATTTACGTTTAGTGCTCTCTGTCATTCAGCGCTTTACAGGCAGAGGCGAAGACGTAGATGACCTGTTCCAGATAGGCGTCATTGGATTGATGAAAGCAGTGAACAACTTCGATTTGTCCAAAGATGTGCGTTTTTCAACGTATTGTGTCCCAATGATATCCGGTGAATTGCGGCGGTATCTGCGCGATTATCACACGATCAAAGTCAGCCGTTCCCTGCGTGACCTTGCATACAAAGCCATGCAAGTCAAAGAATCACTCATCGCAAAAAATGGCAAGGAGCCGACGATTGAGGAGATTTCGCAGGAAGTAGGCGCAAATCGTGCAGATGTTGTGATGGCGCTCGAAAGCATCACCGATCCGGTTTCCCTTTACGACCCGCTGTATTCAGACACGGGTGACACGCTTTATCTGATGGATCAGATCAGTGACCCGAACAGCGACGAAAGCTGGATGCACGAAATTGCACTAAAAGACGCAATTGCTGGATTATCAGAACGCGAGCGCAGTATTCTCAACCGCCGTTTCATGCAGGGAAAAACGCAGGTAGAAGTCGCAAATGAAATCGGCATTTCACAAGCGCAGGTATCACGACTCGAAAAAGGGGCAATTGCGAAAATCAAAGAACAAATCTGAAAGGTATTGACGTAGCCGCAAGTTTGTGCTATAATGAATCCGCAATTTTTGATGCGGAGATGTTGATATCATGCAAAAGGTTCGTATGTTCGTAAAAAATCAAACTGTTCTCAGTATTGCGGCATTGCTTGCGGCTGCATCCATGCTATTTGTCCCGCCTTCTGCGGCATATCTGGGATATCTGAACGCTGACACGCTGATTCTGCTGTTTTCACTGATGGCAGCAGTTTCAGGACTTCGTATTTGCGGCGTTTTTCAAAAACTGGCACAAGGTCTGACGAAAAAATGCAGCACTGCAAGACTCCTCGCGCTGGTGATGCTTCTGGTCTGCTTTTTTTCGTCCATGTTCATCACAAACGATGTCGCATTACTGACGTTTGTGCCTGTGACATTGCTGATATACAGCGGCAAAAATGATGCAGATGCGAAGAAAGCACTGATTCTGACTGTCGTTCTGGAAACAGCAGCCGCAAATCTTGGGAGCATGATGCTTCCGACAGGCAACCCGCAGAATATCTATCTTTGCTCCTACTACTCGATTTCAATGGGAACACTGATCAAAACGCTTCTGCCGTTTGGACTGCTTGCACTCATGCTGCTTTGTCTGACCGTACTGCTGATTCCAAAGCTGGCATTGTATTCCGTGAATACGAAAAGCGATGAAGAATACGTATTTTCATGGAAAACGACGATCTGCTGCGCAATCATTTTTGTTCTTGCCCTGCTGACTGTTTCGAAGGTCATTTCTGCCTATGTCTGCCTGATCGCAGCCATTCTCCTGACCTTGATCGCCGACAAACACATTTTTGCAAAAGTCGATTACTTCCTGCTGATGACATTCGTCTGTTTCTTTGTATTTACGGGAAATCTCGGCAGTATGGATGCCGTTCGGGAATTGCTCTCCAAGTGCATTGGCGGACGAGAACTTCTGGTCAGCATCATCGCCTCGCAGGTGTTCAGCAACGTCCCTGCCGCCCTCCTTCTCTCGAATTTCACCGATCAGGCAAAATTGCTGCTGATTGGCGTCAATCTCGGCGGACTTGGCACACCGATTGCCTCTCTTGCAAGCCTCATTTCGTACCAGCTTTACGCGAAAGAACAAAAAAGCGGCGGAAAATACATGAAAACTTTCTTCGTGTTCAATTTTGGTTTTCTGGCATTGATGAGCGTCAGCGCGATGTTTTTCGGCTGAAATATTCTGAATCCAGCATCGAATAGAAGCAACTGTCCTCAAATGTCCCGCCATGCAGATACTTGTCACGCAGTCTTGCTTCAAACGTAAATCCGCATTTTTCAATGACACGCAGAGAAGCATGATTGGAGGGACGCGCCGAAATATCAATTTTGTGAAAATGAATGCATTCAAATCCGTATTTTATCAATAAGAGCGTGGCTTCTGTTGCGAAGCCGCGCTTTTGATATTTTGCACCGATGCAATATTCAATTTCGCCATATTCGCTGCGGCTGTCTACCAGAAAAAATGCCGCCTGCCCGATGCATTCGCCATTCTCTTTCAGAATCACAGCCCAGCGATAGGTTTCCTCATTTTCATACCGTTCGATATATTTCATAAGCAATTCTGTGGTTTTCTCAATGGAGTCATATACAGGTTCTCCATAGTTTTCCTGAATCTTCCTGTCCCCTGCCCAGTTCCGATAGGCGGATTCTGCATCCGTTTTGCAAAATCTGCGCAGGATCAGACGTTCTGTTTCCATCATGATCGTTCCGCAGTGTGTCAGCATTTCTCTTTCCCTCCCCTTGTGTTCTGATGACAGCTTCCACGCATGGCACAGCCTGCACAATTGCCGCCACATCCCGATTTTCCGCTTTTCTTCGCACGAATGATCGCAATGACCGCACAAATGACTGCCGCAAGGATCAGACATCCCACCACAATACTGATAACATTCCATCCATCGCGCATTTCCATTCCCCTTTCAGTTAGCTTTCGCTAACCATAGTATAACCGATATTGAATGCATTGTCAAGCGGAAAATGAGGGGATTGCGGTTTTTTTTCATCATTTTGCGCCAATGCCTTGCAAAATCCTCGAAAACCGCCGATTCTCCCTCTTGCATTTTTCAGCAGACTATGATATAATAATTGTATTATTATTTTGAAAGGATTGCAGTCATGTTACCCTTTGGCATATTATGTCTGGTTATTTTTTCCGGTTTGTTTTCCGCTTGTGAAACTTCATTTTCCAGTGTCAACAAGATCCGCCTGAAGCACAGCGCCCAGCAAGGCGACAAAAAAGCGGCAAAAGCGCTTAATATTGCAGAAAATTTTGATAAGGCTCTGACTGCCATCTTGATTGGCAATAACCTTGTCAATATTTTTTCTGCTTCTCTCGGCACGATTTTGTTTACGCAATGGTTTGGCGAAGGCGGCGTGGGCATCTCCTCCCTCATCATGACCGTACTGGTACTGATGTTCGGTGAGATTCTGCCAAAATCCTACGCCAAAACACACGCTGAATCGCTGGCACGCTTTTTCTGTGCGCCGCTGAGTGCACTGATCTGGATTCTGACACCTGTCATTTTTCTGTTTAATCAGTTGGCAAAACTGGTGCAAAGCAAACAGAATGAGCCTTCTGTCACGGAAGATGAACTGAAAGTCATCGTGGAACAGATCGAAGAAGAAGGCGTACTGGAAGAACAGGAAAGCAACCTGGTACGTTCTGCACTGGAATTCGATGAGATCACGGTTACAGAAGTGCTTGTCCCTCGCGTCAACATTACCGCCGTGCAGAAGAATATGCCAATTTCCGAAATCAAAGACGTATTTCTGCGGGAACGATATTCCCGCCTGCCTGTCTATGACGAAACGCTCGATGATATCATCGGTTTCATCACGGAAAAAGATTTCTTCGGACTGCTGGAATCCGGCGCAGAAAACATTCAGCCCATCGTGCAGAAAATTTTACGCCTGCCTGAATTTGCACGTATCAGCGATGCCATGAAGCAAATGCAGCGTGCAAAGTCGCACATCGCTGTGGTGCTTGACCAGTACGGCGGTACAAAAGGCATGGTCACGCTTGAAGATATCATCGAAGAACTTGTCGGCGAAATTTATGATGAAGCGGACGAAATCATCCCGATGATGACAAAAGTCGCAGCGGATACCTATGATATTTCCTGCGAATACAGTCTGGGCGACCTTTGCGAAGCATTGGAATTACCAGAAAATCTGATTGACACAGAATGCACTTCCCTCGGCGGCTGGGTCATGGAACTGTTCGGACGCATCCCCGACAACGGCGAACAGATTTCAGGTGACTGGTTCTCCATTACCGTTACGGATGCCACCGAACAAAAACTGAACCGCGTGAAACTCTCACTGAAAACGTCCGCAGCAGCAAATGCTGCAAACTAAGGAGGATCTGATATGTTAGAATGGCTCTTGCAATTTGTCGTCAAACTCGCACCGAAGCCACTGAAAGACATTTTCTATAAGAAAGAAAGTATGTGGCGCTACTGCTACTATGGTGCATGGACAACACTCATTTCGTTTTTAGCCAAAATGCTTGGCAAATTTTTGCTGGAACTTGCAGGCTACCAGATTACGGATTCCATTCCGAATTTGCTCAATACCACATTTTCGTGGATCATTGCCGTCACGTTTGCGTTTGTGGTCAACAAAAAGTATGTATTCATGAGCAAAACCAACACCACAAAAGAACTGCTGTTTGAGATTGGCACATTCTACGGCGCAAGAGGCGTGACGTACTTCCTCGAACTCGGTATCATGTGGCTTCTGACCGTGTATTGGCAGTTCAATTACACTCTCATTTCGATTCTCTCCCAGTTCATCATTCTTGCAATCAACTACGTGTTCAGCAAACTCGTCACATTCCGCAAGGGCGCTGATAACAAGCAGAATGCTGATGCCGCCGCCGCAAACAAATAATCGCAGAATTGCTCCCGTATGGCTCGCCCATGCGGGAGTTTGTTTTATCAAGAAAATTTTAGTACCCCCTCTTGACAAACAATATGATCTGATGTATAATAAATGCAGGTTAGGTAATGCTAACTTGTTTTTTGGATTAACGGTTAGCATATGCAAACTGTGAAAGGAGTTTTTTATGACACTGAAAGAATTATCAGTCGGCAAATCAGCAAAAGTCACGCAGGTTGGCGGAGAAGGTGTCCTTCGTCAGCACTTTTTGGATATGGGTGTCATTCCCGGTGCGGAATTGACGCTCATGAAATTTGCGCCCATGGGCGACCCGATGGAATTACAGATTCACGGCTACGAACTGACACTGCGTCTTGCAGATGCCGCACAAATCACCATTGAACCGATTGACCATCTTTCAGAACCAGAACCGCCGCATATTCATTCCGCATCTCACAAGAAAACTGCACATCCCGGTCTGGGTGAAGGCGGCATTTTTCATGTCAAAGAAGAAGCAAACCCTCTGCCGAAAGGCACAAAACTCACGTTTGCGCTCGCCGGAAACCAGAATTGCGGCAAAACCACGCTGTTTAATCAATTGACCGGTTCGAACCAGCACGTCGGCAATTTTCCTGGTGTCACGGTTGACCAGAAAAGCGGTTCGATGCGCGGCGAAGCCAATTCTCTTGTGACAGATTTACCGGGCATCTACTCCCTTTCGCCGTATACGAGTGAGGAGATCGTATCCCGCCGATTCATCCTTGAAGAACGTCCTACAGGTATCATCAACATCGCAGATGCAACCAATATCGAACGAAATCTCTATCTGACCATGCAGCTGATCGAACTTGATGTACCGATGGTACTCGCTCTGAACATGATGGACGAAGTGCGCGGCAACGGCGGTACGATTCGCATTAATGAAATGGAAGAACGACTCGGCATTCCCGTCATTCCGATTTCTGCTGCAAAAAATGAAGGCGTCGATGAACTGGTTGCCCATGCCCTCCATGTCGCGCAGTACCGCGAACGCCCCGGACGCACTGACTTCTGCGATAAGAATTCCAAAGGCGGCGCAGTGCACCGTGCACTTCACAGCATTATGCACCTGATCGAAGACCATGCGGAAAATGCACAGATCCCGCTTCGATTTGCCGCAAGTAAGCTGATTGAGGGCGACACGCTGATTCAGGAAGCCCTGAAGCTCGACAACAATGAAACGGAAATGATCGACCACATCATTCTGCAAATGGAACAGGAAAGCGGTCTTGACCGTGCAGCCGCTATCGCAGATATGCGTTTTTCCTTCATTCGCAGACTTTGCCGCGATACGCTTGTCAAGCCAAAAGAAAGCAAAGAGCATATGCGCAGCCGGCACATCGACCGCGTGCTCACCGGAAAATATACTGCGCTCCCCTCTTTTATTCTGATTATGGCTTTGGTCTTTTTCCTGACCTTCAATGTCATCGGCGCATGGCTGCAAGGGCTGCTGGAATCTGCGATCACTCTTTTTACAGAATTTGTCGATGCATGGCTGACGAATGTCGGCGTGAACGAGGTACTGCATTCGCTGCTGATTGACGGCATTTTCGGCGGTGTTGGCAGTGTGCTGAGTTTCGTACCGATCATTGTCGTGCTGTTCTTCTTCCTTTCCATGCTGGAGGACAGCGGCTACATGGCGCGTGTGGCATTCGTTACAGATAAGCTTCTGCGTAAAATCGGTCTTTCCGGGCGCAGTATCGTCCCAATGCTGATTGGATTTGGCTGTACCGTTCCCGGTGTCATGGCAAGCCGTACCCTTCCCTCAGAACGTGACCGTAAAATGACCATCATGCTCACCCCGTTCATGTCCTGCACTGCAAAACTACCCATTTACGGTTTTTTCACGCAGTTATTCTTCCCGAAGTACAGCGGACTGATTATGGTATGCCTGTATCTCGGCGGCATCGGCATGGGCATTCTGATGGCGCTCATCAGCAAAAGCACGGTCTTTCGCGGTGAAGCCGTACCGTTTGTCATGGAACTGCCGAATTACCGTCTGCCCGGTGCAAAAAATGTCCTGCACCTCCTTTGGGATAAAGCAAAAGACTTCTTACAGCGTGCATTTACTGTCATTTTCCTTGCATCCATCGTCGTGTGGTTCCTGCAAACCTTCAATTTCAATCTCGCTGTTGTCGAAGATTCGCAAAACAGCATTCTGGCAGTCATTGCAGGTCTGCTTGCACCGATTTTTGCACCGCTCGGTTTCGGCAACTGGCAGTGCGTCACCGCATTGATCTCCGGATTTATTGCAAAGGAAAGTGTCGTATCTACGCTGACTGTCCTGTTCGGCGTCACTGATGTGTCAACCGTCCTGACACCTGCGGCTGCGGCATCCCTGCTGGTATTCTGTCTGCTGTACACGCCCTGCATCGCGGCAATCGCGGCAATTCAGAGAGAACTCGGCAAACGCTGGGCACTGAACGTTGTGCTTTTGCAATGCTCCGTTGCATGGATCAGCGCATTTCTTGTCCACAGCATCATGCTTGTTTTTGCCTGAACCTTAAATATGCGTTAATATTAACGATAGCATCCAATCAAAGCATTCAAAACTTGTGGACAACGCCGAAAATCATTCTTTTTTTACACTTTTTCTCCGATTTTTATATTGGAAATTTTGACACTTTGTGCTATGATTATCATTAGATAGATAGATGCACACAACAGACAGATGGTTTATAGGGGAAAAAACTTTGAAAGGATGAAGAATTCCATGCAAACCAAAAAAATTGTAGCTGCTGTTCTGGCAATCGCTACGCTTTCTGCATCTGCATTCCCAATTTCTGCTGATGCAGCCGACGAGTATTTCCATGCCACCTTTGAAGACGGCCTTGACGGCTGGGATAGCCGCGGCAGTGCCATGGTGTCCCTTTCTTCCAGCGAGGCAAGCAGCGGTTCGAAGTCTGCCGCTGTATCCGGCAGAACCGAATCGTGGAACGGCATTGCCAAGAATCTCGACAGCACTGTATTCACCGCAGGTTCTTCGTACAGCTTCAGTATCATGGTAAAGAGCGCAACTGCTGCACACTTCAAGCTTTCTCTGCAATACACCACAGGCAGCGGCGAAGCAGGTGCGGGCGGTTTCGGTGATTTCGGCGGCTTCGGCGGTTTCGGCGGCGGCGGTACGACCTCTTACGCTTCCGTTGCAGAAAAGGATGTTGCTGCGGGAGAATGGACACAACTTGCCAACGCAAGCTACACGATTCCGGAAGGCGCGACCAATCTGGTTCTTTACGTCGAAACGGAAGATTCAACAGATGATTTCTATGTCGATGAACTGATCGCAGCGAAAAGCGGCACCGAAATCAGCAGCGGCAGTCAGGGCAGTCAGTCCTCCTCCGCAGTACCGGGCGATGTCAATGAAGACAAGAAAGTCGATGCAAAAGATGCAGCTGCACTGCAAGGCTATCTGCTGAACAAGAACGACAGCATCAATGCCAAAGCAGCAGATTTTGACGGCAACAACAAGGTCAATGCAGTCGATTTAGCGCTTCTGAAAAAAGAGATCATGAACCCGAAGCCAACGACGACCACCACAACCGTCACTACAACGACGACCACAACCGTTCAGCAGCCACAAAGCGGCGGTCAGTCCCCCACCGCTTACATGGAATCCGTCCGCAAGACCGTGACCATTCAGGTACCCGGCAATATGACTTCGAAACCCGCAAACAATGGTACGGTAACACACTTTACCTACCATTCTGAATATGCAAACCGCGACAAGGGCGCAAATGTCTGGCTGCCCGCAGGATATACCGAAAGCAAAAAGTATCCTGTTGTCTACTGCAACCACGGTATCATGGGCGGCGAAAACGACATGGTCGGCATGGGCATTCCTGAAATCGCAGGCAACCTGATTGCTGCCGGCGAAGCCGAAGAAATGATTATCGTCTTCCCGCAGATGTATACCAGCAAACAAAGCGCTTCTCCTTCCGGTATCAATGTCGAAAGCTGCAAGGGCTATGACGATTTCGTATATGACATCGCAGACAGCCTGATGCCTTACATTGAGTCCCATTACAGTGTCAAAACCGGTCGCGAGAACACAGCAATCTGCGGCTTCTCCATGGGCGGCAGAGAATCGCTTTATATCGGTGTCGTCCGTAACGATTTGTTCGGCTACATCGGCTGTGCAGCACCTGCACCCGGTGTTACACCCGGTGTCGATATGTTCATGACGCATCCCGGCTGTATGCAGGAAAGCGAACTGAAAATCACAGGTGATAAGCCGTGGCTGCTGATGATTGCAGGCGGCACGAATGATACGGTTGTCGGCACATTCCCCGAACAGTATCACAACATCCTGACAAAGAACGGCGAAGACCATGTCTGGATTTCCGTTCCCGGTGCAGGTCATGACGGCAGCACCGTTACCCCGCTGATGTACAACTTCCTGCGCAATATCTTCAAATAAGAAATGATAAATGCGGTCTGTACTCCCCTTCGTACAGACCGCATTTTTTATGACGATTTCACAAGCAAATGGTGTGCTGTCAGGTCGATTGCAAATGCGCCAAACGGTGCAGTCAGCAAAATTGCAAGCACAGCAACGGACAGCACCAGTTCTCCGCATGGCAATCCCATCGCCAGCGGCACTGCACCGATTGCCGCTTGTACTGTTGCTTTCGGCGTATAGGCAAGCATACAGAACAGACGCTCTCTTTTTGTCAATTTCGTGCCAAGCATTGACAGCCACACACCCGCCATCCGAAATGCCATTGCGCCCAACACCAGAAGAACCGCTTTGATGCCGTATTTCGGAATCGCTTCCAGATTGACTGCCGCACCAACCAATCCAAACAGAAAGACCTCCGCCGCTGTCCAGATGGCATTACAGTGTGCGGCAGATTCTTTCGCGGCGCCGGAAGATTTCGCTGAAAGCACCATGCCAAGCGCCATAATGCCAATCATGCCTGAAACGCGAATATGTTCTTCCGTTCGTGTCTGAATGCCCATCAGCAGAAAAGCAAGGGATAACAGCAAAATCGTTACTTTTGTGCCTGTCAGTCTGCTTTTTTGCAAGAAAAGTGAATATCCCCAGCCCATCAGTACACCACAGCCGATCCCCAGCAGAATGGAAGTCGGAATCTGCACAAAATCCAGTGCGGATACATTTCCGCCCGCAAGAATTCCTGAAAATGCCGAAAACAGTACCATAACATATACATCATCCGCAGATGCACCCGCCAGAATCATCTGCGGAATCTGTTTCTCCGTACCACACTTTTCCTCCATCAGTCCCAACATTCGCGGCACGACCACCGCAGGCGATACTGCAGCCAGCACCGAACCGATCAATGCCGCTTCCATTTTTGAAATGCCAAACAGCATCGGCGCAAGGAGCAAAACGCCCAGCAACTCGGCGCTTGCAGGCACAAAACACAACAGTAAGGCTGGTCTGCCTGCTTTTTTCAAGGATGACACATCCAATGAAAGCCCCGCACGCAGTAAAATGATTACCAGTGCAAATTGTCGCAGCTGCGCGGAAATTCCAAGCAAGGATGCGTCCAGCCACCCCAGCATTTCACTTCCCAGCAGAATCCCCGCCGCAATCATGCCTGTCAAGGCAGGCAGATGCAGCTTTTTTGCCAAATATCCAAAACCCATACCGAATATCCAGATGAGTGCCATACTTTCAAGCATACAATTTCTCCAAATAAAAAAGCTGACAACTCCTGCGTCATAAACGCAGAAGTCATCAGCTTTATTTCATAAAGCGGTTTCAGCTTTCGCTGCGGGAGAACCTCATTCCCTTATTATCCAAGAACGACCACAATGTCATTGACAGCTTCCAGCGCATCTACAGACAGGAAATTGCCCTCTGCCGCTTTGCCGTTGACTGTCATCGACTTGACGCCGCTTTGAACGTGATTCGGATTCTGAACGGTAATATTCAGCTTTCTGCCGCGGAACAACTTGTGAATTTTGAAGCTGTCCCATGCAGACGGAATGGACGGGTCAATCCGCAGACCATCCAGTTCGGTACGCATACCACAAATACCTTCGACACAGCCGACCATGACAGTCGAAGCAGTGCCCGTCAGCCAGTGAACGTGCGAACGACCTGCAAACGGCGAACGCTTGCTTTCGGTGAACTGACCATGCACATACGGCTCCATAACACGAATTTCTGCCTTGTCGTTCATCGCAGCAGGAGAACTTTCCATAAAGTATTCAAATGCTCTGTCGCCGTGTCCCAGCAGTGCTTCTGCCAGAATCAGCCAGCCCTGCGACTGCGAGAAGATACCGCCGTTTTCTTTCGTATCAGGATTGAAAATGTGCATCAACGCGCCATCGAAATAATGGTCAACATAAGGCGGTTCCAGAAGCTTTGCACCATACGGCGTATTGAGAATGCTGTGAACGCTTTCCATCGCGGCATCTGCCTGTTCTTTTGAAGCAAACTGCGAAATCACAGACCAGCTCTGCGGGTTCAGCCACATATTCGCTTCAGGATCTTTCTTCGCGCCGACGATCGTACCGTCTTCACGGATACCACGGATGAAGCGGTCTTCATCCCAGCACTTTTCAAGAATCTCTGCAAGGTCTGCCTGAATCTTTTCCAGATATGCAAAGTATGCATCATCTTTCTTGTAGACAGCCATATCCTTCATGACGCGAATCGCGTAATAAAGCTGGAATGCAACAAAGGTAGACTCACCCTTTGCACCAAGACGCAGGCAGTCATTCCAGTCTGCGTGCAGACCTGCGGGCATATTGTGTGCGCCAAGACGTTCCATCGAGAAACGAATTGCACGCTTCAGGTGTTCGTAAACGCTGTCCTCACCGCCGTTTGCGTAGACGATGACTTCATCCAGAAATGCCTGATTGCCGCTTTCGCCGATGTACTTGACAATGGTCGGGAACAGCCAGAGCGCATCGTCAGCACGATAGGAAGGATGTCCTGTTTCTTTAACATAATCGGGATCATCAGGGGTATTTTCATGACCTGCATTGTGCGTGAATTTGACCAGCGGCAGACCACCGCCGTTGTCAACCTGTGCAGAAAGCATGAAACGGATCTTTTCGAGTGCCATTTCAGGATTCAGGTGAATAATACCCTGAATGTCCTGAACGGTATCGCGATAACCATAGCCATTGCGCTCACCGCAATAGATCAGAGATGCCGCACGGCTCCAGATAGAGGTGATGAAGCACTGATATGCATTCCAGACACCGACCATGTTATTGAATTCATCAGAAGGTGTTTCGACTTCGAAATGCGAAAGCTGTTCATGCCAATAATCACGCAGATCTGCGATTTCCTTATCAGCCGTACCAGCAGTTTCATATTTTGCGAGGATCTCAGCGGCTTCTGCGCTGTTGCGCTGACCGAATACATAAGTCAGGGTACGGGTTTCGCCCGGCTGCAATGTGATCTCAGACTGGAGCGCACCACAAGCATTGGAATTGTAGTTCATCATGCCGTCACAAACGCCCTTTTCGACTGCGATCGGGTTCGAGTAAGTGCGGTATGCACCGATGAAGCTTTCCAGACTGCCGTTTGCGGAAGCAACAGGCGCACCGACCATACCGAAGAAACGTTCCTTGTGGTTCGAACCTGTTTCGTCCTTTTCATCGTTTTCGTTAATGTGCTGAATGATACGGTTGCCGCCCTCAAAACTGGTGCGGGAAATGAACAGTGTATACTGCAAATTCACCTGGTCTTGGCTGTAATTGCTGTCATTCGTGAATTCGATGAAGCCCAGCACAGACAACTTGCGCGGACGGTCAGACTTGTTGGTGATTTTGCACTGCCACACCTCATAGGTATCAGGCACATAATAGGTCGTTTCCGATTCAATACCCGAATACTCGGATGTAATGACAGTATATGCCGTACCGTGACGGCAAACGGACTTATACTGTTCCAGCGGTTTTCCGACCGGCTGCCATGATGCCGACCAGAAGTCCTTGGTTTCAGTATCATGCAGGTAAATGTATCTTCCGGGCAGCGCCATCATGGAATTGAAGCGGAATCTGCCGATTCTGCCGTTTGCACCACTCTTGACAAAGCTGTAGCCCGCTGCATTATTGGTAATGATCGCACCATATTCAGGGTCTCCCAAATAATTCGACCATGCTGCCGGCGTGTCGGGACGGGTAATGACATATTCTTTGTTTTTTAAGTCAAAGTATCCGTAATTCATATTATCTTCCTCCTAAACGAATAAGATACAAAATGTATCACTATATTGTAACATATTGCGCATGAAAAAGCAAGCAAAAATTTATGAATATTTTAGATTTTCTGTCTAATGGCTCCTTCATGAAAAGGCATCAGGCATTCCATGAGGAAACGAGCTGAATGATGGACTCTAATGACCTAAAATCAACGAAATCAACTGTCTTGTCATATGTTTCAATGATTGCCTTCATGGAAGCATTTTGCTGTTCTTCGGGAATCGTCAGCATTTTCTTGTATAACAGCCCCAGCAGTTTCTTGTGCATGAAGGTCAGACGCGCATAGTCAATGCCGCCGCGCAAATAGAAAAGATGTGCCTGTCCCGCGACTGCTTCGGGCAATTGTCTTTTCATACCCTCTTTTACGCCCTGCACATACGTTTCATCCTGCGGGTCAGAAAGTCCGACCGCAACAATGGCAATATGTTTCGTTCCGATTTTCTGTGCTTTGCGGAATGCTTTCTTCATGCCGCGAACGCTTTCCGCATACAATCCGCCAAGATAAATGATATTATCATAGGCATTGATATCGAATGCATCTTCGCATGATTTTACTTCATATCCGATTTTTTCTGCAAGTGCTTTGGCATATCTCTCTGCGTTTCCGTACTGTGAACCATACAAGACGATGTTCATATATTCTTCCTCCTGAAAATACAAGCTTTTCATTCTCATTATACAGGGCATACATTGTTTTGTCAATAGAAAAACGCCATAGCATTTCCAATGAAGCATCGGAAATACTATGGCAAAACGGATGAAGTGTTTTGGAAAAATCAACCTTCAAAGATGACGCGGTTTCTGCCGTTCTTCTTTGCATCATACATCGCGGCATCCACTTTCGCAACAGTTTCCTGAAAAGGATCTGTGCCATACATCATACCACCGATTGAAACAGTGATATTGCATTGCGTGCCGTGGTCTGCTTCCACGGTTTTACGGATCTGTTCCGCTTTGTTTCTGGCGTCCTCCGCAGAATAGCCGCAAAGCAAAATGATGAATTCTTCTCCGCCCCAGCGGATAATATAATCTGTCGGTCGGGTATTTTCCCGCAGGATCTCTGCCAGCCGCTTTAAGACTGCATCGCCCATTTCGTGACCGTAGGTATCGTTGATTTTCTTAAAGAAATCGACATCAATCATCAAAATTGCGATCTCACTATGATAAATCGTCAGTGTATCCTTTTCCTCATCGTAAATCTGTGAAAGGATATTGCGGTTATAGACCCTTGTGAGATTATCGTGCTGCATCATATCATCCAGTTTGTTTTTCGTCTGATAGTGGTCGAGATAGACATTTTCCATGAAGTAGTTTATGATGCAGATTGCAGCAATGCATGGCGCATTCATGACCAGCATCAATGTGAAGGATTCATAGTGGTTAAACTGATCTGTTATGACAATATCCAGCAGATACAGCGGATGCAGTATCACGGAATATTTGAACGGTGCACTCAGTCCGAGGGCTAAAAAGATAATATGCATCAGCAAAAAGCCTTCATTCGCATGAATACGTTCCGTGCGGTAACTAAGTGCCCAGCAGGTGCAGAACATTACAATATGCAGCATCAGATAGGAAAGTGGCACGATGATGGAATACTTATTTGTTTTCTTGTTGATGAACAAATAAACCACCATAGGGAGCAACGGCAGGCAGCGCGGCAGGATACATTCTTTCGGAAAGTATCCCATCGCCAGCACGTCCGTCAGTAAATACACCACAGAAGAGATCGCTGCAACAATCGTACAGGTCTTGCACATTCCTCTGAAATACAAATACTTCGCCTGATAAAACTCCTTATCTTTACGATACAGCATTGCATTCCCCCCTCTCAGGAGAGTCCCAGGTGTTCATTTTCATCATTATATTCGTAGAAAATCTGATTGCCTCCATTTTGCTTCGCTTTACAAAGCATCCGATCCGTCTGCTGCATCAGCAGGTCAAACGAATTCAAACGCTCCGTCGAAATGGCTGCACCCATTGCAATGCCGGACATTTCAATCGTAGCACTCATTTTCGCGGCAAACAAATCATAGATGGTATCCGCACGCGCAAACATTTCACCATCAACAGCACTGCGGTCAAAGAACAGCGCAGCAGTAAATTCATCACCGCCCATACGACAGACCAAATCGTTCTCACGCACCAGCGAAGAAAGTGTCTGTCCCGTCAGCACCAGCCAGTCATCAGCAGATGTTGCTGCAAAGGCTTCGCTCTTTTGATGGAAGCGGTCAACATCAACGGTCACAAGCATGATGCGATACGATTGCGTATTCATTTGTGTCTGGACTTCATTCTTAAAGGTCGCACGGTTCATCAGACCGGTCAGCGGGTCATTGCGGTATTGGCTCTCCCACTGCATCAGGCGCTTCTGTCCCTTACGCTTCTCATCATTCAGCATCTGCTTGACTGCCTGCGTATGCATGATATTGGCAATCGTGACTTCGATGCCCGTCAGAACATTCTGTGCATCGCGGTGAATATTTCCCATGCAAAGTACCAGCATCGTATCACCGTTCTTTTTCTGGATACGATGTTCAAAATACAGCGTTTTGGGGAATACACCCGGAGTCGGTTCGAGTTCATCCGTCAGCAGATTCGCATATTCTGTACGGTCATTTGCGGGAATGAGGTCGAACTGTGCCAGTTTCTTTTCTGCAAGGTCGTGTTCCGTATAACCTGTAAAGGTTTCGAAATGCTCATCCGGATCAATAATATAATAATCGGCATCCAGATGATAACGGCAGAACTGCACCAGACTGACTTTTTCGATTTCATCCGCATCGTTCTGGATATCTTGTGCAGAATTCCGAAGTGCAGCCGCAGCTTTGGAATTATCCACTTCCTCATTCTGAAGAACCATCTTGATGAATTCTTCACAGATATACGGGTCAAACTGCGAACCTGCACAGCGTTTGAGTTCGTTGATCGCATCCTCCTTGGAAAGTGCAGGACGATAGATGCGGTCGTTCACCATCGCGTCATACGCATCAATGACAGAGATCATACGAGAAAGCAGCGGGATTTCTTCTTTGGAAAGCTTGCTCGGATAACCTTTGCCGTCCCAGCGTTCATGATGGTGCAAAATCATATCGGCAATGATGCTCAGTTCCTTGGAACTGGAAGCGATCTGGAATCCTTTCTCGACATGAGAGCGCATGATAACCCATTCTTCATCGGTCAGTTTGCCGGGTTTGTTCAGGATCTCCAGCGGAATTGCAATTTTTCCGATATCATGCAGCAAGCACAGCAAAGAAAGGTTGCTCTGCTGGATATCGGACAAGCCAATGCGGCTGCCAAGTGCGATGCCCAGTTCTCTGGTACGATGAACGTGCTCACGGGTATCTGTATCACATTCTTCGAGTGCCTTGACCAGCGTGGACAGAAATTCGGAATGGCTGGAATTGTTATCCTGCAATTTCTTCGTTTTCAGTGCATTTTCAGCATCCTGAATGGCGGCTGAAATGCTGGATTCCCCTGCTTTGACGGAATTGATGGCGTACTGCATCGAACCCGGGAACGCATCCTTGATTTTCGAGATGCATTCCTTAAACTCCTGAAGCTCCATATTTTCTGTCAGAGCGATCAGGTTTGCTTCATTGCCGCGGATGAAGTATGTGCCGCTCGGGAAATGATGCTTCATCAAATCAGCAAGCTTCTTGATTTTCTTGTCGCCTTCGTTTCTGCCGAAGGTGTTATTGATAACAGACAGCGCATTAATGTCGATGATAACCAGATGCGTGTCACTTTTACAGGACGGATTGCTCTCAATGTACGACTCAAAAAAGTTCCAGCTCTGGAAGCCTGTCAGAATATCAGATTCGTTCACTGCATCAGTGAACATCAGCAAATATCCGAGAATGGCATTGGACTTGTTTCGAATCAGCTTGAAATCGCCGCGATACGGAGCATCTTTTTCATTATGGTTCAGATAACACATAAAGGACTGCACGTTTTCCTTCTCGGCGTAGATGTCCAGATGATTTTCCCACGCGAACTGCTGGAGTGTCATGTTGGAATCCGTATCCAGTTTCGAAAAAAGCTGTTTTGCAGCTTTGTTGCGAAGGATCAAATGCTGTTCGTAATCAAACAGAAGCAGGGCACAATTGACGTGGTCAAAAAGTTCCTGTTTGAAAATACGCATCATGCCGTTCTGGGAATACTTGTACATGATCCAATAAATCATCGCCGTTGCCCAGCCGTAAGTGATCGGAGAAATATTGATGCGTGCAAACACGGATTCGTTCTTCGTCAGGAGAAAAACCGCATTCATGATGGTTTCCAGCATAACAAGCAGCACAACATATTTAAAAGGACTGCGGTACTCATGCGGGATCTTCGCGCCTTTTCGGAACACACAATAAATGATTATCGCAACCAGAAAGTAAATGAGTCCCAGATGGAAACGGAATAACGGCTTGATTTCCTGTGTAAAGTGGGGAAATTCATTTCCACTCGGCACAGAAATAATCGTGCAGTTCAGAAATGGGTTCAACAGCAAGGAAATGGTGTCAAGAACGACAAAGAAACCGACTGCCAGTTGCAGCTTGCGCATGGCTGATGCTGACATGGTTTGATTGATGCGTAAAGCAAAGCCCAGAATCGAAAGCAGCATCCAGTCCAAGCCGATCAGATACAGGCTTGAAAAGAGATTGAACACCATTTTATTTTTTGCAAATACTGCGATGGAATACATAATGCTTGTCACACCCGCGAACAAGTTCGCATAGCCTAAAAGCTGACTGCCGCTTCGTTTATATTTCGGTGCTTTAAATGCTACTGCGATGTCAATAAGAGATGTACAAACAACGATCATGATATAGGATGGCAGAAATAATGTATTCACAAAACGCACCTCCTTCATATGTATTAAGAATAATAGACAGATTATGATGGCAAGTATGTTTAGTCACTTTATATGTCTATATCATACACCATTTTTTTATATTTGTCAATGAACATCATAAAAACTTTACAAAAAATTTTAAAGTTTCTAAAATCCACGAAAATACGTATTGAAAGAACTCCACCCGCAGCCAATTTTCTTCATACTGTTATATATTAAGTGATTAAATATCAGATTTTTTGATGAAGTGTGAATGCCACAATTTTTCGAAAATACGATGTTTTCATTATTCATGTTTCTTTGTGTTGCTTTGAAGCTTTTCTTTGTTGACTTTTTTGCCTTCCTGTGATATAATTCCTGTTATAGTAATAACGTACAAAGAGGAACACGATGGGCACTCTCGAAATGATGCAGCAACAGTTTGAAGGCGTACAAAATAAACTGAAAGATCAAATTGAATGCAGAGATACTTTTGCTTTGGATGACATCCGCACGATTGCCGGCGTAGACCTCGCCTACCGGAAAGAACAAGAGAAAGAACTCGCCGTCTGCTGCATCGTCATCATCGACCGCAAAACCCACACTTTGCTGGAAACACAGCAATATTGGGTCGAAGTAACAGTTCCGTATATGCCCGGATTTCTTGCATTCCGCGAACTGCCCTTGTGCTTGAAACAGTCAAAAAATTAGAACATCAGCCTGACCTGTATGTCTTTGACGGAAACGGCTATCTGCATCCGCGGCATATGGGCATCGCTACACACGCATCCTTTTCCCTGCAAAAGCCAACCATCGGAATCGCCAAAACTTATTTTCGCGCTGATAAAGTCACAGATTCCACAGAGTGCATCATCCCGATGCACTCTTTTTGGTATTATGGGGTTGCAATGATCTCCTATTTGTGATACAATAAATACATTCGCGCAGCAAAGCAAATGCGCATTTCAACAGGAAGGAATTGTTATGAAACTTAAAAAAATGATGGCAGTGCTGACGTGCATGGTGCTTTGTATTTCATCTACTGCCTGCAATGAAAAAACGGAATCCTCCAACGAAAGTTCTGCTTCGTCCTCTGCTGAATCATCGGAAAGCAGTTCGCAGACGGAATCATCTGAATCGCAGGTTTCTCAGACGGAATCCTCACAGGAACCGATCGTGGTTTCCGGTGCAGATGTATCCGTTACGCTGAAACTCAACAGCAGTTGGGATTCCGGCGGCGCAAAGACCTACGACTATTCCATTGTCATTCAGAACAACACAGACCACCCCGTCAAGGATTGGGAAGTCACCATTGCTACGGATGGCGGCAAAATCGGAAGCGCGTGGAGTACCAAATATTCCGAACAAGATGGTGTTATCACAGCACGTCCTGAAACCTACAATGCCGTCATTGAACCGAAAAAAACAGCAGAGTTCGGAATGCAGATCATCGGTTCGGCAATTGATGCTTCCAATGTGAAGGTCACTGCCGCAGAAGGTGATATTTCCGTAGATGTGTCCAATCAGAACGGCAATCAAAATCAGAACCAGAATCAGCAGCAACAGCAAGGAAATCAGGGCAACCAAGGCGGAAACAACGCAGTCAGCCACGCGGCAAAAGAGGTTCCTGAACCCACAACGGATGACTGGCTGACCACCAAAGGCTCGAAAATCGTAGACAAAAACGGCAAAGAGGTCTGGCTGACGGGCTGTAACTGGTTTGGCTATAATACAGGCACAAACTGCTTCGACGGTCTTTGGGCGTGCGATCTGGATTCTTCCCTTGCTGCCATTGCTGACCATGGCTTCAATTTGCTGCGTGTTCCTGTTTCTACAGAACTCATCAATAATTGGGAGGACGGCGTTTATCCGTCTGCCAATTACAATAATGCAACCAATTCCTACCTGAACGGACTCAGCAGCCTTGAGATTTTTGACCATGTGATCGGACAGTGCCGTGCCAACGGCATCAAGATCATGATCGACTTTCACTGTGCCGTCACAGATTCCATGGGACACATGAAACCACTCTGGACGGATGGAAACATCACGGAAGCTGATTATTACCGTGCGCTGGCATGGATCGCCAAACGCTATCAGAATGATGATACCATCATTGCCATCGACCTTGAAAATGAACCGCACGGCAAACAGAATGAAAAACCCCGTGCAAAATGGGACAATTCCAAAGACAGCGACAACTGGAAGTACATCGCAGAACAAGCCGCAGAGAAGGTTTTGCAGGAGAATCCCAATCTGCTGGTAATGGTGGAAGGCATTGAGATCTACCCGAAAGACACGAAAAAGAACGGGAATTTCGCATCGCAGGACGAGAATGACTACTTCTTCAACTGGTGGGGCGGCAATCTCCGCGGAGTCGCCGATGCGCCCCTTGACCTTGGAAAACATCAGGAACAGCTTGTCTATTCACCGCATGACTACGGCCCTTCCGTATATCAGCAGCCGTGGTTCCAAGGAAGCTACGATTACAATTCCCTCCAGAAAGATTGCTGGTATGACAACTGGTTCTACATTCAGGACAAAAACATTGCGCCGCTGCTGATTGGCGAATGGGGCGGCTTCATGACGGAACCGAATCTCACATGGATGACCTATCTGCGCAAGTACATCAAGGAAAACCGCATCAATCATACATTCTGGTGCTTCAATTCCAATTCCGGCGATACAGGCGGACTCGTACTGGATGACTTCACCACCTGGGACGAAGCAAAATACACATTCGTCAAAGAAGTGCTCTGGCAGGATAACGGCAAATTTGTCGGACTTGACCATGAGATTCCACTGGGTGAAAACGGCATTCCCCTTTCCGACGCCCGCTAAGTCCATCTTTAGGCAACACCGCACAAAGCTGGTGGTACAGATACGCAGTCAAATTTTTCGTCAGATTGTACAGAAATGACGCCGCTGGGCTGACGCCCAGCAAGGAATTTCTGTGCAGGATGGCGGAAAATTTGCAAGCAGATGTGCCACCAAGC
>JAZUJW010000051.1:0-4083 GCA_045642925.1 Oscillospiraceae bacterium
GAGCATAGACTGGTTCAGCGTTTTACCGAATCGGCGCGGACGTGTAAAAAGAACTACCTTTGACTGACTGTCAATCAGTTCTTTGATAAGATTTGATTTATCTACAAAGTAGCAATTGCGTTCGATTATTTCCTGAAAATCTTCATATCCAACAGGGACCGCCTTTGTTGTCATATTCCCCACGCTCCTCTCTCTAGTATTATTCTAAGTATACCGTATCAGGTGGAAAATATCAAGCCTTTTTTCATATAAAAGCTTGCGTCGTATCCTTTATTTCGCCCTTCATTCGCCGGCTTTCAGCGCATAGTATAGCTTGGTGACGTATTCAGCCAGTTCGGTGCTCATATTCATCACAACCGATTTTCCTGAGATATTATCCAGCATATCCCAGGCGGATGCGAAAATATCGTCCATATCGGAATCTGAATGATCGGTTTGGTCTGCCTTTGATAACAGAACTTGCCAGCTCAACTGCTTCAGAAAAGCTACGCTACTCATAAAAAACAGGTTCGCCGAAATGATCGACAAACCTGTTTGTTTGATAATATAATCTGTGAAATATGATTTTTTCTATTTCAAAAGGATTGTATTCCGTTCTGAAATATGGTAAAATGTATCAGTGAGAAGCACAAGCCATCTATGCGCTTACTCAAACGAAAAACTATCTGCCGTCCATTCCACACCATCAAAAACAAAATGCGCGCTTCCGCAGCCTTCCATCTGGTTGGACGCCTTCGTTGTTGCAGTAAAAGAGGTTTCGGTCCGGTCGGTGATTGTAACTCCGTCGCGTGTTTCAAAGATGTGGTAATCATACACAGAGGTCGTCCGTACATAAGCCTTTCCATCCTGTTCCACCACTGCTTGCTCAAGGACATTCAGCCATTCATCTTTCAATGCACCCGATGTTGTTTGCTCTATCAGCTTTTCAAAAGCAATTTTGCCGTTGCTGTCTAACGCACGCAGACGAGCATCATCCAATAATGCATATGTAGCTTCGCCAACAATCACAGTTTCCTTCTCGTCAACCTGCGCCATGAAACCGCCTACAAAACAATCAATCAAAAATGTCATGTTATCCATCTTGGAGATTGCTACATCCTCCAGCGAAATGCGGACAAAATTCATACCGCCCTCCTGCTCACTGTTGAGCTGATTGACAGGCTGTTCGCCACAGGCATACTGCAAATACGGCATCCCATCATCTTCGCAGAATACATAATAGCTTTTCCCTTCCACTTGTTCCATACGCACTTTGCCAATACGAGTGCCGCCCGCTGCATAACGCAGATAGAACGTGCCATCTGATTGCACCGTCATAGAGTTGTTGTTCATCCCGAATGTATCGGGCACAATCCATTCTCCAACTAAATCATCAACAGAATAGTTGCTTTCTGATGTTGAAACAGCGGCTTTCGTTGTGACGACTTCTGTCTGCGAAGATTCCATCCGGTCTGTTGTTGACAAAGCAGCAATCGTTGTCACTGTGTCTGCCGTTGAGGAATCGCTGCCAGACATCACTGCCGTATCGCAGCCTGTCATACAAATAGCCATCAATGCGGCAATAATCATTACTTGTTTTTTCATGTTTTTTCTCCTTTACAATGTATCTTCATATGATTCACAATCATATGATAGCACGTTTTCTTTTACAATGTACTAAAATTACAAAACTGTAATTCGCAAATCAAAATTGTGTTCATTCCCCATCCGCCTGTGCAATCGGAATCGTAAAACTGAACGCAGTTCCCTTTCCGACTTCGCTCTCTACATCAATACTTCCGCCGTGCGACTCCACGATAAACTTACAGGTAAACAAACCAAGCCCTGTACCTGTTTCGGAATACTTTCCTTTATAATAACGTTCCCAAATATGCGGTAACTCCTCCTGCGCAATCCCACAGCCTGTATCTTTGACTGTCACTTGCACAAATGCGCCCTTCGGCTCTGCTTTAATCAAAATCGTACCGTTATGCGTATGTTTGAGGGCATTTGAAATCAGGTTCACGAATACACGTTGCAATCGCGCACTGTCTGCATAAACCTGCGGCAATTCCAACGGAATACGCAAAGCAAGACGGTTATTGTTCTGATTCAGTACCGCAAAATAGGTTTCCACCGTCGTGCGCACCAAACTGTCGAGGTCGCAGGACTTTCGCTCCAGTACCATTCTGCCTTCTTCGATTCGAGTCGCATCCAGTATCTGCGTGACCATCAACGCCATGCGATTTGCCTCAGAGGAAATCCGCTGGAGCTTTTCTTGAACAATTGTCGGTTCTGCTCCGTGCTTCAGGTCAAATTCGGCATCCTGTGCATACCCCGACATCGCAGCCAATGGCGTTTTCAGCTCGTGAGATACATCTGAGAGAAATGTCGTTTTCATTTCATTCACCTGCACCAGCATATCATGCTCCGAGACCACAGGCGCTGCCAACTTCTTGGAAAGAACTGCGGATATCATCAAAAACAACAGCAATACACCGCCAATCAATCCAAGCAGGACGTTGATATACTTTTTGAAGATACCGTCAAGTTGCTCCAAAAGCTGTTCATTCTGTTCTTGTGCCGTTTCTAAAATCGGCTGTGTCCAGCTGTCAGCGTCATACATCAACAATCCAATGCAACAATCGGCATTCATATATCGGCAGAGATTGTCCCATGCAATGATATACCCTGTCCCCTCTTTCGAATAAGACGCACCGAAATCAAGTGCATGTTCACAAAAGAAATCATGAAAGGTATCATACGAATCATCCATATCATTTTCAGGATTTGCTTGTACGTCTTGTTCTAATACATCGAACGCATCGATGAGTTTCGTATCATCCAATTTCCCAGCAGATATATCCCAGCAGTAAAATCTGCTGCCGTTATAAAGAAAAACCGCATCACAAAAATAAAACGCACTTCCTGACGCATTAAAATAATTCGATGCGCGCCCGAAAACGTAATTTTGCAGTTCTTCATTGCTTTCAAACTGGTAACCGTATGCCTGCAATTCCAAACTCATCTGCGAACAAAAATCATGCAGTTGAGTTCGCAGGGAAGAAGAAAGCTGCTGATAATATGCCGTTGATACAACCGATACAACATCATCAGTCAGTGCATCCGAATGCGAATCGACATTTCGATATGCCTGCTGATAAATCATATTAAAAATAGCAGTGCAAATGAGAATCACCGCAAGCAGGCACGAAATCAGTACAATCAATAAATTACGCCGCAATGTGCGGCTTTTGGATGCTTCTTTTTTCAAAAGAACCACTCCTCTATCAAATCATGTGTCTTTATTATACCATATTTTTACGGTTCGTCAATCCCGATTACGAATCTGTAATTCAGGAGGCTGTTATGGCTCATATTTTATTAGTTGAAGATGATTCCGATATCATGCGCATCAATCAGAGTTTTCTGGAAAAAGAAGGCTATTCTGTCCACTGCGCCGCTTCCATACAACAAGCGACGTTTCTTTTGGAGGAATGCATTCCCGATCTGGTTCTGCTCGACGTGATGCTCCCCGACGGCAGCGGCATAGATTTTTGCCAAATTTTACGGAAGAAAACACTGGCCCCTGTTATCTTTCTGACTGCACGCGACGAAAACGATGATGTCATCATGGGATTTCGCAGCGGCGGAGATGACTACATCACGAAGCCATACGATTTAAATGTCTTAAAGGTGCGCATAGAAGCACAACTTCGCAGAAATACCAAACAGGATACACAACATCCCCGCATTGAACTGCCATGCCTGACTGTTGATTTGTTTTCAGGCACAGTCATTCTTGATGACAATGAATGCACTCTGCCACAGAGGGAATTGCAAATTCTGTATCTGCTTGCATCCCGCATCGGTCTGCGCATCAGTTTCCACGAAATCTATCAGACCATATACGGCTGCGATGTAGAGGACAGCAAAAATACCATTCGCGTCAACATCTCCCGCCTGAAAAAGCATCTTTCGATGGATGAGATGAGTACTTATGAAATTGCCTCAACCTCCGACGGCGAATACATCCTGCGGCGCGTCATATTCTAACGACAATTACAATTTTGTAATTCTTTGCCGTAATGCATTCAAATTTGC
>JAZUJW010000052.1:0-1955 GCA_045642925.1 Oscillospiraceae bacterium
ATAACGGCGAAACAATTCCGGCGTTACCAAATTCACTCTTGCATCGGTACACTGTGCACTCAAAATGGTTGCAATCAGAAGCTGCCACGCATTCTCATGATGCAGATAACATGTCAGGTCTGTGGAGTAATATTCATTCAGGCGCTCACAAATTAGGCGGGCACGCTCTTTTTTCGATACGGCCATATGAATACTCCTTTCACGACAATCCCAAAACAACACTCTTCACTACGGAGGATGTAACCTAAACACTCTTCACTTCGGAACTTGTAACTTCACTTCACACATTTATCGTTACTACACAGGCGCTTCAGTTGGCAATCTTCTGATGTGCGCTGTAGCTGGTCTCGTCAAGCGGCATAAAGGTATAGCCGTTTGCAAGTCCCCATTTGATGATACTCTCTACTGCTGCCACACTGAATCCCATGATATCGTGTTGCAAAACAACGGATACATTTCTGTTCGAAACAGCATTAATGACATTCTTGCAGTACCTTCTGCTGACCGTGTTGGAACTGCCTCCCGGAAAACGGAACAGTATCGGTTTTGTTCCGGTCATTTCATATACGATATCCTGCATCTTCTGAAAGTCTTCAATATAGGCATCCGCAGACTTGTAAATCTTTGAATAATCATGTGTTGTACAATGAATGCCAATCGTATGACCACGCTCATAGATTTCCTTAATCAGCGATGCGGAACCGGTGTTGCATACGAAGAATGTCGCCTTGACACCGTATTTTGTCCAAAGTATCCAGAAGAGACTTCGTATAAATGCTTGGACCATCGTCAAATGTGAGATAGATTACCTTGCCCTTAGCCTCCATCTCGTCTCCGAACGGTCTTTCCGGCTCAACAACATGTACTATACGGCTTGCAGTAGCCACATTGCAGGCTGCGTCTGCCAGCGAGTAGGAAATCGTATAATCTCTATCGTCAGATTGTCAACGGTTCCCTCAACTGTTATCTGCGCACTCAAATCACCATCACAATTGTCCATAGCATTGGCGCCCTGTTCCACATATTCACCGCGGCGTCTCTCTATAAGCTGTTTGGGCGATTAGTGGTCTGGGCCATTTTGACCCAGACCAAATCATAGATAATGCGTTACGCTTAATATGAGGTGGATCAAAATGAACCACCCCACATCAGGTAAATGTGTCATACGAAAATCAGCGGTTCATTTTGAACTGTTGCCGTTATCTGTAACAAAAGCAATCTGTTTTTCAAGTTCCCAAAATGGGAACTTGATCCTGCGGTGGATCACTGATTTCGTCAGCGGCTACCGAAAATGAAAAAGCAGAGAAAACAGTTGATAACATTTTTACGGCAGAATTGCGGAACAATAAAAACAAGCGGACTTGACAATATACACCCATTGGGTGTATGCTATGCGCGAGGTGAATGATATGACGATTTATGAAATGAGAGCGGCACTTGGCGATACGCAAAGTGAGTTTGCCGAAAGATATAACATTCCTTTTCGTACAATTCAAAACTGGGAAGCCGGTGTGCGTAAGCCCCCGGAATATGTTGTCGCGCTGCTGGAAAGCCGCATACAGTCCGATCTTTACAATCGCAAGACAAGAATACTGCCGAAGCATGACGCGCGCAAAAAGGAACTGCCGAAGAGGCGTGACTATATCGGTGCAATCTCCTGGTTAAAGGCAGTCCGGGAATGTCTCGGCGATTCCTTTGTTTTTGCTTTGGATGAAGCCTTGATGTGTCAGGGAAATTTCGGCGGTCGAAGTGACGAATATATCGTATGGGGTTACGGTGATGATTCCGCCTCCGACTTTAACGGAGTTGTGCTGCTCGGAAATCACATCAGCGCCTATGATATCCGGGAAAAGCGCGGGCTTCGCTTTACTGATTTTAACCGAACGATCACAGATGCACTTGCCAATGAATCAATTTTAGATATGCAAGGCATTACAGAAGCTCTCAGCAGATAC
>JAZUJW010000053.1:0-11827 GCA_045642925.1 Oscillospiraceae bacterium
CTTTGCTGGGCGTCAGCCCAGCGGCATCATTTCTGTACAATCTGACGAAAAATCTGACTGGTCAAACTCGTTTGACCATACGTATCCTGCACCACCAGCTCTGTGCGGTGTTGCCTAAAATATTCCACATTTGCATACAGAGAATACTGATTTCTGAATTTGAAGGGAAACTGATAATGAAAGCATCATAAATATGGAGCAAACAACAAAAGGACGGCAGAAAGCACATCTGCCGTCCTTTTCATATTTTCGATTGTGGGGTATTATCGTGATTTGATTTTCACGAATATCAGTCGAGATTTTCACAAAGCGTAATGACGAGAATATCCTCTGATGACGGACTTTTTACGAAATAGTCAACGGTTTCGACACGTCTGTAATTGCCGTCATCGCCAAGCTGTCTTGTAATGACACGAACCTCAGATTTTCCCTCGTGGTATGCTTTCAGCATATTCTCTAGTTTGAATGTATCTGCGAAAAGCTGTTGGTCATCGGGATGCATTGAGGCGGCACCGTGCGTAATCAGCTCGCTGAAAACACCTGTAGAGGGACAGCTTGTTGATGTGAAATTGTCGTAAGCCATCATATAGAAGCTGTTTCTCGTGAGATTGGAAAAAATCACGAGCGGGTAACGCTTGAAAACGACGCTCATCAGGAGATTTGCGGCACTTGCGGGTGTCTGGATCTGTAAAATATCAGCCGTTTTCTCGATTTTCGTGTTTGTCAGGCATAGTTCAAGATATTTCTCAGCGGACATCGGTTTTGCAAAGATATATCCTTGAATCTTTTTGCAGTCGCAGGTGCGCAAAAATTCGAGTTGTTCTCTGGTTTCCACGCCCTCCGCAACTGTCGTCAGATTGAGCCTGTTCGCAAAGTAGAAAATGCTTTCGAGAACGATGCGTTCTTTTTCATTTTCGCAGTTTCCGCTGAGGAGTGATTTGTCGATTTTGAGAACATCGGCGGGCATATCCTTTGCGAAACTGAGCGAGGAAAAACCACTCCCGAAGTCGTCGATTGCCACGGTAAATTGTGCCTTTCTGATACTGTTGATCCAGCTCAGAAGCATATCACTGTCAGTGATCATGGCAGATTCCGTAATTTCGATTTCGAGCAAATGATGCGGAATCTGATATTGGTCAGCGATACGGCAAAGTTTTTCGCAAAATTCTGTATCCTTGACATGAACACGCGAGAAGTTTACGGAGATGGGTACTGTTTTTCCTTTGCCTGACAATTGTTTTGCAAGGAATTTGCAGACTTCTTCAAACATAAACCAGTCTACAAAAGCGATATCGTTTGATTCTTCCAGTGCAGGGATGAAAGCGGCAGGAGGTACGATCGTGCCGTCCTTTTTGACCCATCTGACGAGCGCCTCTGCACTTTTCAGGCGGCTGGTGATGGAGTCGTACTGTGGCTGATAGAAAGCCTGAAGCTCACCATTTTCCATCGCTTGTTTGATTTCATTTTCGATTGTAGTCAAAATATTCACTTCCTTCTAATATCAAAGCATAAAAACCAACAAAACCGAACCGTTGTTTTATACTATATTATAGCACATGAGAGTGAGAATTTCAATAGATTTGCGGCAATCTTTACAAAAATAACATAATTTTGTATTGTGTACCGAAGGGAATGTCTGGCGATACAAAAAGAAATATGAAGAAAAAACGCATCTTTCTGTATGTCATCCGGAATTATATTCGGATGAATTGATATCCATTTGCTGATAGCGTATCAAAAAAATGCTTGACAGATTGTGAATGAAATGCTATAATCATGTTATATATAATGCCAATATAGGCAGTAACAGAGTTTTTCTACCTTTGATTTTTGGGGAACTAAGCAGAATCCGAGTCGTGCAGCCATTCTGTCCCATATAGAAAGGGGATACTCTGTCTGTTTTTCAGAGTACAGAAGCAAGCCGCACGTTTTCGGACGTGCGGCATTTTTTATGGTTTGTAGAAAGAGGTGGTCGCCCAAAACCATACGAACAGGAATTGAGAATAGGAACAAGTGAAACAAAAAAAGAAAGAATGGTGGATTTTTATGGAAAAGCAAGGATACCCATTGACATTCCGACGCACGGTCGGGATCCTATCAGCAGCCTCCATGCTGAGTGCAGTATGCAGCACGGGCGGCGTTTCGGTTTTCGCAGCTTCATTCAGCAAATCGGATGCTGTTACGCTGAAAAACTGGCTGACAACTGCATCGCCCAGCCAAATTGATGGGGATTTGTATGACCTCAATGAAGACGGGCAGCTTGACGCACGAGATCTGGCGCTGCTGAAACAGAGTCAGCTGACACAGGAAGCAGAACCTGCTTATGTCCATCTGAACGGAAACAGCATCACCTATGAGGGAGAACATATTTCCGTCAACGGTTCGACAGCAACGATTTCCGCTTCCGGTACATACTATTTGAATGGAAAACTTTCGAATGGGCAGGTCATTGTCAATGTGTCCGATGAAGTTGCGGATGCAGGAACAGTCAAACTGTTTTTGGACGGCGTGGAAATGACCAATGCTTCTGCGCCCTGCATTTTGATTGAAAATGCGGAAAATACGTCTGTCAATCTCGTTGAAAACACGCAGAATTCGCTGAGTGACGGCAAGGATGCGCCTGCCTCTGAAGTTGAACCAGCCTTTGCCGTCCTGGAAGCGAAGGATGATATGACGATCAAGGGCGAAGGCAGTTTGTCCATTCATGGCGGTGAGGCATATGGTATCCACTGCAACAACGACCTCAAAATCAATGGTGGTCAGTTGACGGTTGATACGGGGAACAGTGATGCGATTCGCGGCAGAACTTCCGTGAAAATCAAGGATGGCAGCATTCATGTGGACAGTGAAGGTGATGGTGTCAAATCCACGAAAGGCGCAATCGAAATCTCAGGCGGCACATTGGATATCCGTGCGGGAAATGACGCGTTACAGTCTGAAACAACGATGGAACTGACGGGCGGTAAGGTTCGTGCCTGCGGTGACCGCGGTCTGACAGCAGGGGAATCCATTTCTTTGGACGGCTGTACCATTCTGGCAACCGCAACAGATGAACAGTGTGCGAATCTGGAAAACACCGTACAGCCTGCCTTGCAGATTTCCTTTACCAAGCAATGGTCGAAAAATAATCCGCTGACTTTGACTGACAGTGGAAAGATACCTATTTTTGATGAAAACACGTTGAAAAAATATCGCTATGCTGTGATTTCTTCGCCTGAAATGGAAAATGGAAAATCTTACGGATTGTGGGCAGGCGGTATTGCAGTAGCACACAACGGTCAAAAGACTTTTGCGGCTGATACCCCTGCGGCATACACCGATGTCAACAATACCGACCATGCCGAACTGCTTTACAGTGATTCTTCTCGCAGAATCAGGTACATAAGGTTGAAATCACAATGCCGGATGACCGCTGGAATGATTTCCTCAAGCATTCGCAGGACGAGGAATACTATCCCTGCGATATCGTCATTGACGGCGAGGCATTTTCGAATGTCGGCATTCGAACCAAGGGGCACAGTTCCAATATGTTCATCTATCAGGCAGGCAAGGATAAATACAGTTTCCGTATTAAAATGGATAAATATGACAACTATCAGAACTATCATGGTCTGACAGAGTTCTGCATGAACAATATGTATTCTGACCCTTCCTGTATGCGTGATATCCTCTGCTATAATGCCATGGAGGAAATCGACGCATATGCTCCGATTTGCGGATATACTGATATGTATCTCAACGGAAAACTGTTCAGCTTCTATTTCCTTGCGGAACAGCCCGGCACGACTTTGGGCGAACGGCTTGCAACGGATGATGAAGCAGTGCTTTATAAGGCGGCAGATGTTGGCAACAATTACGACTGCACCTTTGCTTCCAATATGGCACTCAATAATTTCGAGGTGAAATTCGGTAAGGACGATGATTTGAAGCACATTTCCGAAACGGTATCTGCAATTAATAACGTGACACCGCAGAATTATAAATTCATCGAAGATATTATTGATGTTCCGAGCTTCCTGAAGGGATTTGCAGTCAATGCAGTCATGTGCAATTACGATAGCTATAATGGTCAGATGGCACATAACTATTACTTGGAATACAATGGCGGTAAGCTTTATTATGTCGGCTGGGATTACAACTTGTCACTTGGCAACTTTATGGACTACGGTGCATCGGCAACCTCAGATATCAATACAGGTATGTATCAGGCGGATACGAACCGCAGACCGATGCTTACCAAATTGCTGGCTGTTTCGGAGTACAAAAAACTGTATAATGAATATGTCATGCAAATCGTGGATTATTACAGTGATCCTGAACAGGTCGTGAACGGATTTGCGACATTGATTCGCAGTCATGTCAAGGCAGATCCCCGTGGTCTGTTTACTGCTGACCAGTTCGAACAGAACATTACGAAAAGTGCACAAGGACTGCAAACCAACCAAGGCAACGGCGGAATGTGGGGCGGCTTTGGTGGCTTCGGAGGATTTGGCGGCTTCGGCGGTTTCGGAGGTTTTGGCGGCGGCGGCTTGTTCTCGTACGGCGGCGACAGCGTTTCCATTGTTGACTTCATGCTCAAGCGCAATGAGGTCATTCGTTCAACGCTGAAGTAAGGCAATCCCCAAACAACTGAATAGCGCGCTTTCAATGAGCCTGTGGAGAGATTCTATCCTCCGCAGGCTCGTTTGTTTCGGAATGTACCCTCATGGAACGAACTGTCGGAAAACAGTGCTGATTGCCCGTATCTGTTTCTTGCATCTTGAAATTATTTCAAGTATGTGATATAATTCGATATAGTTACACATTTACTTTTTCGATTTTGTTTCTGAAACAGGAGGCTACAAATGAAAGGATTTACTCATACACTATCCATGATTTGCGCTGCAATGCTTTTTATGAATGCGATGCCCCTACAAACCGTTCAGGCGCAAAATACGGTCATATCCGCCAATATCCGTTCGGATGAACCCAAAGGTGCATTCAATAAAATCACCGTAAAGAATGCGATTTCCGATTCGGGGGCAACCATTGTCCGCTTTGTGACGAAAGCGCCTTCTATCAAAGCAGATACGATTCTGCTGAATGACGATGCAAGTGTGCTGGGCGCATTTGATGCCAAAAGCGAAACATTCTATATCTACGCGGCAAAAGGCGGCAAGGTGATCGCACCGTCAGACTGTTTCAATTTGTTCTGTAATTTGCCGAACATCACTGAAATAGATTGCTCCGGTATGGATACGAGCAATGTTGTGTATATGAATTATATGTTTAGCAGCTGCCCGGCATTGACCAAACTGAACCTCAAAGGATGGGATACGCATAATGTCGAGAATATGAGTTATCTATTCAACTGGTGTCCCGCATTGACCGAACTGGATCTCAGCAGCTTTGACACTTCTCATGTAACGAATATGGAGAAAATGTTCTATGACTGCGTATCATTAACGGAACTGAATGTCAGTCATTTCGATACAAGTAATGTAACGAATATGCAGTCTATGTTTTCGCATTGTGAGGGATTGAGCACTCTGGATCTCAGCGCTTTTGATACCGGTAATGTCACGGATATGAGCCAGATGTTTGAAGCAGCATTTAACCTGAAAATCTTGAATGTACAAAGTTTTGATACGAGTCATGTTTCAAATATGAGCAATATGTTCCGTAACTGCCGTTCATTGATTTACGTAGACACAAGCGGATTTGATACCGGCAAAGTCACCGATATGAGTGATATGTTTTTTGATTGTGCGGTTTTGACAGCGATTGATGTCAGCGGATTTGATACAAGCAGTGTTATGAATATGAACAGAATGTTCGGTGATTGTTCCGCATTGGCGGAACTGGATGTCAGCGGTTTTGATACGGGCAAAGTGACGGATATGCGTGAAATGTTCTACTGGTGCTATGGCTTGAACGAGCTGGATGTCAGCAGATTTGATACGCAGAATGTCACAAAAATGGGCGGGATGTTCTCCAAGTGCTCCGCATTGACTGTATTGGATGTCAGTGGTTTTGACACTCGAAACGTAACGGAAATGAACACAATGTTCTCAGGGTGCTCCGGCTTGACGACATTGGATGTCAGCGGTTTCGATACACGAAATGTCACAAAAATGGGGGGAATGTTCTCCAAGTGCTCCGCATTGAATGAATTGGATGTCAGTGGTTTTGATACTCGGAACGTAACGGAAATGAATGCGATGTTCTCAGGGTGCTCCGGCTTGACGAAACTGGATGTCAGTGGGTTTAATACTGCCAAAGTTACAAGCATGGAGAGTATGTTCGATACCTGTTCTTCCTTGACGGCGCTGGATGTCAGTGGTTTTAAAACCGGTCAGGTTACGAAAATCAATCGTATGTTCTCAGACTGTAACGCTTTGACGGTGTTAGACCTCAGCATCTTTGACATCAGTAAGGTCACACAAATGGATAAAATGCTGCGCCTTTCTAATCTGGACGCAGTATGCTGTTCCAAATCTGATTATGCTTCCTATGTGGAGAAGGCAAGCTTAGAGCCTGCGACCATACGGCTGAACGCAATGCGTGAATATAAGCGTCTGGATCTGGATGGAAATGGCAAAACCAGAATCAATGATTGTGTGCTTCTGTGCAGGATTTTGAATGAGGATGCTGACGTTTTCAGTCAAATACAGGGTGATGTGTCTGCGCAGCCGATAGATTTCAATGAGGATGGCTTCCTGACCACGGCAGATATCAGGGATTTCCTGCAATATCTGAGTCAATAAAAAGAGCGTGTCCGATATACTGGAATGTGAACAAAAGGAGATACTGTTTTGGCAGTGATTTATCACTTCCGCTCAAAAAGTGTCTGAAAGCCTTTACAATCTGTTGTTTTTCTGATACGATAGTATCGTATCATTCTGAGATGATATCAACATTTTGAAAAGAGGACAATGATATGAAAAAGAACATGATTCGTAAGCTGTTTACCGGACTGTTTGCGGCTGCCATGATGCTTTCATGCTGTGGCTGCGGTACAGAAACAAGTACATCTTCCTCAACGGCGGATTCCGTTGCTTCTGCTGATGGCGACCAATCGCTTCAGAAAGTCAAAGATGCAGGCAAGTTTGTGCTTGGACTGGATGCAAGCTTTGAGCCGATGGGCTATACCGATGAAAACGATGAGATTGTCGGCTTTGACATCGACCTTGCGGAAGAAGTCTGCAAGCGCATGGGCGTAGAACTTGTCAAGCAGCCCATCAACTGGGATACGAAAGAAGAAGACCTGAACGGCGGCAGAATCGACTGCATTTGGAACGGACTGTCTATCAATCCGTCACGCCAAGAAGAAATGAATCTTTCCGAACCGTACATGAAAAATGCGATGGTCTTCTGTGTACCTGCCGATAGCACCGCAGCATCCATCAATGACCTTGCAAACGCAAAAATCGGCGTACAGAATGGTTCGACTGCACAGGAGATTCTGGAGGCTTCTGCCATTGCCTCCACGATGACCGAACAATTGCTGGCCACCAATGTGGAAGCATTGATGCAGATGGACAGCGGTTTGGTGGATGCAGTCTTTCTGGATTCCGTGGTTGCAGAATACAAGATCGCGTCTGACAGCAAGGACTGGAAGATTCTGCCGGATGGACTGGAAGAAGAAGAATATGCGATCGGATTCCGCAAAGGAGATCAGAAATTGCACGATGAGGTGCAGAAAATCCTGAGCGAAATGAAAGCTGACGGTACGGTTGCAAAAATCTCGACCAAATGGTTCGGTTCAGATGTGACGACCATCAAATAACTGAAAAATGCTCGAATGTGATTGCATTCGGGCATTTTTTGTGGTATAATGGATACATCTTGAAAAAGGGGGAATACCTATGTCCATGGATGAAGTCAGAAAAGTATTTCTGATTCTCCTCAAATATTTGCTGCCGACACTGAAAGTGTTTGGCATGACGCTGCTCTTTTCGATTCCGCTTGGCATGATCGTTGCATTGCTGAAAATGTGCAAAGTCAAAATCGTATCGTGGCTGACCAACGTCTATATCCTGATTATGCGTGGCACACCGCTGATGCTTCAGGTGATACTTGCATACTTTGCAATTCCCATGATGCTTCAGAATTCCGGTACACCGGAATGGATGCGCACATTGCTCGGCAATGTTGATATCAAAGGCGATTCATATATGTTCAATGCGGTGCTGGTGGCATTTGTCCTCAACTACGCAGCCTATTTCGCCGAAATTTTCCGCGGCGGTATTGAGTCCATTCCCAAAGGGCAATATGAGGCTGCCGGTTGTCTTGGATTTACGAAAACGCAGACATTTTTCCGTATTGTACTTCCGCAGGTTTTCAAAAGAGTATTGCCAGCCAGCACGAACGAGATCATCACACTGGTCAAAGATACTTCGCTTGCGAATGTGGTGGCATATGCGGAGATCACCATGAAAGCCAAGCAGCAGATGCAGCTTTACAGTTCCCTGACACCCCTGATCATCGCAGGCGCGTTTTATTTTGTTCTTGCAATGATTATGACCGTTGCTTCCTCTTTGGTTGAGAAGAAGCTGAGTTATTATAAATAAGGGGGAATGTCGATATGGCTATGCTGGAAGTCAAAAATCTGTGTAAGCGCTTTGAAAAGCTGGAAGTCCTGAAAGATATTTCTTTTCAGGTGGAACAAGGCAATGTGGTTGCTGTTATAGGGCCGTCCGGCAGCGGAAAATCCACGCTGTTGCGGTGTATCAATCAATTAGAACGTGTAGATGGCGGAAGTGTTCGCGTATGCGGATTGGATATGCTGGAACAGAAAGACGGCAAAGCAGTATACGCCTCCGCCGCAACTTTGCAGCAGATCCGTATGAAAATCGGACTGGTGTTTCAGAATTTCAATTTATTCCCGCATTTCAGTGTTCTGCGCAATATCACCGAAGCGCCGATTCATGTCTTGAAGCAAAACCGCAAAGATGCAGAGAAAACAGCAATGTCCCTTTTGCAGAAAATGGGGCTTGAAACAAAAGCGAATGCTTATCCGTGTGAATTATCCGGTGGTCAGCAGCAGCGTGTTTCGATCGCGCGTGCGCTAGCACTCAAACCGGAAATCTTGTTTTTTGATGAACCGACATCGGCACTTGACCCTGAACTCACCGGCGAAATTCTCAAGGTCATCAAAGATCTTGCGAAGGATGGCATGACGATGGTGATCGTCACGCATGAAATGGCATTTGCGCGTGATGTCGCAGACCATGTCATCTTTATGGAAAAGGGCGTGATTGCTGAAGAAGGCACTCCTGAACAGCTTTTCGGAGAATCTGCGTCCGAGCGAACAAAGCAGTTTTTGCAGCGTTTTACGGAAGGCGGGCTTTGATTTCATATTATGTAAAGGAAAAGGATGCAGATACTGTGTGAACATCATCACACGATATCTGCATCCTTTGTATATCTTCTGTATCATAAAACAGCAGTTATTCGGGCTGCTGTATCAAAAAATGAAGCATTGTCTGCACATCTGCATCGTCAAGATTGCCGTCGTTGTTGCAGTCGCCTTCATACCAATGATAGTCGCAGGATTCGGTCTGTGTGCCGAGGACAGCACGTTTCAGCAAAGTCAGATCAATCGCATTTGCAAGACCATCACCGTTGATATCATAGGGAACACCGTTTATCACCACAGCTTCATCAACAGATAGAAAACTGTTTCCGTCGGTATCGTATTCTTTCGAAAGGTTTTCCCGAATCAGCTGATTGGGAAAATTGGCTTCAGAAATCATGATTCCGTTTGATGTATAGGCTTTGACATTGACATTGCCGCGATTATTGTCGTAGCAGTCTTTCCAGGGTTCTTCGCCGTCTGCATTATATATCGTATAAAACGAAGTACGCGGCGCATAGCAATGTGCATCGAAATGACAGGTCGTGTTCTGACAGGGCGCAGTTTTGACGACAACAGAGAAAAGCTGTCCTTTTTGTACGGTACAGCATGGCGAAAGCGGAATCGTATAGTAACCGATATAGTCGGTTTGTCCGCTGACTGATGTCAGAAGCTTGCCGTCCCGTGGATTGTCGAAATTCGGTTCCAATGCATAGATTTCTGCCTCATACGGCATAGAACGATCATTGATATAGAAGCCGATTGCGGTGATATTTTCATCCTGACGGGCTTCAAAAACATTTGCCTGTTCAAAACCGGTGTCAGCACCGTGACCGGTGCGATAGCTTTTCTGAGAATCTCCGTCATATTGATAAATGCCGCTGTAATTATTGGCAGGTTCCATATCAAACAGCGTAATATCACCGATGGATTTTTCGTAATATGAGAGATAGAAAAAGCCTTTTTCCGTGCGGGAGGCATTTTCTCCCCATGAATTCTTCAGAATCCATGCACCGTCACCGGGCGGCGTTTCAATGAAATTCTCTTTTGGGAAATTGTCGTCCCAGCCAACCAGTGTGACAGTATGACCGCCTCCTTTGACCTCCGAATGATTCGGGTCACTTGGGTCATATCGTGTCTGATAATATCCGCATTGCTCAGAAACGCATTCAATGCCTTCGGGGATAAAATATGAAAAACCGAGCGCACCTTTCTCCATCAGCGTTTCCTTGACGGTGCGAACATCATTTTTCGAGAATTTCCGCATATTTTGCAAATGTGCGACAGAGTTGAATCGCAAAGATTCATCCATCGGTAACTTTTCTGAATGTGACGGTACATCTGATTCATACACGACGCCTTCCCACGCAGCCAAAGGCGCAGTGACCCAGTACAAACCGCCGCCGATTTCATAGCCATCCGTTCCAAGAATGACACCGTCACCGAAAAGGGGATCGGATGGATCGGTCGGAGCGCCTTGACAGCGAGCAAACCATAGCAGATGCGCTTCCGACAGGTCAAGGGATGCATCGCCCATTCCTTTTTTGATCATATTGGATTCAATTGCGCCGAATGCACCATATGCCCAACAAGTGCCGCCGACCTGTTTTTTGACGGATGATAACGCATTTTCTTCCCGTAAATCGAAACGCGCAGGCAGTGTTGCGTCCGGCGCGTCCAAGTGTGGTGCGGGAAGGTTGTATGGAACAGTGGATTCCGGCAAAGGATTTCCTGCTGCATCCATATAGCACCAACCTTCAGATGTTTCTGTCAGTGTATAGCAGATATCTCCGTCATCGGTCATCTGACTGGATGCTGGCAGATTTTCTGCCGATAAGCTGAGCGTACAAGAAAGCACAGTGGCAGTCAGCCTGTGCAAAAACGCTGTATGAACCATCAAAACATTTCCTCCATTCATAAAAGACGAAATCAATGTGATACTTTCAGAAAAGACAATGCTGTTTAAACGGGATATCTACAATATAATATTATTATAATACAAATTTCAAACCGTGTCAATGTATGTGCAAAGAAAAGTACGGAAATCACTGGTTCTTTTTTCGCAGTTATGCGGGCGGATGGTGTTGCCTTAATCTCACCGGAAGCTGTGTGAGCGTTCTTCGCTCCGCAGCTTTTTCTACCCCTGAAAGGGCAGTCCTTTCATTTGAGCAACCCTCTGCTATATAAATAACAACTTTTCTGCTGTTTGGAGTCGATTCCGTGCTATATGCAAAAATCGACATATGAACGCGATATCAATGAATTAGATTGTGATACGATTTGAGCAATCTGCTGGTAGTATGATCTATATAAAGGCAACACCGCACAAAGCACGCCTTACGGCTTGGCGGCACATCTACTTGCAGATTTTCCGCCATCTTGCACAGAAATTCTTTGCTGGGCGTCAGCCCAGCGGCATCATTTCTGTACAATCTGACGAAAAATCTGACTGGTCAAACTCGTTTGACCATACGTATCCTGCACCACCAG
>JAZUJW010000054.1:0-32492 GCA_045642925.1 Oscillospiraceae bacterium
CAGGCGAAACCGTTACTTTTGACCAGATCGCTGCTGTCGGCGACGAGAGCGGTCTGACCATCGGTACTCCGATCGTCAAGGGCGCAACCGTAACCGCAAAGGTTCTGGGCAACGGCAAGGGCAAGAAGATCCACATTCTGACCTACAAGCCGAAGTGCGGACAGAAGAAGGCGCAGGGTCACAGACAGCCCTTCACCCAGATTCAGATTGAATCCATCAGCAAATAATTTTACCCATGATTCGAGCGCATTTTGAAACAGTCGGAGAATTCTTCACGGCGTGTACCGTCAGCGGTCACGGCGGCGAAACCAGCAGAAGTCAAAAGGGAAAGATCCTCTGTGCGGCAGTTTCCTCTGCCATGCAGCTCACCTGCAATACTCTGACAGAGTGCTTTCACGCGGAGGTTGACATCGTCAATACACCAAGTGAAGTCGCTTCTCGAAATCGTTTGGCATTCAGGCTGCAAAAGCCCGATGCCGTCCAGTCTGAAATTTTGCACGGGCTGTTGATTCATTTTCAGAATCTCGCAGAAGATTTTCATGGCGGCATTACCGTAGAGATCACTGAGCATTCCGAAAACTGAGTCCCCACAGCACGCTATTTTCGAAAACGGAGGTGCAATTCCATGTTACGCATTAGTATGCAGTTCTTCGCTCACAAAAAGGGCGTTGGTTCTACCAAGAACGGCCGTGATTCTGAGGCAAAGCGCCTTGGCGTCAAGCGCGGTGACGGTCAGTTCGTCCTCGCAGGCAACATTCTCGTTCGTCAGCGCGGCACACACATCCATCCGGGCAACAACGTCGGTATCGGTTCTGATGATACCCTGTTTGCTACCATCGACGGCAAGGTAAAGTTTGAGCGCTGGGGTCGTGACCGCAAGCGTGTCAGCGTTTACGCAGTCGAACAGTAATGAACCATTCCTTGCGAGTAGCAAGGCGACATCCCCTTGCTGTGACGCAGCAGGGGGATTTTCTTTGCATTTGACCTTTCGTGCTGCGGTCAAATTGCAGACAGTTTTCCGCAGCGATGGATACGATTCCAAAGGGTTAGGTGATATCTCATGTTCGTAGACCAAGCAAAAATACGCATTGAAGCAGGAAACGGCGGCGATGGCGCTGTCAGCTTTCACCGCGAAAAATTCGTCGCGGCAGGCGGCCCTGACGGCGGTGACGGCGGCAAGGGCGGCGATGTCGTTTTCGTAGCCGATGATAACTTTTCTTCGCTGATTGATTTCCGATTCAAACGGAAATATGTTGCCCAGAACGGCGAAAACGGTTCTTCTAAGCGCTGCACGGGCAAAAGTGCTCCCGACCTCGTCATTAAAGTGCCGCGCGGTACGGTCATTCGGGATGCCAAAACAGGCAGAGTCCTTGCGGATATCTCGGATGATGAACCTGTCATTGTCGCAAAAGGCGGCAAAGGCGGCAAGGGCAATCAGCACTTCGCAAGCTCCACCCGCCAAGTCCCCCGCTTCGCAAAACCGGGCTTTGACGGCGAAAAAATGGACATTCAGCTCGAACTCAAACTGCTTGCAGATGTCGGTCTGGTCGGCTTCCCGAATGTCGGAAAGTCTACACTGATTTCGGTCGTTTCTGCGGCAAAACCGAAAATCGCCAACTACCATTTCACAACACTGACGCCTGTACTCGGTGTCGTGCGCGTAGATGACGAAAAATCGTTCGTCATGGCAGATATCCCCGGTCTGATTGAGGGTGCAGCCGAAGGCGCAGGTCTTGGTCACGCATTTTTGCGCCATGTCGAACGCTGCCGCCTGATCGTCCATGTTCTGGACTGCGCAGGCAGTGAAGACCGCGACCCCATTGACGATTTCCGCAAAATCAATACCGAACTCCGCAATTTCTCCGAAGAACTCAGCCGTTGTCCGCAAATTGTCGCAGCCAATAAATCCGACCTCGCTGATGAGGAACAGATCGACCGTCTGCGCAGCTACATTGAGGGACAAGGTCTGCCGTTTTACGTCATTTCGGCGGCAACTGTCCAGGGCACAAAACCGCTGATTCAGGAAATTGCCAAGCAGCTTGAAGCACTTCCGCCCGTCAAACGCTTTGCGGCGGAAGAAACCCCCATCGAGGAGGAAACAGGCGACCGCAAGTTCACCGTAGAAGTCGTGGACGGCATCTACTGTGTCGATGCACCGTGGATGGAGCCGATCATGCGCACCGTCAATCCCGACGACTGGTCATCCCTGCAATACTTCGAGCGTGTTCTGCGTTCCAGCGGCATCATAGACAAGCTTGATGCCATGGGCATTCAGGAGGGCGATACCGTCAGCATCGGCGGTGTCGAGTTCGATTATGTCGATTAATACACCCATGCAGCCCCACGATGCACGGCTTTACAGTCCGCTGGCACTTGCCTTTCTCGGCGACAGCGTCTATGAGCAAATGGTGCGGGAGCGTCTGCTGCGGGAGGCAAACCGTCCTGCAAGACAGCTTCATGATGCTGCCGTTGCCCATGTCCGTGCCGAATTTCAGGCACAGGCGATTGAACAGATCGCGGCACAACTTTCTGATGAAGAAACCGAGATCTATAAACGCGGCAGAAATGCAAGCGGCATCAGCGTTCCGCGTCACGCATCGGTCGGTGACTATCGAAAAGCAACAGGTTTTGAATGCCTGTTTGGATATTTACAGCTTTGCGGACGGCAGGAACGTCTGCAAGCACTGTTTGAACTGGTCTGGAACGGCATTGCCGATCCGGACAATAAACCAGAGGATTCCGAAATACAATAAGGAGGCGTTTCCCCATGTCAGGACATTCCAAGTGGAATAACATCAAGCGCAAAAAGGAAGCAACCGATGCGGTCAAGGCAAAGATCTTCACCAAAATCGGCAGAGAAATGATCGTCGTCATCAAAGAAGGCGGCCCTGATCCCAACAACAACTCCAAACTGCGTGACCTGATCGCAAAAGCAAAATCCAACAACGTACCGAACGATAATATCGACCGTCTGATCAAAAAGGCAGCAGGCGGCGAAGATAAAAACGAATATCTGGAAATGGTTTACGAAGGCTATGGCCCGAATGGTGTTGCAGTCATCGTAGAATGTCTGAGCGACAACAAGAACCGTACTGCGGCTGATGTACGTCATTACTTTGACAAATTCGGCGGCAATCTGGGTACGAGTGGATGCGTGTCGTACTTGTTCACGAAGAAGGGCGTTGTTGTGCTGGAGCATGATGGCGAACTGGATGAAGACACGGTTATGGAAGACGCAATGGAATTTGGCGGCGAAGACATGACCTTTGCAGAAGACAGTGTAGAGATCGTCTGTGCGCCGGAAGATCTGGGTGCACTGCGTGATGGTCTGACGGAGAAGGGCTATCTGGTCGCATCGGCAGAAGAAGCGCAGATTCCGAGCACATACGTTACGCTGACAGATGAAGATCATCTGAAGAAGATGAGTTTGCTGCTTGAGCATCTGGAAGATGATGATGACGTACAGAACGTATGGCACAACTGGGATATGCCTGACGAAGAGTAAGCATAAGGAATTCCGTAGCGATCCGGCTATGCACGCGAAGCGAAATTAAGGCAACACCGCACAAAGCAAGAGAGGCAAGAGATATGGTTTATACCGTTCTCTTGCCTCTCTTTATTTATGTCGGGTACGACACGAGGGGAAACCCTTTTTCTGCAATTAACCGTTGTTCTGGTCTGCAATCAGCTTCTCTGCACCGTAAATCTTGCGCAGCTTCGGCTTCTCGATCTTTCCCGTAGGATTGCGCGGCACATCTGCAAAAATGTACTTGCGCGGACGCTTATACCGCGGCAGCGCCTCACAGAATTTCTTCATCTCATCTTCCGTGCAGCTGCATTCTTCCTTAATCGAAATGATCGCTGCCGCAATCTCTCCCAGACGCTTGTCCGGCAGTCCAATCACCGCGACATCCTTTACATTCGGATTCGAACGGATAAAGTCCTCAATCTGCACAGGATACAAATTCTCACCGCCACTGATGATAACATCCTTCTTGCGGTCTACAAGGAACGTGAAACCATCCTCATCTTCCATCGCCATATCACCCGTGAACAGCCATCCATCACGCAATACCTGTGCGGTCGCCGCAGGGTCACGATAATAACACGTCATCACGCCCGGCCCCTTGACTACCAGTTCTCCGACTTCACCCTGCTTGACAGGCTCGCCCTTTTCATCCACAATTTTCGATTCCCAGCCAAAGCCCGCTTTGCCGATCGCACCGACCTTGTGAATGTTTTCCACGCCCAAATGCAGTGTGCCCGGCCCGATGGATTCACTCAGACCATAGTTCGTATCGTATTCATGATGCGGGAAGTATTTCTTCCAGCGCTTGATCAGGCTGGGCGGCACAGGCTGTGCACCAATGTGCATCAATCTCCACTGCGAAAGTTCATAATCACTCAGCGAAACCTGTCCGCTTTCGATCGCATCCAGAATGTCCTGCGCCCACGGCACCAACAGCCACACGATCGAACAGCGCTCTGTGGAAACTGCATCCAGAATCACGTTCGGCTTGACGCCATTCAGCAGCACTGCTTTTCCGCCAACCAGAAAACTGCCGAACCAGTGCATTTTTGCACCGGTATGATACAGCGGCGGGATGCACAAGAACACATCGTCTTTGGTCTGTCCATGATGCGCCTGTTCCACTTTGCAGGCATGAAGCAGACTTTCATGGTTATGCAGAATTGCTTTCGGGAAACCGGTTGTACCGGAAGAAAAGTAAATCGCAGCATCATCCGCATCCGTCAGCGGAATGGCAGGCGAAGAAGACGGGAAGTTTGCCGTCAGAGCATCGTAGCTCTCCGCAAATCCGGGACAGCTCAGACCAACATACAGCAGCAAACGGTCATTGCCAAGCGTGTCGACCAGTTCCTCCACTCTGCCGATGAATTCAGGGCCGAATACCAGCACCGACACCTCAGCAAGATTCACACAGTATTCAATTTCCGATGCAGCATAACGGAAATTCAGCGGAACGGCAAGCGCACCGATTTTGAGGATACCAAAATAGATCGGCAGCCATTCCAGGCAGTTCATGAGAAGAATGCCGACCTTGTCGCCTTTCTTCACACCGCGTGAAAGCAGAAAATTCGCAAAGCGATTTGCTTTTTCATTAAAGACATTCCATGTGATCTCGCGGCGGTAATAATTCGGACGGCGCGGCTCGATCAGTTCAAACTCCTTCCATGTAACACGGCGCGGTTCAGTAATGGAGGGATTCAGTTCAATGAGGGCAGTATCGTTGCCGTAAAGTGCGGCATTTTTTTCCAGAATCTCTGTAATTGGCATGACGTAAAATCCTTTCGGGTGATGATAGAAAGCGCAATGGACGCTTTACTTCTTTTATATTTTAGCACTAAAAAGTGCCGAAGTCAATACCATATGACATTATTTGCATATTTCGACGAAAAATGGAATTTCCTGCCGGAAGGATCCGAAAAAGCAACTCGTTTGTACGCTTTTACAATTATTTTGTCACTTTTTGTGCGTTTTGCCGACAGTAATAATATTTTAAGCGCAAATTAGTCGAATTGCACAAAATTTCACGATGCCATTTGCGTTCAAATAAATAACATTTCATGAACTTTCTTCTGCTATTATGTGTACAAATTTCGTGTTATTCGTCAAAATACTTGAATAACAGGCGTAATCAAACGACTCTTTTCTTATAGATTGCATAATATCTTTGAAAAGTTATTTGAAAACTGTTGCATTTTACAAAAATATGTGATATACTGTTGAATGAAGGCGAATAGCCGCGACACGAATCGAAGGAGGGGTGATTATGCCTATCTATGATAAAATTTCTTTACTTCTTGTTGAACGTGACCAACAATTACTGAATGACCTTGAATCCATTTTCAAGCCTTTATATCGGACACAGTCTGAACACAGCGGTCTTGCAGCGCTCGAACGCATGAGAACCGAAGAATTCTCATTCGTTATCGTGGACAATGATCTGGACGATATGAGCGGTACCGCATTCTTACGCGAAACCCAGATGGACCCCGCACTTTCCACCGTTCCCATCATCCTTCTGCTGGAAGATGACCGCGAAGAAATGCTAGTACAAGCATATTCCGCAGGTGCTTCCGGTATCCAGATGAAACCTGTCCGCCTGAGAGCACTCCGCGTTTACGTTGAAATGAAACTGCGGCAGTTCAATTCCAGCTTCTATCACTGCGTACAGAATGACTCCATTCCCCTGCCGCCCAGCAAAACGGATTCCCTGACAGGTCTGATGCAGCGCAGTTCATTCAGCAAAGCAGCAGATGAACGCATCGCCAACAAAGACCCCAATTACTACGTCATCGAATGCTTTGACGTTGACCACTTCAAAGTCCTGAACGACCAGTACGGTCTTGCCATCGGCGACCGCATTCTGCAAAGACTTGCCGATATCATCATGCAGCATATGCGGCAGTGCGGCGGTCTTGCCTGCCGTATGTTCGCCGATAACTTCGCTGTCATGGTTCCGCAGCACCATCTCGACATTCTGACCGCCATGCGCGCAGCCCTCGAAACGGCTGCAAAAGGCGAATCTTATGCTTCCAGAATCCACATCAGCTGCGGCTGCTGTGTTGTTGACAACAAAGAGCTTTCCGCAAGCACGATTCTGGACAGAGCCATCCTTGCAAAAAGTACCGTCAAGGGACGCTACGACGTCCATGTTGCTTATTACGATGAAGCAATGCGTGAGAAACTGCTGGAAGAACAGTGGATTCTCGGTGAAATGGAGCAAGCACTTGAAAACCGTCAGTTCGCTGTCTGGCTTCAGCCGCAGTATGACTTAAGCGGTGGTCAGCTCATCGGTGCAGAAGCACTCGTGCGCTGGAATCACCCTGAACGCGGTTTGATTTCTCCATCCAAATTCATCGGGCTGTTCGAACGCAACGGCTTCATTTATCGTCTGGATATGTTCATCTGGGAAGAAGCCTGCCGCTGTCTGCGGCAATGGATGGATGACGGCATCGAGCCACTGCCGATTTCGGTCAACGTTTCCCGCTATGACTTATTCCATCAGGGCTTCCTGGATTCCATTACCGGCATTGTCGAAAAGTACAATATTCCGAAGAATCTGTTCCGTGTTGAAATTACGGAATCTGCCTTTGTCAAATCCGCAAACCACATGATCGATGTCGTATCGCGCTTGCAGCGCTACGGTCTGATGGTCGAAATCGACGACTTCGGCAGCGGCTATTCTTCCTTCAACACGCTGAAAGACGTTTCTGCGGATGTTCTGAAAATTGATATGCGCTTCCTTTCGGACTGCGACAATTCCCCCCGCAGCGGCAACATTCTGGAGTCCATTGTCCGTATGGCAAAATGGCTCGGAATGCGCGTCATTGCAGAAGGCGTTGAAAAGCAGGAACAGGCAGATTACCTGCGTTCTATCGGCTGTCCATATGTACAGGGCTTCCTCTACGGCACGCCTATGCCGATTGCCGAATACGAAAACGTCATGGGAACGATGGAAAAGGGTTACGACACGACCAGTGTCCAGTCCACAACGGGTATGAGTCCGGATGCATTCTGGAATCCTGCCTCTCTTGAAACGCTGGTATTCAACCGCTATGCAGGCGGTGCGTGCGTATTCGAACTCTGCGGCAATTCGCTTGAAATGCTGCGTGTCAACGAAAAATTCATGGCAACCTTCCGTCTGAACATGAGCGAACACGCTGTCCTCGGGAAAACGGACTTGTTCCCGTTCCCTGTGGCAGACAAAAACGAAGTGCGCCATCTGCTGCGGACTGCGATTCACAGCGGAAATCCGGAAATGCTGGAAGCAGTATGCGATTTGACGGCACATGGCGGCAGTGTCGAAAACATTCGCTTCACGGTGCGCATGATCGCACATACAGAAGACCGTTATCTGTTCTATCAGTATGTGGAAAACATCACGGCACAGCGTCAGGCTGAAAATGAAATGCAGGAAACAGCAAATCAGCTGCAATTCCTTAACCGTGCGGCAGCATCACTCCTGCAATCGGTACATCCGAAAGATGCAGTCGAATCGCTGCTGGAAATGTTCCGCGATTACTTCGAAGCAGAGCGTGTATATCTCATTGAAATCGACAATGATAAGATGACGAGTGACACGACCTATGAAGTATGCGCAGCAGGAATTGAGCCGCTGCGCGAAAAATATCATAGCATTCCGTATCAGCCTGAGTTGGAATGGTTCAAGCTGTATGAAACCCATACTGCAATCGTCATTGAAGATGTCAAGACCTGTACAGCGTATCCTGAAACCTGTGAGATGCTGCTGCAAGGCGGCGTATTCTCTCACGCAGGATTGCCGCTGCGTTTGAACGGTGTGCTGGTCGGCACGGTGAATGTCAACAATGCACGGAGAAATCTTTCGCATCTGATGCATTTGTCTGCAATCGGTGATTATCTGTCCGTAATGCTTCAGCGACTGAAAACGCTGGAGAAGGTCACACAGGACAACAAGATTCTGCGCAGTATTCTGAACGAGATGCCGTGCGGATTTGCAGAAGTCATCGTACCTGCGGCAGAACAAAACGAATGCACACGGATACAGCTTGCAAACGATGGATTCTGCAAGTTGCTGCGGATGGACATGGATGCAGTCATGAACTTGCAGGTAAGTGATTTTGAGGCATTGATCCATGCAGATGACCTTGAGAATTTCAAGGAATGCAAAGAGCGTATGAAGAACGGCGAATCGTTTGCAGTCGGAAAGTTCAAGCTTCAGGACAGCAAGGGCGTATACACAGAGACAACGGTATATTTCCGCAACAATACGATGACTGACGGTTCAATGTTAATGAATCTGTATTTCTTTGACGCAACAGATTTAAATTATTATCTGTAAAAGCGGCAGAATAGAACGAAAACATAATGAGGCAAGAGGAAAGCGAAATGCCATCCTCTTGCCTCATTTTCTTTATTGCGGGTACGACACGAGGGGAAACCCCTTCCTGATTAAATAGGACGAAAAGGGAATTTCGCCGACTGCGGTGCAGACTGCTTGCAGTCTGTTGGCGTCCGGAGGCGCTGCCCCCGGGCTCCTCATTATATTTCCCTTTCCTTATTCTGTCTCACCACGCGCAATGCGCTCCGCTAAATCATTCAAATATACCCAGCGCTCCATCTTTTCGCTCAGTTCAGCTTCCAGTGCGTCTTTCTCCTCTGTCAGCTTTTGCAGCGCTACATAATCAGCCGCGCTTTTCTTGATTCCAGCTTCCGTTTCCGCGATTTTTTCCTCAAGTCCCGCAATGACTTCATCTATCGTGTCGTATTCCCGCTGTTCCTTGAACGAAAACTTCAGCTTATTCTTTCCGCAAAATACTCGTTCTTTCTTCTCTGCCGCCTTTTTCGGCTTTTCTTCGGTTTCTTCCGCTTCCGCCATCACGACCGTACGATAATCCGTGTAATTTCCATTGAACCGCCTGCATACGCCATCCCCGCAGAACTCCCAGATCTCCTCTGCCATCTTATCCAGAAAATATCGGTCATGCGATACCGCAACCACTGCCCCATTGAATTGCTCCAGATAATCCTCCAGTATCGTCAGTGTCACAATATCAAGGTCATTCGTCGGCTCATCCAGCAGCAGAATATTCGGCGCAGTCATCAATATTTTCAGAAGATACAAGCGTTTTCTTTCTCCACCTGAAAGCTTTTCGATTCGATTCCATTGCAGTTCGGACGTGAACAGAAAACGCTCCAGCATTTGCGCTGCCGTCACAGTTCCGTCAGGTGTCTGCACGATCTCTGCCGTATCCCGAATGTACTCGATCACGCGCTGCTGCGGATCCATTTTCTCGCATTCCTGCGAAAAATACCCGATTTTGACAGTATCGCCGATGAGTACCGTGCCGCTGTCAGGCGCATATTCACCCATGATGGTTTTCAACAGCGTACTTTTTCCTGCGCCATTGCGTCCGATAATGCCGATACGGGCATGGCGGGAAAGATTGCAGGAGAAATCTGAAAGCAGCGTTTTTCCGTCAATTTCCTTACAGACGTGTTCCAATTCAATGGTGGTTCTGCCAAGTCGTGACGAAATCGACTGCATTTGCATTTTCTCTGTTTCTTCTGGGATTTCGCGGTTTGCAAGTGCTTCAAAGCGTTCGATGCGGTCTTTGCTTTTCGTCCCGCGCGCACGCGCTCCTCTGCGAATCCATGCAAGTTCACGGCGGTAAAGGGTGCGGTTTTTGCGTTCATTTGCCTCTGCATCCGCTTCCCGCTGCGCTTTCAGTTCAAGGTATTGACTGTAATTGCCTTCACAGAGGTACAGCTTTCCCCTATCCACCTCTGCGATTTTCTGTGTGACGCAATCGAGAAAATAACGGTCATGCGTGACCATCACAATTGCGCCGCGGTATTTCAACAGCATTGCCTCCAAAAGCTGTACGGTTTCGCTGTCAATGTGGTTGGTCGGCTCGTCCATCAGCAGCACGTCACTTGGCTGAATGAAAGCGGCAGCAATGGCAGCACGGCGTTTTTCGCCGCCGGAAAGCGTACTGATATCGCGTTCACAGTCTGCGATGCCCATTTTGCCGAGAATCGACTTTGCTTCAAATGCCTTTGCCTCCTGCAAATCCAGCGGCAGATGTGCAAGCACCTGTTCCAGCACCGTACCGCGCTCCTCAAAGGCAGGAATCTGCGGCAGGTATGACACACGCACACCGCCTGTCCGAATCATTTCGCCGCTGTCAGGGGCTTCTACGCCCGCGAGAATCCGCAATAGCGTTGACTTTCCGGTACCGTTGATGCCGATGATGCCAACGCGGTCACCCTCGTTGAGATAGAATGAAACATCGTCCAGCACTTGTCGTTCCATATATTGTTTGGATATATTTTTCGCTGATAATAAAATCATCACATAGTTCCTTTCTTTTTTCTGCGATATCGAAAAGGATGTATCGCAGTCTGTTAGCGTTCGGGGACGCTTTCTTCGGGAGCATCAATATTATACCACATCATGCCATAAAATGCAAATTCTTCCATACAAACACATACGCCCCGAACCTGCTTTCGCAAATCCGGAGCGTATGTGCTAGGAATGAGAATTATGAAAAAAACTAGCTGGCAAATTAAATAATAAAGATTTCACAATTCTTATCTGCAACGATGAATCCCTCTCGGTTTCCATCGTCTTTTGGGTGAGGTCGCTGCCGTCTCCATCCATCCGAACCATAAAGATCGGCGGGATATACGGGAAACCGGATGTCGGCAGCAGCGGTGAATGTTGTGGTTGTTTTCGTGTTGAATGTCGTGGTATGATTTGTTGTGGTTTGAAGCATAGCGGAATCTCTTACGGCATATCGTGTGATGAAGGTACGAATCCATTCGAAAAATGTAGAAGATGTTAGTAAAATGAAAAGGGAAATCGTGTTGGATCTTTGCTGAATTGAATGGGTGAATCGTTCTTGTTGTTGCGAAGAAGCTTGCTGATTTTGCAATTATTGTGTCGTTAAAGTAGAAAATGCACGCTTTGACGCTTTTGAAAAACTTTTGCGATGATGTTGTTGTAGGACGTAGTAGTAGTGGTGGATGCAATGGTTTTCGCTGTGGTAGTGGTGGTGGTTGTGTACGTTGTGGGAAATGTGTCTAAACCTGGATGTCGGGGCGAACACTGCGGTATCTGTACTGAATGGGGTGACTGCTGATGCAATCAATAGGGGGGATGTAGGAAAGGGAGCTGTGTTTGTGTACATTGATGCGGAATTTGTTGATGTCCGATGCCATATTGCTTTTGTAAGACGTAGGAGTAAGACTCGTTGAAGATGATTTGCGGCGATTGTAGCCACTCTTGGTGAAAATGTGGGAAAAATGGAAGGAATGATGCTGTTTCTGGTGACGGCTTTGTAGTTCGTTTCGAGAAATGTAGAAGATGCTGGAAAATTTGTGGAAGATGATGCAAAGAATGTAGCTGTCAATAGAACGAATGTCGGAATTCATGCGAAGATGATAGAAGATGATGTCAACACTGTGGAAAATGATACAGAGAACGTAGCAGGAAGTAGAACGGTTGTTGAAAATGTTGCAGCGACGGAGAGTAGATGTTTCATTGTCAATAGAAGATGTTAGACAGAAGATGGAAATTGATAGAAGGAATGTAGTTGTCGTTGAGAAAATCGTAGAAGAATGTGGAGTGACGGAGAGAAGACGTTTTTGAGAGATGATAGAAGATGATGGAAAAAAAGTAGAAGTCGTCGGGGATGTTGTTAGGGGTTGGTGGAGTATTCGCAGTGGTCATTGTCGTGACAACTGTGATTTGTACGAACGGAATGCGATGTGGCTGCTGCGCCAGACAACGCCTGCCGAACGCACGATATATAGTTGACATTGATGCCGCCAAAGAAGTTCGCAAATGCAAAATCTCTGAATGCATCAAGCACGACCGGAATGGTAGTGCGGGCAATGCTGCATTGCCCTTCGCAGACTGCATGAAATGCTGTTCCATGTGCTGCGGGATTCCTCTGCTGTGTCAGCGCTTGGAATGGGATGCATCCCTTCTGCGCTGACACCGTTGTTCAGCTGATGTTGACCAACGCTGCAAAAGAATTTAACATGAACACAAACTGGATAAAACAGGAAAGATATTACTTACTGTATAATATGATGTTCTTTTTATGATTTGTAATATTGCATAAAATTTGCGCTCATTTGTAAAAAAGTTGTTCTGCGGATGAAGTATCCGCAGAAACTTCTAAATGAGAGAATGTTATGGGGGATTTCACTGAGTAGTTAAACGTTATTTAACTATTAGCAGTATACCATAATATCCGCCAAAAATCAAGGGATTCAGCCATTTTTTTACAAAAAATACATAAATTGTGCATTCCATCCAATGCAAACACCCATTTTCTAATTAAATAACGGGCGATGTATGCAAAATAAACAATTAGTTATTATATGGTCTATACAGATAATATAATTGCCGTTCTAAATTACAAATGTTATATATAATACCTTATGATAATAATATATTAAACATTATTTTTCCTGCCAGTATTTTCCGATATATGACAAAACCGCCCGCAGTTCTCCCAAGTCGGGAGTCTGCGGACGGTATGCAGTATCATTCTATCAGAAAATCAATATCGCCTTTGAATAAGATACTATCATGATTGTAGTCACATTGGAGGTCTATGGAACGAGAGATACTGTTTGGTTCACCCGTGGTTTTGCCATCACTGCCAAAATCAACCATACCCTGCACATTCTCTGCAAGCACATTTGCTGTGCCGCCTTCTTCCCAATAGCAGAGTGCGCCTGTGCAGTCGTCCTGATAGTTTTTCATATAGTACAGACAAATCTTTCCCTGCGCATTTCTGTTCGCTCTGACCTTATAGACGTTTTCGTCAATTTTGTATTCGTTCCCTTCTGTGACAAAATACAAACTGACCATATCATTTTCCTCTTTGCGCTGTGTCAGATAGCCGTTCTTCGTCCTAGCGACAATCGCTTCATTTATGCCATATTCTGTTCCATTCAGTGTAATCTTTACTGCACCTTCATCCTGCATTTGAAAATCATATGGAGAAATCTTGAGAACCGGATCGTCATTGTTTTCTTCCGCACGATGTGGTTCACCGTCTGCGGAAAACTGATAGCGTTCGACTTTTTGGGAATCCTCCATCTGCACACCGAATGCCTTTTCGAGAATATGCCGTGCTTTTTTGTCTCTTTCTATCATCTGTTGCTCACGCTGAACACTGGAAAAATACGTACTATCCCCAAGCCATTCGGACAGCATCGACATCTCGACACGACTGCCATCGGAATTCAGCGAAAAGTATGGCACACCGGAAAAGGGGATATCACCGGTATTCAGCCGAACCTTCTCACTGCCATTGTACCAGTCGAATTCCAACTTCTGATAAGCAAGATATGTGAGAACACATGACATGACGCTTGTCAATTCTTCTGACGTGGTTACATTTTCTTCCCGCAAAGCCGCCAGAATATCCGTATACTTCACGCTCGTCATTTCACTTCTGATTGTGCCGACAACGATTTGCGGTTTCTCACTCTGTTCTGCGGAATCAGAATACAGTGGAGTGAAAAATACCGGGGTGCATAAGGTTGAAAGCGTTTTCTGTGCTGAATCATAATACAGAATATCCTGCTGATATTTATTTCCCAGCGCTCCTGTGAACGATACTTCTTTCATACATTTCTGAAGTTCTTTCTCCAGGTCAAACGGTTCCTCTTCTTCTGTGCCTGTAGAGGGTTCGGCATCTGCTTCCTCCATTCCTTCTGTCACATAGTCAGAATGGTTATTCAGATTCAGCGGCACCATACTGCCATTCTTCACGAAGTAGGCACTGCCGTTCGCACCAACATTCAACACATCAGAATTTTCGCTTTGCGCAATCAGCGTTGCTTCTGCATCCGTATTGAAATTTTGCGAGTACAGATTAATTTTTGCAGTACCAGTCGAAGTACTATAGGTTTCTGAGAGCCATGTGATTTCTGAAAAATCATCTTTTGTAAACAGCACTTTTGTCACATTTTTCAGCAATGATTCATGCCGCCCCAAAGTGCCGTTCGGCAGTTCTGCCAGATTGTCTGACACACATAAATCAGAACCCGAACCTGTTTTCCGCCAAAACAAACGTGAACCATCCGGTGAAATATCCATAATGCTCACTCCCGAAGCAATGCGCTGAGTGCGCATAAAATCGGATGTGTACAGCACATTGTAATTCGATTCGAAACCGGCATTTCCCTCTTTGCCGATGGTACGAACATACGCAATGCCCTGACTGTTCGGATAGAACTGATACGAGCGTACTTTGTCGTCAATGATCACGGCGGGTTCTTCGGGGTGTTCCAGTGAACGGTACATCAGCGTAACGCCGCTGTAAGTGCCTTCTGATGGCGCCATCGGGTAGCAAATGGCTTTGCCGTCAGGCGAAACTGCCGTAAGCTGCTGTAATGAAGATAAGATGTTGTCGAAACAGCTTTTTGAGTCAGTGCCGAACGGTAAAACAAGTTCAGAAGAAGTATTGAAAAAGGAACTTGTCCGTTCATCAAAAGATTCGTTAATAAATTCGTTGTTTTTCTTGATGCGTGCAATATCATTTTCATCAAAATAGGCAGCGGAAAGCTGCAGCGGCGTATCGCTTTGCAAACTGCGGTACCAGAGCGCGTTGTCTTTCAGATACAGCACAAAATCAGGCGCTTTTTCTTCTTTTTGCAGTTCTCCTTCGGAAGATGTATCAGGGTTTTGCTTGCGGAAATGTTCATTAAAATAGTACCCGCCGCCAAGCAGTCCGCACAGCACTGCCAATGCACAGATCCATGCCGCAACAGTTTTCTTTTTGGAACGCGGCGGTAGTTCTTCTTCCTCATCCTGTTCATTCGGCATATCCTTCACAGGGGAAGCACTTTGCTTTCGCTCCTGCATACGGCGTTCAGATTCCGCAGCAGATTCTTCCTGATGCCGCAATGCCTCCGCAAACGGGTCAGGAAATGCTTCTTCGGGTGTTTCTGTGTGATTATTTTCTTCGCTCACGAATCTGCCTCCTCAAAGCTATCCGTGCGGAACGGCGCAACAGGCAGTCCGTTTGCACCAAACAGCGTTACTTTCATATAATTCGTCCATGCATAGCGTGCGTTCTGCGGTGCAGAAACAGCATCGCTGTGCAGAATGATTTCGCCGTAGCCAAGTTCTGCTTCTGCGGGATGAAAAACGCCGTCCTCCCCTGCAACTTCAAAGCCTGCGGGTACGCCGTGCCATTCAAAGCCGTCCGAAGCATAATCAAATTGTACGGTCAGCGTGTCACCGCAGACGTAGAAATCACGATACATCGGCGCAGTCGTATCTTCAGCAGGGAATCTGCCGTAGACAACACTCAATGCCTGCAATGCAAGACGGTAGCCCACCTGCGATTTGTCCCGCGGATGAATATTGTTCCATTCGCCGCAGTCCGGAATGACCGCAAGTCCTGTATTGCGAAGATTCTGGAAAACGTGCATCTGTGCTTCCCGAATCCTGCACCAATGGCGGAAATCGGGGTCATCACGATAGCGGAACATCGGAAGCTGTACGAACAGGAACGGCATCTGTGCATCGCCAAAGTCTTTGCGCCACTTGCCAATGAGTGCCGTCATCAGTGCCGCATAGGTATCGGGCGCATGGTCATCTGATTCGCCCTGATAATAGAGAAAACCGCGTATCGAGTAAGGCGCGATGCGCGAAAGCATCGTTTCATAAAGTCCTGCGGGACGGTTCGGATTGTTCGGTCCCATCGGTCCGGGATACTGCGATTCACCGCAGGCAGCCTGTAACTCCGTCCATGTCACATCGGGATGTTCTGCACTGTAAGCGTCCGCACGTTCCTGCCATGCAGACTGATACTCCGTATAGGCGGCATATTCCGCAAGATGCTGTGCGGTCGTCTTGCCTACCATCGCATTGTCATAGTCGTCCAGATATGGCAGAAGGCAAGGGGTTTCCGCAATGGTTTCCCGCGGGATCCATGCGGAAGCGGATGTGCCGCCCCAGTTGCAGCCAATCAGTCCGATCGGGATATCGGGATAATATTTGCGGAGCGTGAGCGCGAAGTACAGCCCGACCGCCGACCATGCTTCTGCGGTATCGGGCGCTGCTTCCGTCCATGCGGCATTGCGTTCTGCGGCAGCAAAATCGGCATCTATCATTGGCAGTTTTTGCGTATAATAATAGCGGATGCCGCACTCCTTTGAGAGGGAATGCAGGATGTCTGCGCCGTGCAGGTCATTCCGAATCTCAAATTCCATGTTGCTCTGTCCGCCGCAGAGCCATACTTCACCGACCGCGATCTCTTTGAACACCAGCGTATCGGTATCCCCCGAAACCGTCAGCGTCAGATGTTCACAGGCAGCCATAGGCGGAAAATGCAGAAGCCATTTCCCGTCACGGGCAATGGCAGAAGATGTATGATTTCCAAGTGCTGCGGTAATGCGTTCGCCCTCGGCGGCAGTACCGAACACAGCAATGCGTTTCTCACGCTGAAGCACCATATAATCAGTAAAAACGGCAGCAGTATCCACTCGAACCAACCTCCTCGCGCCGATCAAATTGTAAATTCATCATAACATATTCAAAATGAAAAGTCAAGGCTGTGTTCAGTGTGGAAATTCGCACGAAAATGACATTTTTTATTCTCCATCGCTAATTTCTTCCACACGAATCCGATGCGATTCCGCATTTTGCTACTTTACAAATGAAAAAAAATAGTGTATAATGATATCGTTACTTTTATAAATGTATACGGAGGAATCTGAAGTATGAAAAATCCTATGAATATCGTGTGTCTTGATCTGGAAGGTGTTCTCGTTCCCGAGATCTGGATCGCATTTGCAGAAGCAAGCGGCATCCCTGAACTGAAGCGCACCACCCGTGATGAACCCGACTATGATAAGCTCATGCGCTGGAGAATCGGCATTCTCAAGGAGCATGGTCTTGGTCTGAAGGAAATTCAGGACACCATCGCTAAAATCGAACCCATGGAAGGCGCGAAGCAATTCCTCGACACCCTCCGCAAACATACACAGGTCATCATCATCAGCGATACGTTCACGCAGTTTGCTGCGCCGCTGATGGAAAAACTGGGTATGCCTACCATTTTCTGCAATACGCTCGAAGTAGCAGAAAACGGCGAAATTACGGGCTTCAAAATGCGTATTGAACAGTCCAAGCTTACCACAGTCAAGGCACTCCAGTCCATCGGCTTCGACACCATTGCCAGCGGTGACAGCTTCAATGACCTCGGCATGATTCAGGCAAGCAAAGCAGGCTTCCTGTTCCGCACCACCGAACAAATCAAAGCTGACTATCCGCAGTTCCCTGCACTGGAAACCTATGACGAACTTCTTGACGCAATTCTGAAAGCATTATAATGCATCATATTGACAACCATAAAGCTGATTTCTCATGCCTTTTCATGAGGTCAGCTTTTTGGCATTTATTGTCCTGCGCTTTCAACATATCGCACTAGGAGGTGTTCTTTATGGCTTCCATCCCTTCCCGCGTCCTCACTGCCATCTTCTGTGCCGCATCTGCGCTGTTTTTGCCCGCCATCTCCGCCCATGCAGACACATTGAATGCAGCCGATACCGCTGTCACCACCACTGTCGCAGCCTCTGCGCCCATACGCACAGGCTGGGTGAAGGAAAGTCCGTACATTCGTTATTATGATAGTAACGGAAATCCTGTTTCAGGCGAATATACCATCGACGGCGTGACCTATTTGTTTTCTGCAAACGGCACGCTCCAGACAGGCTGGCAAACCGTCAGCAACCAGCGCCGCTACTTCGACCCCAAGACGGGTGAATCCGTCACAGGCTGGTTCGAATGGCGTGGAGAAACTTACTATATTTCCGAAGAATCCGGAAAAACCGTTGGTTTCTATGAAGACAAGAACGGCAAATACTATTTTGACCGTTATGGTGTCCGCCGCCATGACAACGACTTCATTGATGTGGATGACGATTGCTGTATTTTTGTCGATGCCAACGGACATCTTACTTGCGGATTCGTTGAGATCAACAAGAAGATGTACTACTTCGATGAAAAGGGCTGGATGCAGCGCGGCTTCTGCACGGTGAACGGCTGTAAACGCTACTTCGACCCCGACATCGGTGAAGAACAGCTCGGCTGGCTCACTTTTGCAGACGGCATCATGTACAATGACAAAAAGAACGGCTTGCTGACAGGTGCACAGACCATCAAAGATACGTTATATTTCTTCGACAAGAACGGATATCTGCAAACCGGTTTCCAGACCGTTGACGGCTGCAAACGCTTCTTCAACATTTATAATGGTGCAGAAGAACTCGGCTGGCTCTATCTGGAAGAAGGCACCATGTACAGCGACCGGAAAAACGGCTTGCTGACCGGTGTGCAAACCATTGACGGCAATGTCTATTGTTTTGATGAAAACGGTATTCTGCAAACGGGCTTTCAGCTCTCTGAAGCTGACGGCACTTACCAGTATTTCGGTGCGGACGGCAAACGGCTGACCGGTTTCCAGAATATTGACGGCAACACCTACTATTTTGATACCGAAAACGGTGCGATGCTCCGCGGCTTACAGGTCATCCAGAACAAGGTCTACTATTTTAATGCGGACGGCATCATGTACCGTGGTCTGAAAAAGTTCAAATCGGGACAGATCTACTGCTTCGGTGATGACGGCAGTGCTGTCAGCGGCATCGTTTCCTTTGAGGAAGGCTCGTTCTGCTTTGGCAAAGACGGACTTGCCATGACGGGACTTGTATTCTATGACAATGTGCCGCTGCTGATCGATGCGGATTACCACCTCGCCACCGGCTTCCTGACCATCGACACCGCAACCTATTATGCCGATGCCGATTCACACCCCGTCAAGGAATGGCAGGAAATCGCAGGGGCATTCTACTACTTCGACCCCGACAATTTCCAGATGGCAACCAGAGCCACGATCGACGGCTACGCAATTGATGCGGACGGCAAGGCGCATACGCTCCTCTATAATGACATCAAATCAATGCTTTCCAAAGTGGATAAAACGCCTGCCGCGCTCTACACCTATGTCATCAATAATTTCCGCTACAAGAAAATCGAAGACACACGCACCCGCGAACAGCTCAATGCACAGGGCTGGGACAAGCTGGTAGAATACACCGTCAAGAACCGCGCAGGTGTGTGCTATTACCTTGCCGCTACACTGGATTACTTCATGCAGCAGCAGGGCATGACCACCCGCATCGTCCACGCAACACACGGCACAGGTGACCACTATTGGAATCAGGTGCTCGTAGACGGTGTTTGGCAGAATTATGACCCGACATACAATAACCGCTGCAACATCGCGTGGGATATGATCATCGCACGCGGTTCGTATACCGTCTATGGCTTCATTACCGTCCACTATGACGCACGCGGTACTTATACCGGTACGGATTTCGAAGCTTTTTCTTGAAAAGAAAGGATTTCTTGCATATGAAACATTTCAATCTGAAAATGATGCTCTGTCTGACAGCGCTCAGTGCTGCAATGCTTGCAGGCTGTAATGAACAATCTGTTACGGAAACCGATTCCTCCGGAACGGATATCGCCCTGCTTCCCGCAGATTCCACTGCTGTCACAACGCTGACAGACGCTGCCACCACCACAAGCGGCGCAACAGCTCTGACAACATTATTTGCAGCCAAGACAACCGCTACCTCCTCTACTGCTGCTTCTACGTCTACAGCCACAACAACCAGCAAGCTCACCGAAATTGACACCCACACGACCACTTCCAATACGACAGTGGCAACAGTTACCCTCGCGCCGCCTGTGACCTCCGGCACAAAGGCTTCAACCGCTGCCACGACCGTTTCCACAACTACAAAAGCTACCACCGTCGCTACCACCGTATCGACTGCGGCAACAACAACCATTCCTGCCTCCGAACTGGTCAATCTGTTCAGCGAACTCACCCTCGGCGGCGAATGCAGTGACTACATTTCCGCTCACACCGATTACGATTTCCATGAAGCGGCAAGCTGCATGGGCGAAGGTATGGACCGCGTCTACGTCTACAAGGGCTACACGCTCCTCACATATTTTGACGGAAAACAAGAACTGCTGACGGAAGTTGACATTCTCAAGCCCGGATTCGTCACACCGAAGGGCGCACAGGTCGGTTGGACACGCACACAGGTCGAAAGCGTTTATGGCAAGGAAGCATTCGATGTCTATGAGCGCAACGGCAGTATGACACAGTTCAAATACGATGGCGATATCGTAAGTTCCATCGAGCTGTACATCAACTGGGTATGATTCCATGACATTTACCAGTCCATTATTTCTGTTTTGCTTTTTTCCGCTTGTATTTCTCTGTTATGCAGCAATTCCGCATCGGTTTCTCCGCGTGCGGAATGCGCTGCTGATTTTCGCAAGTCTGCTGTTCTATGGATGGGGTGAACCCTTCGCCATGCTGCTGATGCTGGGCGTCGTACTGCTGAATTATGCAGCGGCACTCGGCATTGCCAAAGGCGGCGTGCTCCGAAAAGTTTGCTATCCGCTCGGAACGATTGGCAGCCTTGCGATTCTGTTTGTATATAAATACGCAGATTTTCTGCTGGGCGCAGTCAATGATGCTTTTGGTCTGACACTGCCGCTGCCGCATCTGCGTCTTCCTATCGGTATTTCGTTCTTCATTTTTCAGGCAATTTCCTACCTGATCGACACCGCACGCGGCGAAGCACCTCCGCAGCGCAATTATTTCAAGCTCCTGCTTTATATTTCGTTCTTTCCGCAGTTGGTCGCAGGGCCGATCGTCCGTTATCAGACCATCGCAGAAGCGCTCGAATCCCGCAAATTCTCCCTCACCGACATCAACCGCGGACTCCGCCGTATGATTCTTGGTCTGGCAAAGAAAGTGCTGCTTGCAGACGTACTTGGTTTGGTCGCAGATACGGTCTTTTCGATGGGTGAAACGCTTGCCCTGCCTGCCGCATGGCTCGGCGCAGTCTGCTATACGCTCCAGATCTACTACGATTTTTCGGGTTACAGCGACATGGCGATCGGCATGGGCAGAATGTTCGGCTTCTCGTTCGATGAAAACTTCAATTATCCGTACATTTCCTGTTCGATTACCGAATTCTGGCGGCGCTGGCATATTTCGCTGACCGTTTGGTTCCGCAATTACCTCTACATTCCGCTTGGCGGCAACCGCAAAGGCACCTTCCGCACCATTCTCAACAAGTGGATCGTCTTTTTCTGCACGGGCATCTGGCACGGCGCAAACTGGACATTCCTGCTCTGGGGCTTGCTCAACGGCGCACTCATGAGCGTGGAACAGCTCGTCTGCAAAGGCGAAAAGCCACGCAGACGCGGCTTTCTCATGCATCTTTATACGATGCTGGCGGTATGTCTTGCATTTGTACTGTTCCGTGCGGATTCCGTCACACAAGCACTCCATTTCTACCGTACCATGTTCGATGTGACATCCGTTTCCATCACGGGCGCATCTGCCGCCGCACAGCTTCTCTCACCGCTGGTCATTGCCACGCTCGCCGCTGCGGTACTTTTTGCCACACCAATTCTTCGCAACACCGTCAAAATCATTCAGGCACGCTCAAAAGCCTGCGCATCCGTCCTTTGTTCGATGGGTGCGGCAGTCCTGTTGGTTCTTTCTTTGATGAGCGCGGCGGCAAACACCTATCACCCGTTCATCTATTTTCGATTCTAAGGAGGCGCAGACATGAAACATACCCTCAAAAAACCACTGCGCCTTCTCTTTCCTGCGGTCGTATTTGCGATGCTTTTGACACCGCTGGTCACAATGTGCATTGCCCGCAATAACGATGCTGTCAGCATTGACAACCGCGGAAAGACGCCGTTTCCATCCCTGAAAAATGCAGACGGCGGATTCAATGCAGAATTTTTCTCCGGCGTAGAAGCGTGGTTTTCCGACAGTTTCGGTCTTCGCTCCGAAATGATTACCGCCAACAACGCCATCACGCGCAGTCTGCTTGCAACGTCCATGACCGCTGATGTCATTCAGGGCAAGGATGGCTGGCTGTACTACACGCCGACCATTTCCGATGCTACAGGTCATGCGGCAGTATCCGCAAGCGGTGCAAAACACATTGCCCATACCATTCGCATGATGCAGAATTATGCGGCATCCGTCGGCGCAAACTTCGTATTTACGTCCGCGCCCAACAAAGCGAGCATCTATCCGCAATATCTGCCCGCACGGTACTTTTCGGTCGGCGGCGAAAACACGCTTGACCTCGTGACGCAGGCGCTTGCCACGGAAGGCGCCGCCTACTGTGATTTGCGTGCGGTATTGCGTGAAAATGCTGACAATGCGCAGCTTTACCACAAAACTGATACCCACTGGAATGGCGCAGGTGCGATGATTGGCTTTACCGCACTCCGCACAGCGCTTGGCAAAGATACCTGCGGTTTTCCGGATGCGGCGCAGACAGTCACCTGCGATTTTGAAGGGGACTTGCTGAAAATGTGTTCCCCTGCGCGCATCACGCCTGATGAAAACATCGTATTTGCCATTCCGCAGACCTTTTCCTATCTTGGCAGACACCGCACAGAAGACGATTTGCAGATTCAGACGCAATGTGCAGACGGAAACGGTTCCCTTCTGCTGTTCCGCGATTCCTTCGGCAGAGCGCTGATTCCGCTGTTTTCGCAAAGCTATGCGCAGTGTACTTATCTGCGCGGCGACCGCTTTGCGCTTGACCAGATCACAGCAACAGGCGCAGAGGATGTCGTTTGTGAGCTGGTGGAGCGAAATATTCCGAATCTGCTGGAATATGCACCACAATGCCCCGCGATGCCGACCGTGCTTTCCGATTTGACCACGGCAAACCTTTCCTACGCGGCAGATGCCGTTACGCATGAACAAGTCGTGCCGCAGGTCTATGCCACAGCGGATGGCGCATATGAACATATCTACGGCACTTTTCACAATGTCGCCGCAAACTGTGACGCGGTGTACTGTGAAATCGGCGGCGTGCTCTATGAAGCATTTCCTTGCTATGAAAAGACGCTTCTGCATGAAAATCAGACGCAGGACAACGGCTTTTCTCTCTATCTGCCGTCTGCGGCATGGACGGAGGGAAACACGGTTCATGTGCTTGCCAAGCAAAACGGCAGTTACATCGACCTTGGCACGGCAACTCCGCTGACATGACGCAGCAGATTTCACAGAGAAGTTTCTTCTGCGGGCATTGACAAATCTGAAATCTTGTGCTATAATCAAAAAAGAGATGAACGCTGACGGCTTGTGAATCGACACAGTGCGTATCTCTCGAAGCATCTGCTTCGTTTATGCCGACCGTCTGGGCAGTTTCCGTTTTCTTGCGGCGACTGCCCTTTTTATATTATATTTTCAATTTTATAGGAGGTAGCAAACATGGAATTTGCTGAGTGGAATGGTTTTGTCGATGGGGATTGGAAAACAGGCATTGATGTCCGCAACTTCATCCAATCCAACTACACCCCGTATGAGGGCGATGCAAGCTTCCTTGCAGGCGCAACAGAACGCACCAAAAAACTGATGGAGAAACTCGCCGTCCTGCAAAAACAGGAACGCGAAAAAGATGGTGTGCTGGATATTGATACCACTACGGTTTCTTCGCTCTGCAACTACCCTGCGGGCTATCTCGATAAGGAAAACGAACTGATTGTCGGCTTGCAGACCGATGCCCCCCTCAAACGTGGTGTCAACCCGTTCGGCGGCATCCGCATGGCAAGAGAAGCCTGCGCCGCTTACGGCTATCAGCTTTCCGATACCGTCAACGAATACTTCAAGTACCGCACCACCCACAATGACGGCGTGTTCCGTGCTTATACGCCCGAAATGAAAGCCGCCCGCCATTGTGCGCTTCTGACAGGTCTGCCTGATGCATACGGCAGAGGACGCATCATCGGCGACTACCGCCGTGTTGCCCTGTATGGTATTGATGCACTCATCGCCGCAAAACAGCAGGATAAACTGAACATCGGCATGGGCGACATGAACACCGAAACCATCCGCTTGACCGAAGAACTGTTCGAACAGATTTCGTTCCTCGGCAAACTCAAAGAGATGGCATCCATCTACGGCTTCGACATCAGCAAGCCCGCAAAGAATGCGCAGGAAGCGATGCAGTGGACATACTTCGCTTACCTTGCCACCAACAAGGAACAGAACGGCGCGGCAATGTCGCTTGGCAGAACCGGCACATTCTTCGATATTTACATCGAACGTGACATGAAGAACGGCTTGCTCGATGAAACCGGCGCACAGGAACTCTTTGACCAGTTCGTCATGAAACTGCGTATGGCACGTCACCTGCGCACACCCGAATACAACGAACTGTTCGGCGGTGACCCGATGTGGATTACGGAAAGTGTCGGCGGCATGGGCGAAAACAACCGCACGCTCGTTACAAAATCCAGCTTCCGTTTCTTGAATACGCTCTACACGCTTGGCAGTGCGCCGGAACCCAACCTGACTATTCTTTGGAGCAAGCGTCTGCCCGAAGGCTTCAAGCGTTTCTGCGCCAAGGTTTCCGCCGATACTGACTCCATTCAGTATGAGAATGACGACCTGATGCGTCCGCGTTTCGGTGATGATTATGCGATTGCCTGCTGTGTTTCTGCGATGCGTGTCGGTAAGCAGATGCAGTTCTTCGGCGCAAGAGCCAATCTTGCAAAGCTTCTTCTCCTTGCCATCAACGGCGGTACGGATAACGTATTCGGCACGAAAGTCGGCCCGCAAATGGCACCGATGGATGACGAATACCTTGATTACACCAAGGTCATGGAGCGCTTCAAAATCTACCGTGCATGGCTCTGCAACCTTTATGTCAACACCATGAACGTCATTCATTATATGCATGATAAATATGCCTATGAGAAAACGCAGATGGCACTGCATGATACCGATGTGGAACGCCTGATGGCATTCGGCGTTGCAGGTCTGTCCGTTATCACCGACTCTCTTTCGGCAATCAAATACGCAAAGGTCAAGCCGATTCGCAATGAGGAAGGGCTGATTGTTGACTTTGAAACCACAGGCGAATTCCCGAAATATGGCAATGATGATGACCGTGTGGATACCATCGCGCAGAATCTTCTGCATGAAATGATTGACGAACTCAAGAAAACGCCTGCATATCGCGGTGCGCATCATACGCTTTCCGTTCTGACCATCACTTCCAACGTCATGTACGGCAAAAAGACGGGTGCGACCCCTGACGGCAGAAAGAAAGGCGAACCGTTTGCGCCCGGTGCAAACCCGATGCACAACCGCGAAACCAATGGTGCATTGGCATCGCTGAATTCTGTATCCAAGCTGTCGTATTCCGCTTGCATGGACGGCATTTCCAACACGTTCTCCATCACGCCTGATGCGCTTGGCAAGACGGAAAACGAACGAATCGACAATCTGATTCACATTCTGGACGGCTATTTCCTGAATGCGGCACATCACATCAATGTCAATGTTATGAACCGCGAAACGCTGTTGAAAGCATACGACCATCCGGAAGATTATCCGAATCTGACCATTCGCGTATCGGGATATGCAGTTAATTTCTGCAAGCTTTCGCGTGAACAGCAGCGTGAAGTCATCATGCGTACATTCCACGAGGCGATGTAAACATGAAAGGCAGAGTGAGTGCCTTTCAGTCACTTGGCACGGTGGACGGCCCTTCGGTGCGGTTTGTTGTATTCATGCAGGGCTGTCCGCTGCGGTGCAAGTGCTGTCACAATCCTGAAACATGGGCGATGGATGGTGGAACGGCGTACACGGCGGAAGAAATCGTGTCGAAGGTGCTGCGATATCGGCATTATTTCGGAACAGAGGGCGGCATTACGCTTTCGGGCGGAGAACCGCTGATGCAGGCAGAATTTGCGGCGGAAGTATTAGCACAGTGCAAAGCGCAGGGCATCACGACCTGTCTGGACACGAGTGGATGTGTGTTGAATGAAGCGGTTCAGCGAGTGCTTGACCACACGGACACGGTGCTGTTGGATTACAAAATGACGAATGCAGAGGATTATCACAGATTTACGGGGATGCAGATGGAACAGGCGGAGCGATTTCTGGAGAATCTGGAACGGCGTGGGATACGGACATGGCTGCGGCAAGTGATTGTGGGCGGCTGGAATGACAATGCAGAGAGTGTGCAGAAGTTATACGGAAAGCGGGACAAATATTCATGTGTAGAGAAAGTAGAGTTGTTGCCGTTCCGGAAGATATGCATGACGAAATATGAAGAATTAGGGATCAAATTTCCGTTAACAGACACGCCTGAAACGTCGCAGAGAACGATTGAGGTGCTCACGCAATCAAGCGGCTATCATATTGAGGATTCCAAAGGGAATTGATTCCCTTTGGCGAAGTCCCGAGGCAGCGCCTCCGGACGCCAACAGACTGCAAGCAGTCTGCACCGCAGTCGGCGAAATTTCCTATTATCGTCATAAATAATCAGGAGGGGTTCCCCCATACAGTACCTATGATAAACAAAGGAAGGCAAGAGAACGGTATGTAGCGTTCTTCCTGCCTTCCTTTATTTATGAAGAATCTCCCTCAATAAAAAAGCGGGCAGTTTGCACTGCCCGCTCCCCTATTATGCTTTGCCAACAGAACCAAACAGTTCCATCTTTTCCTTGACAGTCGCCTTGATTGCCTCAAAGCCAGGTGCCAACAACTTTCTCGGGTCGAAGCCCTTGCCCTGCAAATCTTTGCCCGCTTCAACATACTTTCTCGTCTCAGCAGCAAATGCAAGCTGGCACTCAGTGTTGACATTGATTTTTGCAACACCCAGAGAAATTGCCTTCTTGATCATGTCAGCAGGAATGCCCGTACCACCGTGCAGAACCAGCGGCATATCGCCAACCTTTTCCTTTACAGCAGCCAGCGTCTCAAAGCTCAGACCTTCCCAGTTCTCAGGATACTTGCCGTGAATGTTGCCGATACCTGCTGCAAGCATGGTCACACCCAGATCTGCAATTGCCTTGCATTCATCAGGATTTGCACATTCACCCTTGCCGATCACGCCATCTTCTTCACCGCCGATTGCACCAACTTCTGCTTCCAGAGAAATACCCAGAATATCACAGGTGTTGACCAGTGCAGTCGTCTTTGCAATGTTCTCTTCGATCGGATAGTGAGAACCATCAAACATGATGGAGGAGAAGCCTGCGTTGATGCAAGCCTTTGCACCTTCAAAAGTACCATGGTCAAGATGCAGTGCAACAGGAACAGTGATGTTCAGTTCCTTGATCATACCCTTTACCATGCCGACAACCGTCGTATAACCGCACATATATTTGCCTGCGCCCTCAGAAACACCAAGGATTACAGGGGAGTTCAGCTCCTGTGCAGTCAGCAGGATTGCTTTTGTCCATTCGAGATTGTTGATGTTGAACTGACCGACAGCGTATTTGCCATCTCTTGCCTTGTTCAGCATTTCCTTTGCAGATACCAGCATTGAAATATTCCTCCTATTACGGCTGCGGAAAAGGGCAGCCACTTGTCTTTGGTGATTACACCTTATTTATTATACATGATTTTACCGCAAATTGCAAGAGGAAACCGAAAGATATTTCCATTCCGTGAAAAATTTCTACAAAATCACTGTATCGCCGCAGAAATTCTGTCCATACTCTGTATATCAATCTCAAACAACGGAGGATACATCTATGATGAAATCAAAATTTGCTTGGCTGATCCTGACAGTAACGGCAATCATCGGCTGCACGAAAATTTCCGAAACGGAACAAACACTCACCCGCTTGGAAGACGGTGTTCTGCGATTGCATATTCTGGCAAATTCAGACAGCGCAGCAGACCAGAATCGGAAAATGCTGGTACGGGATGCGCTGCTTGCGCGAAGTACAGAGTGGATGACAGAGAGCCACACACGAAGGGAAGCAATCGTACAACTGGAAAAACAACTGCCGCAAATCGAAGCAATCGCGGAGGAAACACTGCGCAGTGCGGGATGCAGTGATACAGTACGGGCAACGGTCTGCAAGACAGAATTCCCCAGTCGGGCATATGATGAAATCACATTGCCTGCCGGAAATTATGAAGCACTGCGTATCGAAATCGGTGAAGGTGCGGGACAGAACTGGTGGTGTGTGATGTATCCGACACTCTGCGTACCTGCGGCGGCGGCAGAAAGCATGACAGATGCAGAGGTCATGGAAATGCATTTTGATGCTGCGGTATGTGATATGGCAATGCATCCGGAAGATTACGAAATACGATTGAAATGTGTAGAGCTTTGGCGTGATATCAAGGGCGCGGTTCGAACGGAATGGGAGAAACTGAAAGAGGAAAAAGGCGATATGACTACAGCCAATGATGAAGCGTCCGGAGAAAATTGATTCTCGATTTCGCAATTAGTGAATGCGTTTTCGACGTTCTTCACAAGTTTTTCAAATTTTTTTGTTCAGAATGGTTGCAAAATCAAATAATGTCTGCTATAATATAAAATGCAGCTCTAAAGCTGTCGGTTTGTGAAAGCATATCAAATTTTGAAAGAGGGGTATTTCTATGAAAACTCACAAATTCACAAGCGTTTTATGCGCCGCAGCAATGTGGATGTCCGCATTGCCAAGCATCTCCGCTGCACCATCTGTCCATGCGGCAGGCGGTCCGGTCAGTTACTACGGCGAACTTCAAGCCAGCGGTAACCAGATCATCGGCGCAAAAACCAAAGCACCTGCACAAGTCAAAGGCATGAGCTTCTTCTGGAGCAACTGGGGCGGTCAGCACTGGAACAGCACTACCGTCAACCGCATGGTCGATGAGTTCAAGTGCGAAATACTCCGCTGTTCTCTCGGCGTGGATGAGTACGGCGGCATCTATGACGGCGGCGATGTCAGCCGACTGCGTTCTGTGCTCGATGCTGCAATTGCACAGGATGTCTACGTCATCGTGGACTGGCATTCCCACGGCGCACATAATAATCCAGATGCTGCAAAGAATTTCTTCTCCGAAATCGCCCGCGACTACGGCAAATATGACAACGTCATTTTCGAAGTCTACAACGAACCTACCCAAATTGCATGGTCAACCGTGAAATCTTACGCTGAATCTGTCATTTCGACCATCCGTACCTACTCCGACAATCTGGTGCTGGTCGGTACTCCGACTTGGTCGCAGGATGTTGACCAAGCTGCCAACAACCAGATCAATGACCCGAATGTTGCGTATGTTCTGCATTTCTATGCAGGAACGCACGGCGGCGACCTCCGCAGTAAGGGTGACAGCGCACGCAATCAGGGCGCTCCCATTTTCGTTTCCGAATGGGGTACTGTCAATGCAGACGGTGATGGCTCTGTCAATTACGGTTCTACCGAAGAATGGCTGGACTGGATGGACAGCAATCAGCTTTCGTGGTGCAACTGGGCGATCAGCAGTAAAGCAGAAGGTTCGAGCATTTTCGGCGGCGATGGTTCTTCGCTGACAGAAGCAGGCAATTACCTGAAAAAGATTCTGAATGCCCATGCAGAAACGGCAGAATGGCGGCATCCGGTCGCAACAACCCCTGAAACCACTACAACCACCTCAACAACCGAAACCACAACCACAGTGACAACGACACAAACACAATGGCAGGATACCCAGCCTTGGGAAAACACGACGCAGTGGCAGGACACCTCCGCAGAACCGCAGACGTGGTATACCGAAGAAACCACAACCACAGTTGCTACGACTGCCGCACCGCAGCAGGGAAGCAATCAGCTTCACAAATTGCCCTGCACGATTGGTGCTGATGCATATGCGATGATGAGTGGCATTGAGTTTGAGGATTGCAACCTTGGCGGCAAGAATGCGGGATACATCGAGGAAGGCGATTGGCTGAGTTACCGCATTGACGCACCGAAGGCGGGCAAATACACGTTAGAATTCTCACTTGCATCGGAAAGCACGGGCAGTTCATTTACTGTATCGTGCAACAATCAGCAGATTGCGACCGTGAACAGCGAAGCAACGGGCGGCTGGCAGAATTGGCAGACGGTAGAAGTAGATGTTGAACTGCCTGCGGGCGAATCGGAACTGCGTTTGACGGCAACGGGACATGATTTCAACATTGCGAAGATTGTAGTGACAAGTGATGCAGTGGCATTGACAGCGACGCTTTGTGGAGATGTAGATTGCAGTGGTCTGGTGAACATCAATGATGTCATTTTGCTTTCGAAGTACATTTCGGAAGATGCAACGGTCACGCTGTCGGAACAGGGCATTGCGAACAGTGAATGTGATGGACAAGACGGACTGACGACGAATGACATTACAAGAATCATTATGTACGTTGCGAAACTGATTGACCATCTGGGTGCATAAAGGGAATTTTCCCGAATCAAAATGGCTACACCCGTGATAAACAAAGGAAGGCAAGAGATATGGTTTATACCGTTCTCTCGCCTTCCTTTATTTATGTTGGGTACGACACAAGGGGAAACCCCTTAATAGGTTTTCCCCTCACCCCTTCCTGATTAAATAGGACGAAATGGAGTATTTCGCTGACTGCGGAGCAGACTGCTTGCAGTCTGTTGGCGTCCAGGGACGCTGTCCCTGAACTCCTCAAGAGTTGACAGCCTTTTTCGCTTGTGCTATACTAAATATATATCTTCTCGAAAGGATGAAGCACCATGCAGGAAATCAAATGCCCCAAATGCGGCGAAGTCTTTCAGGTCGATGAGTCCGGCTATGCCGCCATCGCACAGCAAGTGCGCGACAAGGAATTCCATAAGGAAATCGAACGCCGCGAATCTGCCTTCCAATCCGAAAAAGAAAATGCCGTGAATCTCGCCGTCACACAAACAACCGCTCAAAAAGAACGCGAAATCACAGAATTACAACAGCAAATCGCCATCCTCACAGCAGAACTCCAAACGAAAATCGAAAGAATGCAATCGGAAAACGCCAACGCCATCGCCGCCAAAGAACTCGAAATCGTAAAACTAAACAGCCAAATTTCCCTGAACCAATCCGAAGCAGCCAGCGCCATCGAACGCGCCGTGCAAACAAAAGAAAAGGAAATCCTCCGCCTCCAGAACGACCTCCAACTGGAACAAAGCCGCCGCGAACTGAACGAACAGACAATCCGCGAACAATATCGCGCCGAACTGAAACTCAAAGACGAGGAAATCGCTCGGCAAAAAGATTTCAAAGCGCGGCTCTCCACAAAAATGGTCGGCGAAAGTCTGGAACAACACTGTGAAATCGAGTTTAATCGCCTACGCGCCACTGCCTTCCAGAATGCCTATTTCGAAAAGGACAATGACGCCCGCACAGGCAGTAAAGGCGACTTCATCTACCGCGAAACCGCCGAGGACGGCACCGAACTCATTTCCATTATGTTCGAAATGAAAAATGAGATGGAAACCACCTCAACCAAACATAAAAACGAAGATTTCTTCCGCGAACTGGACAAGGACAGACGCGAAAAGAACTGTGAATACGCGGTTCTTGTCACATTACTGGAAGCGGAAAATGAACTCTACAACAGCGGCATCGTGGATGTATCCTACCGATATGAAAAAATGTATGTAATTCGCCCGCAGTTTTTCATCCCGCTGATCACGATTCTGCGCAATGCCGCACGAAATGCACTGAAATACAAGCAAGAACTGAACGCAGTTCGCAATCAGGATTTAGATGTCACGAATTTTGAGGAGAAACTGCTGGACTTTCAGGACAAATTCGGCAAGAATTTTGATTTGGCAAGCAAGCATTTTTCCGATGCGATCGACGAAATCGACAAGACCATTGACCACTTGCAGAAAGTCAAGGAAAAACTGCTTGGTTCGGAACGTCAACTGCGGCTTGCAAATGATAAGGCACAGGATCTGAGTGTCAAGAAGCTGACACGCGGCAATCCGACCATGCAGGCGAAATTTGAAGAACTGACCATGCAGGAAGAATAAGAACGCTTTTGGATACCACAAAAAGCCGCGTACTTTCGATTTTCACGAAAGTACGCGGCTTCATCATAAGCAGGTGACGGGAAT
>JAZUJW010000055.1:0-1578 GCA_045642925.1 Oscillospiraceae bacterium
CGCCGTTGCGGGCATACAAAAAGCGCACCGCTTTCGCAGTACGCTGTTTGTCGTATGGAATTGTGGTGAAAAAATCATGGGTTGTCAAGCCGATAAAGCTTTTCCATGACATTTTCAAAATCAGAGCTTGCTTGCAGATACGTTTCTATTTTTGCCTCATTGTCAATCAGGACTTGGCATAGTTCTTGCAGAACTGCCGCACGATTCACAAGATATTCGCGGTATTTCTCCCGCGTGACTGTTCCGGTGATGTCCATGATGTTTTCCTTTCAGATTACCGTTCTCCTTTTCTGACTTGGCGCAAATACAATGCCTGTGCCATAAGCTGAGAATATGTGACTTCTTCTCCTCGCTCGATGTATTCAAGCATATATTTTGCATCATCATCATGTTTGCAAAGAACTGCCATACCAATTATGAAATCCCGTTCATTCGAAATATTCTTGACTTTGTCAATGAGTTCAATGCGCATAGGAGAAAGCTGTAATTTTTGCAAATATGGAAACAGCGCCATTATTCTATCTTCTCTTTCCCGACTATTCTCCATTCTCCGAAACCTCCTTCATTGACAAAAGTATACAGATAATCGCCTATTTCCTTAGAAAAGAATAATTGATTCATCTGTATCTCCGTAATGTTTGTCGCAACCTCGTGCATCACATGGGCATATTCTTCCTTTGGCAAAAAGATAGTCTTGAAATCGGACGGTTCTTTATGCCCGAAAAACTGCATATCAATTCGCAAAGGACTGCTGTTGCCTGCTTCCAGTATACCACTTTTCGCAGAATTGTCAAGCGTTTCAGGCGGTTCTGCGAGCGAATCCTCGAAGCCTCTATCCCAGAAATACACCTTGCCCTGCCAGACCTGATGCGTCGGTCGTGCGCCGTGGTGCCATGTGACCTCCACATAGTTTGTGTCGAGTGCCGCCATGTCCTGTTCGGCTTTCTTCGCGACCACCTGATGGAATCCCGTTATCGAAACAGTGAAGTCCATACTGGAATCCTATCCGCAGATTGCGAATGTACGCATCAACTACGTGGAAAATGAGGATGATTTCGGTATCTCCCCGAACGGCGACAGCCTGATGCGGGAGGACTGCATCGGCACGCAGTACCGCACGCACAATTTCACGCTCTACTGCAAACTGCAATCCATGTCTGACTATGACAGATTGAATGATTCCGGCATCCTGCTGGATCTACAGCATTATCTGGAATCCGCGGCAGACGGTCAGACAGTCGCTTATGGTACGGCATCCGGTACGCTTGACAGCATCACCTGTGCAAACGGAATGCTCATCGAAATCCCATCCGAAACGCTGACGGAGGGATGGATCTACCAGATGCAGGTCAGCGCAGACTACATCATTCCCGCATAGGGAGAAGGAGAAAAACATGGGAAAAATCAAACGTAAACTCATGGCGCATTTTGTCAATGCTGCGGCAGTCGGTCTGGCGGCAACGTATGTGCGCCTCGGCAAGGACCTCGAAGAATTCAATACGGAAATGTCCGCAAATGTTGAGAAGAAAAACAACATCCTCGGCGAAACGTCCGTCAACATCGACAGCTACGAAAAGT
>JAZUJW010000056.1:0-1867 GCA_045642925.1 Oscillospiraceae bacterium
TATCTGGTAACAGGATATACAGACCTTCGACGTTCTATCGACGGGCTTGCAATGATTATACAAGGTCAGTTGCAACTAGATCCGTTCAGCAGTGCGCTGTTTTTGTTCTGTGGCAGACGCCGTGACCGTATCAAAGGAATGTTCTGGGAAGGAGACGGCTTTCTGTTACTGTATAAACGGTTGGATAACGGACAATTCCAATGGCCTCGTAACGAAACAGAAGCCAAACTCCTTACACCGCAGCAAACCAGATGGCTTCTGGAAGGTCTGATGATTGAACAGCCCAAAGCGATTCGTGAAGGAAAATCAGGCGCATTATATTGAAGAAAAAGCAAGGGGAATCATGTGATTTTCGTATGCGCCAAATATTCGACGTTTTGCAGTAAAGAACTAGCCTCGCCGAATGGCGAGGCTAGTGTGGTATCATGTATTGAATGGCAGTATGATCGTTCCTGCCGCCTGCGAGAACAGCTCTGTCAGATACCGTTCGGCATTCAGTCCATTTGCCTGCGCGGTGGCAATGATCGAATACAATGCCGCGCTGCACATCGCTCCGTTCGCTGTATTGCTGAACAGCCAGTTCTTACGACCAACTGCGAACGGCCGGATCGCGTTTTCAGCACGGTTGTTGTCAATCGGCACATTGCCATCTTCCAGGAATGTGTATAGATACGGCTTCTCATGCAGAGCATAATTCACCGCCTTGGACAGATTGCCTTTTCCGCTGATCGGTATAGTTTCAAGCCGCGCAAAAAGCTCGTCCAGCAAAGGCTTGATCTTTGCAAGACGCTTCTTGTATCGTTCCTCTGCGGTCAGATCCTTCAGCAGACCTTCTTCGTGGTAGATGCGGTCGAAATATCTGACGGCTTCCACTGCAATGGAAGAACTCTGTGCGGATGAATCCTTCGGCATTGCATTCACGAAGTATCTGCGCGTATGTGTCATGCAGCCGCAGTGCTTCACGCCGGTCACCACATGGTATCCGCTGAAACCGTCGCGTACCAGATAGCCGTGAAAACCTTGCAAAAATGCCTGCGCGTTTTCGCCCTTTCTGGTCGGCTTGTAATCAAAAATGATGAGGCTGCGGTCATTCATTTTGCCATTGCAGTACACCCACATTTTTGATTCAGCGGTCGGTTTTCTGCCTTCCTCATGCAGCACCTGAATCCGCGTTTCATCTGCATGAATCACATTACCTGCGAGCATCATTTCATGCATCTTCTGCACAATCGGAAGGCACCATTGTGCAGAAGCAGCCATGACCCAGTTTGACATCGTCGCTTTCAGCAGCGGGATATGCTTCGATGCCAGATCCTTTTCCTGCCTGTGCAGCGGCACTGCTTTTGTATATTTTTCATACACAATATGTGCCAGCAGTTCAGGCGAGCAGAAGCTGCTCGGAATCATCGGTTTCGGATAGTATGCCCGACGGATATTGCAGTGTTCAATGTCATCCGCATAATTGTCATCGTTCTCAGGCGTCTCACCGCAGTTCGGGCATTTGTAGGTGTAAACGATATGCCGCCGGATATGGTATTTCGCAGGTGTATAGACCAACTCGTCATAAGCTTTTTCTTTGCCGATCTCCTGCATTTCCGCACCGCAGATCTCACAGACAGGATGTTCTTCCTTATGCTCAATCTCCTCAACAGGAAGTTCGCTCATCCAGTCGTCGTGTGTACGTTTCTTTTTCCGCTGATGAGTTGGAACAGTAATCGTTTCATCCACTTTTGTCTCAGTTTGAGCATGATTATCCTGAATAAATGTTAATTGCTGACCATTATCCATGATAACAGAAGTTTGCTCTGTTTTCCGTCCGAAGATCTGCTTTTTCAGCCATGCAAGTTGTTCCTGAACCAGTGTCAGT
>JAZUJW010000057.1:0-4564 GCA_045642925.1 Oscillospiraceae bacterium
ACCGCAAGTGTCTGAGTATCATATCAGCAACAAGACATTGGACAGCAACAACATGGTAGTCACTACCAAATTCGGAACGGAGCGCAAAAATGCGTATTCGGTTCTGGAGGACTGCCTGAACATGAGAGCAAGTACCGTGTATGATCCGGTAGATACTCCCGACGGCAAGAAAAAGTATGTTGTGAATCCGCAGGAAACCGAAGCAGCGCGGCAATGTCAGGATGCACTGCAAGAAGAATTCGCGGACTGGATTTTCGCAGATTCTACGCGCAGAAACTTCCTTGTAGATATGTATAACGAAAAATTCAACAGTACGAAGCCGCGTGAATACGACGGCAGCCGCCTGATTTTCCCGAACATGAATCCCGCAATCACGCTGAAACCGCACCAGAAAAACGCGATTGCACACGCGATCTACGGCGGCAACACGCTCTTTGCACACGAAGTCGGCGCAGGAAAGACATTCGAGATGATTGCATCCATCATGGAGGGGCATCGTCTGGGACAGCATAAAAAGTCTTTGATGTGTGTACCGAATCACCTGACGGAACAGGTCGCGGCAGACTTCCTGCGGCTCTATCCGTCAGCCAATATCCTTGTCGCAAAAACGGAGGATTTCACCGAAGCGAACAGAAAGAAATTCTGCGCCAAAGTTGCAACGGGTGCATATGACTGTGTAATCATGGGACATTCACATCTGCGCCATATACCGCTTTCCCATCAGCGGCAATGCGATTACGTCGAAGCAGAGCTGAATGAAGCAAGGAAAGCAGCAGAGAACTGCGATGATCCGGTTTCCAAAAAGAGATTGATGCTGCAAATCAAGGAACTGGAAGCAAAGTGGATGCGACTTCTCTCCATTCCGCATGATGATACCGTCACATTTGAGCAAATGGGTATCGACCAACTTGTGGTGGACGAAGCGCACGAGTTCAAGAATTTGTTCCTCGTGACAAAGATGAATAATGTGTCCGGTATTTCGACCAATGAAAACGTCGAAAAAACAGCCGATTTGTACCTGAAAACAAAGTATATGGATGAGTTGCCGCAGGGACAGACAATCTTTGCAACGGCAACGCCGGTGGCAAACTCCATCACAGAGATCTACACCATGATGCGCTATTTGCAGTCTGAAACGCTCGACCAAATGGGTATGCATATGTTTGACGCATGGGCATCCTCGTTCGGAAAGACGGTCACGGATTTGCAGCTTGCACCGGAGGGAACAGGATACCGCGCAAAAACACGATTCGCACAATTTTACAATCTGCCGGAGCTGATGCGCGTTTTCAAAGAAACAGCGGATATAAAGGTTGCGGATGAGCTGGACTTGGATGTACCGGAGTGCGAAATGCACATCGAATCCGTACCGCCGACAGCGACACAAGAGATACTTATCAAGGAGTTGTCCGAACGTGCGGAAAAGGTGCATAATCATGAGGTTTCGACACAACAGGACAATATGCTCGTTATCACGACGGACGGCAGAAAAATCGGTCTGGATGCGCGTTTGATTGATCCGATGATTCCCGATGAGGAAAACACAAAGGTCAACCGCTGTGTTTCCAATGTATTCAGGATTTGGGATGAAACGGCTGCGGAGAAATCCACACAAATCATCTTCTGTGACTTCTCTACACCAAGCGGCAAAGGCTTCAACGTCTATGATGACATCAAGCAAAAGCTGATTGCAAAAGGTGTCCCTGCGAATGAGATTGCTTTCATCCATGATGCAAAGACAGAAGAACAGAAAGAAACGCTGTTCCAGAAGATGCGTGACGGTGATGTGCGTGTGCTGATTGGCAGTACCGCAAAAATGGGAACAGGTACGAACGTACAAGACCGTCTGATTGCATCGCACGATCTGGATGCTCCGTGGCGACCGGCAGATATGACACAGCGTTTGGGACGTATGGTTCGTCAGGGCAACAACAACGATAAAGTGCATCTGTATCGCTATGTCACAGAACGTACCTTTGATGCGTATTTGTATCAGACACTTGAAAACAAGGCAAAGTACATCGCACAGATTATGACTTCCAAATCTCCGATGCGAAGCTGTGAGGACATGGATGATGCATCGTTGTCTTACGCTGAAGCAAAGGCTCTCTGTGCCGGCAATCCTGAAATCAAGGAGAAGATGCAGCTCGATATTGATGTTGCGAAACTGCGTACCGCAAAGGCAAAGTTCCAGAAAGACCAGTATCGTATTGAGGATCGAGTGCAGCGTGAGATTCCGCAGCAGTTGACACATATGCACGAACGTGCAGAGGGAATGCAAGCGGATATTGCGAAGTATAACGCATGGATTCCGATGAAAGACGATAAGGGCGAGGATATGTTCTCGATCACCATTCAGGGCAAGCAATATACCGACCGTGAAGCCGCCGGAAAAGCATTGGCGAGTGCAATATCCAATGCGTCAAAGGACGGGGGCTTGAGCAAGCATACGACGATCGGCAGCTACAAAGGCTTCGATATGGAAACGTACTTTGATACGGCAGAGAAAGCGTATGTCTGCAATCTGAAAGGCGAAATCAGCCATCGTGCCGTACTTGGCGACAGCGAAATCGGCAACCTTTCCCGTCTGGAAAATGCGCTGAGAAACATGGAAAGCAATCTGGCATCGACCAATGGTGCAATCAAGGCATCGAACGATGAGCTGAAAGCTCTGACTGCACAAATGGGGCAGAAATTCCCACATGAGGAAGAACTTGCCGCAAAGATTGCACGGCTTTCAGAACTGAATCAAAAGCTGACACTCAGCGAACAGGGTGCATCAAATGTGCTACCGGTAGCACAAAAGGATAGCGACACATTGAAGCTGCAAACATCCTGTGACAGTCTGGAAGAACAGTATCCTGCAAACACAATCGCATATGTCAAGCTGACAGCCGAAGAATTCGCACGTTTGAAACAAACCAAACCGAATATGCCGCTGATCGTCAAGCCGTCCAAAGACGGTGGCTTCATCGCGCAGTATCTCAAATCATATGAGAGAATGATGCAAGCGGCGATTCAACCGAATACAAATGGAATGACAAGAAACTAACAAAAAAAGAACCGAACCGTAACTGGTTCGGTTCTTTTTTTGCCGAAAACGTTATATCTGCGAAATAAGCCGCCGTCTTTCCGAAAATTCTTCTGTTTTATGATCGACTTTGGACACTTGACATAGTCGATGAACAGGTGATATAATAAAGGCAATACACATTGGCTTTTCATGATACTTCGGAACGACTGAACAGCCATTATTTGCTTGGTCGATGATGTTGCGATTGATAATCAGAAGGACATGAAAAAAGCCAAGCTGCTGTGACACAGCCTTTCAAAAGAACAGGAGGAATTTCCATGCCGATACCTACGAAATATGTGATGAGCAGATATGAACTCACCACACTGTTGGAGAAACACTTCCCCGATCGCAATATGCCCTGTATCATCCGTTTTACAAAGCCGATGAAAGAACTCAAAAAAATCGGCAAACTCGGAATCGGGGTTTCCGCATATCTCGACAATACGGTCGAAATACCGACGGTGTATATTTGTGCAGATGCAGAGGATCAGGCTGTGTATGCCCCAACATACAGCAGCGGGCTTTTCAGCCGCCGTTTCGGCTTGTGTGATATTGACCTCTCAGGGCTGGATACAAGCTATGTCAAAGATATGAGCGAATTTTTCCTTTGCTGCCACGGATTGACAAAACTGGATCTCAGCAGTCTGAATACCGGTCATGTCACAACGATGAAAGAAATGTTTTCCTATTGCAGCGGATTGACCGAACTGGATCTCAGTTGTCTGGACACAAGCAGCGTCACAGATATGGAAGGAATGTTTTCCGGATGCAGAGGATTCACGCAGTTTGACATCAGCCCCCTTGATACCGGCAAAGTCACAAACATGAGAATGATGTTCAGTTACTGTGACGCTTTAACTTCTATGGATCTCAGCGTTCTGGACACAAGTAATGTCACGGATATGGCAAATATGTTTCGCGAAGATCACAAACTGCAGCAAGTGAATTTCCGCGGCATCGATACAAGCCATCTGGTCAATATGTCAAGTATGTTCTATTATTGTGATGCTCTTACCAGGCTGGATCTCAGCAGCTTCAATACAAGCAATTTGCGCTCTATCAAGCATATGTTTGCATTCTGTAGGGAATTGACCGAAATTGATATCAGTGGATTTGACCTGACGAATGTCAGTGATACGACTTTGGCGTTCACTGCCTGCGATAAATTGAAGAATATTATTACCGGATATCGTGATGTACAATTCCGTCAATATCAATGTGAACGATGCTCTCATATTCCAATAGACTGTAAATATTGTATGTTCCATACCGGACAAAATAAGGTTGGTGAACTCGTAAAAATCGGGAATTATATGAGTTGCAAATAAGAATTTGACGAACTGATTTAAATCGGGATTTAAGTGAGTTTCAAACATGAATTTATGAAAGTGAAAAGTATGGGATATTTTGAAGTACAAAAAATTGCAAAGCAAACAATCGAATATGTAAGAAAAACGATCCATGCAGGAATGACTTTGCTTGAAGTTC
>JAZUJW010000058.1:0-3647 GCA_045642925.1 Oscillospiraceae bacterium
TGTGAGGTGAATCATGTATTTATCCAGAATAAAACTTGATATAACTCGTTCCGATACCATGCGGGCATTCGTTTCTCCCAATCTCATTCACGGTGCGCTGGAATGTGCAGAAACTGACGGCAGAACACGAAAACTCTGGCGCATAGACCGTCTTGGCAATGAACAGTATCTGCTGATCGTCAGCGAATCGGCACTTGATTTCTCCAATGCAGCAAAACAGTTTGGCGGAGAAACCGCAGTCGAAACAAAATCCTATGACGGTCTGCTCGCCCGCATTGTCAACGGAAGCCAATGGCAGTTTCGCTTGAAAGCAAATCCGACCGTTCAGAAAACGGACTCCAAAACAGGACGCGGCAAGCCGATTGCACATATCACACCGAAACATCAGGAAGAATGGCTGAAACGTCAGGCAGAGAAACATGGATTTTCATTGTCTGATGATGAATGGCGCGTAACGGGTTCTCAATGGTACCGTTTTCGGAAAGGACAGTCGCAGCATAAGGTATGTATGCTTGCCGTAACCTATGAGGGTATCCTGACGGTAACAGATGCAGATTTGTTCCGCGATGCGCTGACACAGGGCATCGGACGGGAAAAAGCGTATGGTATGGGTATGCTGACAGTTACAGGTGTTCGCAAATGAGTGAACAAACAGGAATGGAGAAACCGGAAATTCAGGAACTGCCGACAATCAGTGACCGCATGACGTTCATCTATCTGGAACATTGTAAAATCAACCGTGAGGACGGTGCAGTGACTGTACGCGATCTGGAAGGGATCACCTATATTCCTGCGGCTGCGATCACCGTTTTATTATTAGGCCCAGGAACTGAAATATCTCATCGTGCCATGGAACTGATCGGTGATGCAGGTGTCGCAGTTATATGGGTCGGTGAACACGGTGTACGGTATTATGCGCATGGGCGTGCATTAAATGCACATAGTACCCTGCTTGAAAAACAAGCACGGCTTTTTTCCAATACACGTAGTCATCTGAATGTTGTACGCAAAATGTATGCAATGCGTTTTCAGGATGAAGATGTCACAGAATTGACCTTGCAGCAGCTTCGCGGCAGAGAAGGCGCAAGAATGCGGAAAGCCTATCGGCAGGAAGCTGAACGCTATCATCTGAAATGGAACGGCAGAGAATATGATACAGAAGATTTTTCATCCGGCGATCCCGTGAATCAGGCGCTTTCTGCCGGAAATGTCTGTTTATACGGATTGGCATCTGCTGTGATCTGTGCTTTGGGATGTTCAGCCGGACTTGGCTTTATTCATGTCGGGCATGAGTATTCATTTGCGTATGATATTGCAGATTTATACAAAGCAGAAATCACGATTCCGCTTGCATTTCAGCTTGCATCAGAAAACCTGCCGGATCTACCGAATGTCAAGCGCGCAAAAGTACGAGACCGTTTCGCAGAGCTGCATCTGCTGGAACGAATGGTCAGAGATATCAAAATACTCTTGCAGGATGAACCAGATGAAGAACCGCAGGAAGCGATTTATTTGTGGGATAATCTGAAAGGCCATGTTGAATACGGCATATCCTACGCAAAATTAGAGGACAAAAAATGATTGTACTAACGATGACAAACTGCCCGCCGAAGCTGCGCGGTGACCTGACAAAATGGCTGCTGGAAATCAATACCGGTGTATATGTCGGACAAGTCAATGCAAGAGTCCGTGAAGCAATCTGGAAGCGTGTCTGTGATAATATCCGTGATGGTCAGGCAACTATGGTATTCAATGCGAATAATGAACAGCACATGGATTTTTACGTTCATAATTCCGCGTGGGAGCCTGTTGATTATGATGGGATCAAGCTGATACGGCATCCTCTTACAGCGGCAAATCAGGATAATGAGTCGATGAAAGCAGGTTTCAGCAATGCCGCGAAGCAGCAAATGGGCATTCGAAAAAAGCGGCAGTCCCCTTTTTTGACAGAATTTTTCATTATGGATCTGGAAACCACAGGGCTTTCTCCTGAGAATGACGAAATACTTGAAATCGGAATTCTCCATATTAAGAATAATCAGATTATTCAAGAATATCAATGGTTGATCCGGCCGCAGCATCCCATTTCTGATGACATACAAAAGCTGACAGGCATCCGGAATGAAGACTTGCAGAGAAACGGTCAACAGCTTGCAGATACGCTGCAAACAGTATTTGCAATATTGAATGATCAGGATGTATTGATATATAATGCAGATTTTGATAAAGGATTTCTGTTGGCGGCATCGGAACGGTGTAAAATGGAATGCCCTGAAATCCAAACACACGATATGCTTCTGACTGCAAAAAGTTGTCTGAGAGGATTACGAAGCTATCGTTTGGAGAATGTCGCCAAACGATTCGGAATCGAGCAAGCGCAAGCACATCGGGCTCTGGCGGATTGTAAGCTACTGTATGAGGTGTATCTCAAACTAAATAAAATCTGAAATATGCCGGAATATAAGGATCGAATTTATGTGACTTTCTTAGTCTTTTCCCCGCACACGCGGGGGTGATCCTAAGCTTGCTGCATAGTCGATGCCGCCTTGCACCTTTTCCCCGCACACGCGGGGGTGATCCTATGCCGTTAATAATACAGAAATTGTCATAGAGCTTTTCCCCGCACACGCGGGGGTGATCCTTTGTGAAAAGGCAGAAGCTTCAGCGGCTTGCCCTTTTCCCCGCACACGCGGGGGTGAGCCTGTGAATCAGTTCCGCACCAAGCTCAGCCGCTACTTTTCCCCGCACACGCGGGGGTGATCCTAGCAGATACAATGCAAATCGAAACGTGGTATCCTTTTCCCCGCACACGCGGGGGTGATCCTATGTACGGTCTGTACTCGATGGCACGGTGTCTCTTTTCCCCGCACACGCGGGGGTGATCCTCGTTTGATTTCTGTCCCGCAAATGTAAAACCCCTTTTCCCCGCACACGCGGGGGTGATCCTATGCGGGGAACGTGACCACAGAAACCTCGTACCTTTTCCCCGCACACGCGGGGGTGATCCTGCGAGTGATTTTGCCAAGATTGTCAGCTTTGTCTTTTCCCCGCACACGCGGGGGTGACCCTATTGCAGATAAACAAGAAGCACAAAACAAAAACTTTTCCCCGCACACGCGGGGGTGATCCTATGACGATGTAAACGACCTTGATTATTGTAGCCTTTTCCCCGCACACGCGGGGGTGATCCTCTGTATTTTGCAACCGCGTGACATCTCGTCGACTTTTCCCCGCACACGCGGGGGTGATCCCGGATACGAAATCAGTTTGACGACAGTTGCTGTCTTTTCCCCGCACACGCGGGGGTGATCCTACGGTCTGATCGTCTGTGAAGAACTGATGCTCCTTTTCCCCGCACACGCGGGGGTGATCCTGGAGAAGAAGGAATGCTGTGACCTTAAAACCGCTTTTCCCCGCACACGCGGGGGTGATCCTGTTCTTGCCAAATCAACGGAATTGTGAAGTATACTTTTCCCCGCACACGCGGGGGTGATCCTGTCCGCAGAACCATAGAAGTTTACAAAATCGCCTTTTCCCCGCACACGCGGGGGTGATCCTCGTTTCAGACACTCCTGCATCTGAAAGAAACTCTTTTCCCCGCACACGCGGGGGTGATCCCAGATAAAACAAGCAAGTTCGGAGATATT
>JAZUJW010000059.1:0-41331 GCA_045642925.1 Oscillospiraceae bacterium
CTGTGCGGTGTTGCCTTAATAGGGTTCTCCCATACTCCCTCCGGATTCGTTGTAAGGAAACAGGGGTGTTTCGCGCTCTGCGGTGCAGACTGCTTGCAGTCTGTTGGTGTCCGGAGGCGCTGCATCTGGACTTCGCCAAAGGGAATGATTCCCTTTGGAATCCTCATGATGGGGCGCGGGATGCGCCTTTATTCCCATTGCTGTACCGCTTCATTGTAATATTCCATCAGTACAGGCTTCGTCAATTGATTAATCGCAACATCTTCCGTGAATTCGTCTTTTCCAAACGAAAATAACGCATCCATATTCTCTGCGCTTAAATACTTCGTCTCAATTTCTAATTCTCCACATTGCTGTAATTCCGCCTTCGATGCCATCTGAAATCCCCAGTCACCAAACGCCGGCACTTGCAAATGATACGATTTTACATGAAATCCTTCACTCTCTATCGTCTGCCCAATACAACAATATGCCTTTGTCGCATAATACGGACTCGTGGACTGTACATTCAAAATGCCCTGTTCCGTCAGATGATTCCCGCACAGCCGATAAAAAATATTACTGTACAGCTTGTTCAGCGATTCATTGTTCGGGTCAGGCAAATCGACATAGATGATGTCGTATACCTCATCACTCTGTTCCAGATATTGATATGCATCCATGTTCAGAACCGTCACACGCGAATCTTCCAGCGAATGTGCATTCAGTTCGGAAATCAGCCGATTTTCTTTGCAAAGGTCTGTCATGCCCTTGTCTAAATCAATCAGCGTAATTTCGGTATCAGGATATTTCAGGATTTCTCTCGCCGCTAAGCCGTCACCACCGCCCAGCATCAGAATTTTCTCGTGCTTTGGTGCGTAAAGCATCGGAATATGTACCAGCGCTTCGTGATAACGATATTCGTCTGCGGAGGAAAACTGACAGTTTCCGTCAATGTACAGCCGAATATCGTCCCTGTGCCGCGTGACAACGATTTTCTGATACTGCGTTTGCTTCCGCAGAATCACATGGTCACGGTAAAGTCCGCTTTCTATACGATATCCGATGTTTTCACTGCATAACATTCCTGCAATCATGCTGATCAGGAGCGTCACGGATATCACCTTGTATGTTCCTGCATTTTTCAGCCGCCGATGATATTTGAAAATGATTGCCGTCGCCGCCAGCAGATTGCAGCAGCCCGCCAGAAATGCCGTTGCAAAATATCCAAGATGCGGCAGAAGCAGCAGCGGAAAGGCAATCGAACCGACCAGACCGCCGATGTAATCGAAGGAGAAAATGCCCGAAAGCGTTGTGCGGAGATCCTGCCTGTCAGATTCAATAATGCGCGTCAGTAGCGGTATCTCCAAGCCCGCCAGCATTCCGATCAGCAGAATCTCAATGTACATTACCAGCGCATAGGAACTGAGGTAGAGATTCGCCAGAAACAATACCAGCGAACAGCTTCCGCCAACCAATCCAATGCAGATCTCGACATTCGCAAACCAGTTGAACAGGTTATGCTGTATGTATTTTGAAAGAAATGAACCAATGCCAAGTGCAAACATATACAGCCCGATGGTGATGGAATACTGCATCGTCGAATCACCAAGCAAATAAGAGCTGACCGCACTGATGATCAACTCGTAGACCATAGAACAGCCTGAGATGAGCAGTGTGGTCAGCATTAAAAGACGATACGGATTTTTCTGTGTTTGCTCCATGTTTATTGGATCACTCCGCTGATTAAAATGGAAAGACCGATGAAAATGCCGCAGACCATGATACCTGCTGCCATATTGCCCTTGCCAAGCTCATCATTCAGCGAGTACTTTCGGTTCAGCAGAGAAATCACCAAATAACCGATGATAAAGCAGAGAATGCCGATGCCGAAATACATCACGCTGCCGCCGATGCCTTCCAGCAGAGATTCCTTGCCTGCCGATGGTGCGCCGGCAATTGCGCCCTTTAGCAGCGTGCCGATGCCGATAAAAGTACCTGCGGACACAAAGCCGATGGCGTTATTGCCCTTTTTGATTTCTTCGGGGAAGGAGCATGGAATAATAAGGTCAATCAGAAAGTTGCCGATCGCCATCAGCACGATGCCGATTGCCGAATAAATCAATACTTCCACAAGATCTGTTAAAATGTTCATGATATAATCCTCCTTTTATTTTCCTGCGCTGATGCCGCCGCTGCTGGAACTGCGGGCACTGATACTTGCTTGCCGTACAGTATTGGAATACGAGGTGAAAGAATCGCCCGAATAGGAAAAATCGCTGCCGTCATATGAAGTGTACGGGCTGGAGATACTGCTGGAAGATGCATCTGCACTGTAACCTGTGCCATAGTAAAAATCACGGTAATAGTGGCTTGTGCGGTGCGTAGAATGGTAGGGGGTAGAATCTGTCTGATAGGTATATTCACGCGAAGAAACCTGCACATACACTTTTCCGTCTTCGCCAACATAGACCAGACAGTATTCGTCTTTGGTCAGGATGGCAATAGAACCGTCTTCTTCTTCCGTGGTGTCCTGCTGTACGAATTGTGTATCGCCTTCGATATTGTCAATGATGTCGGTGGCGGCACTGGAGAGATTATAGAGGGTGCTTTCATAAACCAGTGCTTCCGTTTTGTTGGGGCCGGTCGTGGCGGTCACAAAGCTGTATTGTGCTTCCGCATTTTTCAGGTATTTGCTGATGCGCTTATGCTTGAGGAATGACAAGTCCATGTCTGTGATAACACTGCCAATGCATATCAGAATCATGACTGCTGTGAAAGCAATGGCGATAATGACTTTGGCTCGATTTGCGCGTTTCAGGGAATTGGAATATCCTTCATCTCTGGCAACCCACTGAATTTCGTTTTCATCCAGATAATGGCCTGTTGAAACCTCTCTGCCGTCTGACCAGTCCTCAATGGAGATGATCTGTTCTTCTGTGGTATCTTCCATTTCAGTGAACTTTGCGCGTTCTCCGAAGGAAACATCCACATTGCCGCCGCGTCCCGAAACAACTTCTGTGCCGGTATCCACGACATGGAAGCCACGGTCATCTGCCCAGTGTGTCATGAAGGAAATGGAATATTCATGATAGGCATCATCAATACTCAGCCATGCTTCTTTGTTGTCTGTCTGCCGCTTCATGCGGTATTCGATCCATTCGCAGCTGTCGTGGGGATTTCGATAGCGAATCCAGCCGATGACAAGATAATCTGTGCCTTCAATGCGCAGAATATCGGCAACTTCAAATTTCTGCATGATAGTCTCCTTTCTGCAAATCTTCATTTGCGAAATGTGTATATATTATACCATTCTATGAAACCCTTGTCAATATGAATGCAAGTTTTTTTTCATATTTGCGGAGAAATTGAGATACGGCGCTCCACGGTTTGCAGACGATGCTGTTTTGCGCCGAATTGTATTGCAAGCGCATCGCCGACTGCTTGCGGGATCGCTTCCTGACAAGAGAAGATGTCAATTGCCGCATAGCCGTATTCCGGCCATGTGTGAATGGAAAAATGTGAGGTTGAGATCACTGCAAGATAGGAAACGCCGTAGGGTTCGAACTGATGGACGCATTCTTCGACGATTTCAGCACCGATTTGTTTGACTGCATGATGTGCGGCACTGCAAATCAGGGAGGCATCCAGCAGCATTTTCGAATCACAGCCGTAGAGGTCTAACAGCAATTGTTCTGCCATTCGAGTATAGTGACTCCTTTCAGTGGTATTGACTGTATTATAGCATTATCTTGGGATTGTGTCAATATATTTCGTATTTGCGGCATAAAGTCCGTTCGATGGTTTGATGATACATTTATTCTGCTCAAGAAAAACGATTTCTGTGTGTTTTTTAATTTTTCCTGTCATCGAACATAAATTTTGTTTCAAAATGAAAATATTTTTTTATTGACAATGACGTAATTTTGTGGTATGATAAAGAAAACTGAGTTTTTTTGAAAGGATGGTGAGGGAATGACTGTAACGGTAATGAACGTGATACTTTGCTTCGGATTGTTTGCGGCAGGCTGCTTGCTGCTGTATTTGCTGCTTGACCAGCGAAGCAACAGTATGCGAGATTATATATTGGTCGGCTTGTGCGGTTCGATTGTCGCACTGCTCGGCTATTGGATGGAATTGAATACTTCGATGTACAGCGGAAAAATGGCAGCAGTGCAGATCGGATATCTTGGCAAGCTATATATTGGCCCGTTGATCGTCTGCTTTGCTTTGCAGTATTATAAAGTGCAGATTAAATGGTTCTTTAAATTGCTTTTATTTGTGCTGCCGTCAGTCATCGAAGTGTTTATTTTTACTTGTGACAGACACAAGCTGTATTATAAAGGTATCTCCATTATGCCTTCCGGAATGCTGGACGTAACGCCCGGCCCGCTTTATTATGTTTCCATGGGATATACGATTGTCATGGGACTGACCTATATGGGAATATGCCTGTATCACCGGAAAGGACTGACAGGTGAAGCAAAGACACTGAATACATTATATATTGTATCGGCACTGATCCCGCCTGCGGCTTTGGTCATGTATATGATGAAATGGACGAATTCTCTGGATGTCACGCCGCTTGGACTGATGCTTTCTACATGGATCATGTCATTTGCCATTTTGCGGTTTGGTATGCTGGATAAGGATGCCATGCTGCAAAATATGAGTACCGCCTTGATTTTCATGAGCAAGGACAATCATCTGATCTATGCAAACTCTGCGGCATACAATATGCTGCCGGCACTGCGTGCGCATTCCTTCTCGGAGGCAAGGCGCGACCTGAGCGTTCTGCTTCTGCCTGCCCATGCGGTGATGCAGGTGGGCGGGAAGAGTTATCAGCGAAAAATTACGCAGTTTACAGACAGTTCCGGCAGAGAAGGAAAACTTCTGACGTTTGACGACATTACAGAAATGAATGCACAGCTTGCCCGTGACGGTATGACGGGACTTTATAACCATGCTTATTTCTACCGTACACTGGAACCAGCGATGGAACAGGCGGCTGAAGAGAAAACGCCGCTGACGGTTGCAATTGCGGATATCGACAGCTTCAAGCGCATCAACGATACGTTTGGTCACGCAAACGGCGATATCATTCTCATTACGCTGGCATCGCTGCTTCAGGATGTCTGTGCGGGTTCTGATGTATACCGATACGGCGGTGAGGAATTTGCAGTCATTTTCCATCTGGATTATGCGGCGGCAGAAAGCGTGATGCATAAAGCGCTGGAGAGATTTTCACAATTGGAATTTCCATTCATGGACAGAAATGTGACGTTCAGCTACGGCTGTGCACAGTTTGACGGGAACGAAAATTCTGCGGCACTGTTTGACCGTGCTGACCAGCTCATGTATGCGCGGAAAAATGCACTGCATGAAAAAGAACGGCAGGAATCTGTCAAAGCGGACAAGTCGGCGGATGAAAAAGTATCTGCGGCGAAGTCCGAAGCAACATCTTAATTGAAGGGAATTTGTTATGCTCGGTTCGGATTTTTTTGAAGACTTGGTGAAAAAGGAAAACACTGGTGCCAAGGCGGCAGCAGTCACAGTCGGCGGCGGCGTTGTGACACTTCTGCTGGTCGCAGCCTCTTTTGTACTGCATCTGTATCTGCTGATGTTTGTGGCAATTGCCGCAGGCGTCGGCACATGGTTTCTGAATCGCAACTGCCATGTGGAATACGAATATGTGATCGCAGAGCAAACGCTGGAGATCACAAAGATCATCGCGCAAAGCAAACGAAAGCCGATGATCTCACTGACATTGGATAAGGCAGAGGCATTCGGAAAGCTTTCGGAAGCGCCGCAGCTTTCACCGAGTGCAACGCTGGTACTGGCGTGCGCAGCAGAGGATGACCGTGCATATTATATGGATCTGACGCATGAAATGTATGGGAATGTGCGGCTGGTGATGACACCGGATGACCGTTTTCTGACGTATTTTGCAAGGCATCTGCCGCGAACCCTGCAATTCTGCTATACGCCGCAGGAGAATCCCGATGCCTGAAGTCTATGATTTAACATTCGAAGAAATTCAGCAGATCCTACCGATTTGCGATGCCGCTGCGGATACCCATAAGGGGACATTCGGGCGGCTGCTTTGCGTTTGCGGGGCGGAACGCATGACGGGCGCGGCGGTGATGGCGGCAAGTGCGGCATTGCGCTGCGGCGTCGGGACACTGTGTCTTGCTTCTGTACCGCAGGCGTGTCAGACGCTTCTGATGCGGCATCCCGAAGCGATGACACTTCCCTTGCAGCCGAATGCAGAAGGCTATATCGCCGCAGAAAATGTCGGGAACATTTTGGCATATGCAGGAAGCTGTACGGCGGCTGTGATCGGCTGTGGACTTGGAAATACAGAAGATACGCGAAAACTTGTGTGTACGCTGCTGCGTGGACTGAAGATTCCGATTCTTTTGGATGCGGATGGTCTAAATGTGACTGCGGGCAGCATAGATATATTGCGGGAGATGTCCGTGCCGGTCATTCTGACACCGCACGTTGGCGAAATGGCGCGTCTGCTTGGAAAGACAAGTGCAGAAGTGCAGGCGGAACGTGTGGAAGCAGTCACGGCACTTGCGGCAAAGGGCGGTCATGTGACCGCTTTGCTGAAAGGCGCAGGCACGCTGATCGCATCGCAAAAACAGGTCTTTCGCAATCCAACAGGCAACAGCGGCATGAGTAAGGGCGGCAGCGGCGATGTGCTGGCGGGGATGACCGGCAGCTTTCTGGCACAGGGAATTGCACCGCTGTCAGCGGCAAAGCTGGGTGTCTATCTGCATGGAATGGCTGGCGACAGGGCGGCGGCACGTTTTTCCCGCAGGGCAATGCTCCCCACAGACCTGATTGCAATGCTTCCCGAAATATTTCTGGAAGCGGAACAAAATGCTGATATGCAATAAGAACGTTGAAAATCACGGCAGTCGAAATGAATCATGAAATGATGGAGGCTGCTTATATGAAACCGATGAATGTGATGAAACGTGTGATGCTGCTTTGCTTTCCGATGACACTGCTGTTTACGGGCTGTACAGGTGCAGCGGCAGAAACGGATTTTGCGCCGCGTCTGGATGCTTCGTACAGTGTGCGGGCTGAACTGACCTATGGCGAACGGGATGCAACGGCATCCTGTCTGCTGACACGCTATGAAACGGGCAGATGGGATGCAGAATTTTCCGAACCTGCTGCATTGAGCGGCGTTGTGCTGAGCTTTGACGAAAGTGCCGTGAGCGCAAACTACAAGGGATTGGCGTTTACTGTACCGAAGTCCGCGATGCCAGCAAAAGCCATGCTTCTGCTGGCAACGGATGTTCTGGATGCGCTGGATGGCATGGAATCTGCGCCGTATGCGAAAGGCGATGACGGAACGTGGTGTCTGACAGGAGAATCGGAAGGCGGGAGTTATACTATGACCTTTGACGAATCAGGCGTACTTGCAGGATTTTCGATTCCAAGTCAGCCGTTGGAAATCGTGTTTTCGGAATACTGTGTCGGAAACGGAATGCCTTCTACGGAGACAACATCTGCCGAAACGACTACATCTGCATCCGCGGCGACTGATGCATCAGGTACAACTGCCACGACCACAGAAACAGCAGCGTAATATTACCGAAAATATTGCTTGAATATTATGACTGTATGTGCAAAAGGATGAAAAGTGAACGCTGGCTTGACATTTCAAATACGATCTGGTATAATATACAAGGATTCAAGCGGAACATGATGTTCTCACCGTAGGCGGCACATTGGATTGCCCGCGAAACGGTTTTCATCCACAGGCTGTTACCATTGCGCAGATGCGTATGTTTTGGCATATGGAGATTTGAGAGCACGACTTCCGATTGGAGCCGATGCTCTTTTTTATTGATAAAATTTGACTGGAGGTGCTGGCAATTAGCAAGCAGGAACTGCAAATTAACGAGGAAATTCGTGACCGTGAGGTGTTGGTCATCGGCGCAGACGGCGCAAAACTTGGCGTGATGTCTGCAAGAGACGCACAGAAGCTCGCTTTTGATCAGAGTTTGGATCTCGTGAAGATTGCTCCACAGGCAACCCCGCCTGTGTGCCGTATCATTGACTATGGCAAGTATTTGTTTGATCAACAGAAGCGCGAAAAGGAAGCACGAAAGAATCAGAAGGTTGTCGAAATCAAGGAGATCCGTATGTTTTCCGCGATTGACACACACGATTTTGAAACCAAAGTTTCTCAGGGAAAGAAATTTCTTGAGGGCGGCGATAAGCTGAAGGTTTCAATTCGGTTCCGCAAACGCGCAATTGCCCATCCGGAGCTTGGTGTTGAACTGCTCGACCGTTACCGCGATGCCATCGGCGATGTCGCTGTGGTCGATAAGCCTGCAAAGATGGAAGGACGCGCATACGTGATGTTCATGTCCCCGAAGCAGACAAAGCCCGATAAGCCTGCAAAGAAAAAGGCTGCGGAGCAAACGGAATCGGCAGAACAGGAAGCATAAGGATATGAAACGTCAGACATCCGCGCATGAGTGCCGATACACCCGGCGAATGGACGTTACCATATAAACGAAAAATTTCAAGGAGGAAGAATCCATGGCAGCCGCAAAGGTCAAGAAAGTAAAGGTCAAAACCCATTCCGGCGCAAAGAAGCGTTTTCAGGTTACAGGTACCGGAAAGGTCAAGTTCCAGCACGCTTATAAGCGTCATCGTCTGAATGCGAAGGACACGAAGGTAAAGCGCGTCGCTAGAAACGCAGGCGTTGCAGCATCTGCAAACGCAACCACCATTCGTGAAATGGTTCCTTACAAGTAAGCTGAGAAGCCCATACGACACCGTGCCGCAGGCAAAGGCGGCGGACTTATGATTACGGAGGATAACGAACATGGCTCGTATTAAAGGCGCTATGATGAGGCGCAAAAGAAGAAATAAGGTTCTGAAGCTCGCAAAGGGCTACTGGGGCTCGAAATCCAAGCACTTCAAGATGGCAAAACAGGCCGTCATGAAGTCCGGCAACTATGCATATGTTGGCAGAAAGCAGAACAAGAGAAACTTCCGCAGACTGTGGATCACCCGTATCTCTGCTGCCTGCAAGATCAACGGCATGAACTATTCTACATTCATGAACGGCTGCAAGAAGGCAGACATCACGCTCAACCGCAAGATGCTCTCCGAGATCGCAATTCATGATCCTGCCGGCTTCTCTGCAATCGCTGCAAAGGCAAAGGCAGCTCTGTAAGAAATGAAAAAGCGTGACAGTGCCTCGCATTGTCACGCTTTTACGCAATTTTCCTATCTAAACTTGACGGAGGTGCGGCAGCATGGCAGAATCTTTGCAAATGCTTGAAATCGGGACAAAAAACAAAACCCTGCATACCTTTACACATTTGAACCGCAGTCGCTCCTATCGGGAGAAGTGCGGTCTTTTTGCGATGGAAGGGTACCGACTGGTGCTGGATGCCGTGCAGTGTGGTGCGGAAGTCACTGCGCTGCTGCTGACACAGGATGCGCTGGAAAATTACGGTGCCGCATTGCAGAACGCCGCGCCCAATGTCCATACACTGTTGGTTTCCGATGCGCTTGCGAAGGAAATTGCCGACACGGAAACTGCACAGGGCGTGTTCGCGATCGCTCGGATGCGTCAGGAGCTGGAAGCATTGCCACAAAACGGCAGCCGCTGTCTATTGCTGCATTGCTTGCAGGATCCTGCCAATCTTGGCGCGATTCTTCGCACCGCCGATGCCCTCGGTACGGATGGTGTGTATCTTTATCACTGCTGCGACCTCTATAACCCCAAAGCAGTCCGCAGCAGCATGGGCGCACTGTTTCGCGTCCCACTCAGACAAATTGACGATATGGATGCATTTTTTGCACATTGTCACGAAAATGACATTTCGACCTGTGCAGCAGTCGTTGACCGCGATGCACAGCATTTGAAACAGTTTGATTTTACAGGCGGTGCGGTTGTCCTGATCGGCAACGAAGGCAATGGACTTCCGCGGGAGATCTCCGATGCCTGTGACCATCCACTGACGATTCCGATGGCACCGCAGGCGAATTCGCTGAATGCCGCAATGGCAGCGGGACTGTTTCTCTGGGAAATGACACGTTATCTGTGAAATGAGGTGCAGAGATGGCTGATTCGGTTTCGAAGCTTGCAGATTGGGTTCGGATGAGCCTGATTTTTGGTGCGGCATCTACGAGAGCCGTACAGCTTCTTGCAGAATATGACACGCCCGATGCCGTCCTTTCCGCGATGGAACAGGGAGAGATCGGTGCGCTGACACCTGTAGTCGTCAAGAATTTTCAGAAATATAATCGTTCGCAGGCGGAAAGCATCGTGTATTTCTGCGAAAAGAACGATATTGCGCTGATTACGCCGGATGATGAACTGTATCCCGAAGACCTCTGCCATATCAGCGCCCCGCCCATGCTCCTGACCGCAAAAGGCAATCTGAATCTGCTGCAAAAGAATGTATCTGTGACGGTTGTCGGCACACGGCATCCGTCTGATTACAGCACGAATGTGGCATCGACGATGGTGCAGAACCTCGCTGCTGCGGGATTTCAGATCGTCAGCGGCTTTGCCATGGGCATTGATAAAGTTGTGCATGAAGCGGCACTGGATGCGGGCGGTACGACCATCGGCGTACTGGGCTGCGGCATCAATGTGAATTATCCGCGGGAAAATGATAAGCTGCGGACAAAGCTTCTGGAAAGCGGCAATGGTCTGCTGGTTTCGGAATACTTGCCGGGCGTACAGCCGGTCCCTGCGAATTTTCCGCGCAGGAATCGCATTCTCAGCGGCTTGACCAACGGCACGATCGTCATAGAAGCGGCTATGCACAGCGGTTCACTGGTGACTGCCGAATATGCGGCATCGCAGGGGAAATACCTGTTCTGTGTGCCGCCGCACGACCTCTTTGACCCGCGCTATGCGGGCGTGATCCCGTTTTTGCGCGATGGTGCGATCGGCATTTACAGCCATCGTGATGTGCTTTACTGTCTATACCGCGATTTGCCGATGAAGGTTTTCTACGAAAGCACAGTGCTTTCACCAAAAGAATCACTGGTCTTTGCAGACCGTCAGGCAGAACCGCAGCCGGCACCCCGAAAGCGTACAGAATCGCAGATGAACGCAGAATATGCGGAAGAAGCGACTGCACTGGAGGACGAAGATACCGCAGAACCGCAGCCGCTTCCGGAAGATGAAACCGAAGCAAAAGTGGTTGCTTTTCTGCGTGAAAAGGGACAAATACACGTCAATACGCTCGCAGAAGCACTTGATATGGAGATGTCCGCATTGCTGAGTACCCTGACGGTACTCGAATTGGACGGCTATGTGGAATCCGTATTCGGAAAGCAGTACCGCGCCTTATAATCAAGGCGCTGCAAATATTTTCTTGTACCCATAAGTGAAAGGAACGGACGTACCCTATGTCACAATTAGTCATTGTTGAGTCGCCTGCAAAGGCGAAAACCATTCAGAAGTACCTCGGTGAGGGCTTCGAGGTCATTGCATCCATGGGACATATCCGCGATTTGCCGAAATCGAAGCTGAGTGTGGACATTGAGCATGATTTCACGCCGACCTATATCGAGATGAAGGGCAAAGAGGATGTCATTAAAGAGCTGAAAAAACGTGCGAAAAAGTCAGAACGTGTCTGGCTCGCAACGGACCCTGATAGAGAGGGAGAAGCAATTTCGTGGCACTTGGCACAGATGCTTGAACTTGACACCGCTGAAAATAATCGTGTGGAGTTCAATGAAATTACAAAAACAGGCGTACAGAACGGTATGGCAAACCCGCATCAGATCGACTTGGATCTGGTTAATGCACAGCAGGCGCGCCGTATTCTCGACCGCATTGTCGGCTACCAGCTCAGTCCGTTTCTTTGGCGCAAGATTCGCCGCGGACTTTCTGCCGGCAGAGTACAGTCTGTGGCAGTGCGTCTGGTCGTTGACCGTGAAAACGAGATCCGCGCCTTTGTGCCGCAGGAATACTGGTCAATTGATGCGAAGCTTTCTGCAAAAAGCAGCCGCAAAATTTTCTCTGCCCATCTGACAGAGATTGACGGCAAAAAGGCAGAACTTGCGAATGAAGCCGCAACCAATGAAATTCTCAGTTCCTTGGAGAATGCGGATTTTGTCATCAAGACCGTAAAAAAGCGTGTGACGAGCCGTCAGCCTGCACCGCCGTTTATTACCTCGACGCTCCAGCAGGAAGCTTCCCGCCGCATGGGATTTCAGGCAAGACGTACCATGAAAGCGGCGCAGGAACTTTATGAAGGTGTTGAGATTCCCGATATGGGCGCAGTCGGTCTGATCACCTATATGCGTACCGATAGCCTGCGCATTTCCGATGAAGCCAAAGCGGCTGCTGCGGAATTCATCGAAGGTGCATATGGCAAGCAGTATCTGCCTGCATCACCGCGCAATTTCAAATCGAAGAAAAATGCACAGGATGCGCACGAAGCGATTCGTCCGTCCATGCCGAATCTGACACCCGACAAGGTGAAGGATTCGCTTACGACTGACCAATACAAGCTGTATAAGCTGATCTGGGAGCGCTTTATCGCCAGCCAGATGGCAAATTGTCAGCTCGATACCGTTTCTACGGACATTCAGGCAGCCAACTGCCTGTTCCGAGCATCGGGATTCAGCGTGAAATTTGACGGATTTACGAAGCTTTATGAAGAAGCAAAGGATACGGCTTCCGAAGAAGAAAATAAGGAACTGCCGCCAATTGCAGAGGGCGATGTTCTGAAAGTCAAGTCGTTGGACGGCAATCAGCACTTCACACAGCCGCCTTCCCGTTTTACCGAAGCAACGCTCATCAAAACGCTTGAAGAAAACGGCATCGGCCGTCCGTCTACCTATGCGCCGACTATTACCACGATCCTGTACAGAATGTATGTGGAGCGTGACGGCAAGCAGCTTCGTCCGACTTCGCTTGGTGAGGTCACCACGCAGCTCATGAAAGAGCAATTCAAGCAGATCGTCGATGTGAAATTCACAGCAGGTATGGAAAGTGATCTGGACGGTGTGGAACAGGGCAAGACCGACTGGGTGGAATCCCTCCGAAAGTTCTATGCGGATTTTGACAAGACGCTGAAAGCCGCAGAAATTGCCATGGACGGCAAGCGGATGCGTGTGCCTGATGAAGAAACCGATGAAGTCTGCGAACTTTGCGGCAAGCCAATGGTCATAAAAATCGGCAGATTCGGAAAATTCCTTGCGTGTACGGGCTTCCCTGAGTGCCGCAACACGAAGAAAATCGTGCTGCCGACAAAGGGCGTCTGCCCGCTTTGCGGCAAGAAGATCATTCAGAAGAAATCCAAGAAGGGACGTAATTTCTACGGCTGTGAAGGCTATCCTGACTGCAATTTCATGACGTGGAATACGCCTGTGGAGGAGCTTTGCCCGAAGTGCGGCAATACCTTGTTCAAGAAAGGCGGCAAGGCAGGTAAATTCCTTTGTGAAAAGCCTGACTGCGGCTATGAGAGACCACTCTGATGGAAAAACTGACGATTGTCGGCGCAGGCATGGCAGGATGCGAAGCTGCTTGGATCGCAGCAAATGCGGGCATTTCTGTCACGCTCTATGAAATGAAGCCGAAGAAATATTCTCCCGCACATCACATTCCCGATTTTGCGGAACTGGTCTGTTCGAATTCGCTGAAAGCGGAGCGTGTGGACAGCGCCGCGGGATTGCTGAAAGAAGAAATGGCACGGCTGGGTTCTTTACTGGTGCCGTGCGCGAAAGAAACCGCAGTCGAAGCGGGCGGCGCACTTGCTGTTGACCGTTATGCATTTTCAAAGCTGGTGACGGAAAAAATCCGAAGTCACGAGAATATTACGGTGGTGGAAGAAGAAGTCGATGCGATTCCTGACGGGCAGGTCATTATTGCCACAGGCCCGCTGACTTCTGATGCGCTGCATGAACCGATTGCCGCACTGACTGGCGCACCGCTGTACTTTTTCGATGCCGCTGCCCCGATCGTGACGGGCGAAAGCATCGACATGAACAAGGCGTTTTATGCGTCCCGCTATGGCAAAGGCACGGCAGATTACCTGAACTGTCCGATGACACAGGAGGAATATCTGGCGTTCTATGAGGCATTGATTCATGCGGAATCTGCACCTTTGCATGATTTTGAACAGGATGCACTGCGTGTTTATGAGGGCTGTATGCCTGTGGAAGTGCTGGCAAAGCGCGGTGAGGATGCGATTCGCTACGGCATGATGAAGCCGGTGGGACTGACTGACCCGCATACCGGAAAGCGTCCCTACGCAGTGGTGCAGTTGCGGCGAGAAAATCGGGAAGGAACGCTCTGGAATCTGGTCGGTTTCCAGACCAATCTCAAATTCGGAGAACAAAAGCGCGTCTTTTCGATGATTCCGTCACTGGAAAATGCCGAATTCGTGCGCTATGGTGTCATGCACCGTAACAGTTTTCTGGATAGCCCGAAGCTGTTGGATGCGACCTATGCACTGCGCAAAGAGCCACGCATACGATTTGCAGGACAAATGACGGGTGTGGAAGGCTATATGGAATCCGCAGGCAGCGGCATTCTGGCAGGACACAATGCGGTGCGTGCCATCAAGGGACAGCCGCCGCTGATTCTTCCAGCAGATACGATGCTTGGCGCACTGACTGCCTATATCACTGACCCGTATCAGGAGAATTTGCAGCCGATGGGCGCAAACATGGGCATTTTGCCGATGGTAACAGGAAAATTCAAGCAGAAACAAGAGAAATACCGTGTCTATGCTGACAGGGCGCTGGCATCGCTGGATGCGGCACTTGCAGCAGACGATTGTTTTGGAAAATGAGGTAGCAAATGCGAATTATCATGGATGCGATGGGCGGTGACAATGCGCCCCTTGCCCCCTTAGAAGGTGCGGCACAGGCAGTCAAAGAACTCGGTGTGGAGATTTTGCTCTGCGGTGATGCGGCACAAATCAAAGACCTTGCCGTCAAGAATAACATTTCGCTGGACGGCATTGAAATTCTGCATACCGAAGAAATCATGACCATGCATGACCAGCCGACCGAAATCACGAAATCCAAGAAAAATTGTTCAATGGCAGTCGGTTTGCAGGCGCTTGCAGACGGCAAAGGTGAAGCGTTTGTATCTGCGGGCAATTCGGGCGCACTGCTGGTCGGTGCAACGATGATTCCGCGGCGTATCAAAGGCATCAAGCGTGCCGCAATGGCACCGGTCCTGCCAACTGCGAATGGTCACGCTATTCTGATGGATGCGGGTGCGAATGTGGAATGCAGACCGGAAATGCTGGTACAGTTCGGCATTATGGGAAGCATTTACATGGAAAAAGTGATGGGCGTGCAGAATCCGAAAGTCGGGCTTATCAACAATGGTACGGAGGAATGCAAGGGCAGAGAACTCGAACAGCAGACCTACGCACTTTTGCAGGAAGCCGACCTGAATTTCATCGGCAATGTGGAAGCACGGGAAGTGCCGTCCGGAAACTGTCAGGTTTTGGTGACGGACGGCTTCACGGGTAATGTCGTGCTGAAACTGTATGAAGGCATGGCGAAATTTTTCGCTGGCAAGATGAAAGAAATGTTCACAGGCATGGGAAAAATCGGTGCACTGTTCATTTTGCCGAAGCTGAACGCATTCAAAGATACTGTGGATTACAAGAAAGTCGGCGGCGCAGTGCTGATGGGCATTTCCAAACCTGTCATCAAGGCGCACGGCAGTTCGAACGGCACGGCGTTTTTCCATGCGGTGCGGCAGGCGAAAAACTGTGTGGACGGCAAAATTGTCGAAACGATCGCGCAGGCACTTGCAGACCGTAAAGCCTCCGATAAGGAGGACGTATGAGCGCAGAAGGAATCAAGCAGAAGAAACTGCGGATCGTTCCTGCGGTCGCCATTTATGCGATATGTCTGTATGCGGTATGGACGCTGGTGCAGTGTTTTCTTTATCCGATGCTGAAAAGCAAAATCACATCGGATTTCTTGATGGCAATTGTAGAAGCGGTTTGCAAGAATCTGATCTGGACACTGCCTGCCGCGATATTGATTCATCGGCACAAATCGGAAATGCAGATTTCGCTGAAAGAAATGTTTACGAACAAGGTCAGATGGCGGAGAGTGCTGTTGGGCTGTGCAGTCATCGCTGTGTGGATGCTGATTGCGGCATGGCGGCAGAACGCACACTTTTCGCTGAGCGCGGGTGATGCGGTGCGGACATTGTTCGTAGGACTCACGGAGGAATTGGTGTTTCGCGGGCTATTTCTCAACAGCAGTGACACAGAGCCGCATTCAAACCTCGCCATGGCTATCAATATGGGAATGTTTCTGATGATTCATTTCCCGATATGGATTATGGAAGGGGTATTCGTTCAGAATATTGTTTCATTCGGATTTGTGCAGATCTTGCTGCTGAGCTGGGTTTTTGCGAAAGCGTTTCAGTCGGAGAAAAATCTGCTGGTGCCGATCATTCTGCATTCCTTCTGGGATTTGTTGGCATTCGGAATCGGCGGCTGAGAATATAAGCAGTGATTTGAAAATGTATCTGCGGTGCATTTCGTCTGATGCAGAATGAATGCATCGCAGACATGATATTTTGAGAAAATGATTCTTTCGTTTGTCATGTAAAGAGAGTGCATCCTTTGTAAGCCAAACGAAAGAAAGAAAGGGCAATACAATGGAACAAATGGAACAGTCGGAATTTGAAAAACGTATCGGTTATACGTTCAAAAACGGTGCTTTGCTGACAGAAGCGCTCTGTCATTCCTCGTATGCCAATGAAAAGCGCGGCACACTGCACTGCAATGAGCGTCTGGAATTTCTTGGCGACAGCGTGCTTTCGATTGTTGTATCGACCTATCTGTTTACGGGCTGTCAGAATCTACCGGAAGGCGAACTCTCGAAGATTCGCGCTTCTCTGGTATGTGAAAGTTCTCTCTATGGCTGGGCAAAGCAAATCGGACTTGGTGATTTCCTGTTGCTGGGACATGGTGAAGCCAATTCCGGCGGCAGAGAACGTCCCTCCATTCTGGCGGATGCCTTTGAAGCCGTGATTGCCGCCATTTATCTGGACGGCGGCATGGCAGAAGCAGAACGGTATGTGAACGGTTTCCTCCCGAAAGAATTTGACCGTCCCTCCGAAGCATTTCATGATTACAAGACCGTTTTGCAGGAGGTCATTCAGCAGAATCCCGAAGAACGGGTGGAATATGTGTTGGTGGGCGAAGAAGGCCCTGACCATGCAAAACAGTTTCATATGGAAGTACGCCTGAATTCGAACGTCATCGGACGCGGCACAGGCAGAAGCAAGAAAGTCGCAGAGCAAATGGCTGCAAAAGAAGCCCTTTCTCTGATGGGCAAGGTATTTTAATTTCCCGAATAGGAGAAATTTTACGGATGTATTTGAAATCACTCGAACTGCATGGCTTCAAATCCTTTCCTGATAAGATACGTCTGACCTTTGATGAGGGCTTGACAGCAGTCGTCGGGCCGAACGGCAGCGGCAAAAGCAACATTGGTGATGCGGTGCGCTGGGTACTGGGCGAACAGTCCACGAAGGAACTGCGCGGCAAAAGCATGGAAGATGTCATTTTTTCGGGTACGAAAACGCGCAAGCCGATGGGATTTGCGTCTGTTACCCTGACGATCGACAACAGTGACCATGCACTTTCGGCAGAAGAAGCGGAAGTTGCCGTGACGCGCCGTCTGTACCGCAGCGGCGACAGCGAGTATCTCATCAACGGCAGAAGCGTTCGTCTGAAAGATGTCAACGAGCTGTTTATGGATACCGGTCTTGGCAGGGACGGCTATGCGATTATCGGACAGGGCAGAATTGCAGAGATTGTCGGCGCAAAATCGAACGAGCGCCGTGATATATTTGAAGAAGCCGCAGGTGTATCGAAGTTTCGGTACAAAAAGCAGGAGGCACAGCGCCGCCTGACTGCCGCAGAGGATAATCTGCTGCGGCTGAATGACATTACACAGGAACTCGAAAGCCGCATTGAACCGCTGCGTGTGCAGGCAGAAAAAGCGGAGAAATTCGTGGTGCTGGCAGAACAGCGGAAAGAACTGGAAATTTCGGTCTGGGTGCATAAACTGCAAACCCTCTCTGAAACGATGCAGAAGCTTTCGGACAGCTATTTGCAGCTGACCGCGGAATATGAAAATCTGCAAAATGATATTCAGCGGGAAGAAGAAAAATTGCAGCTTGCATTTCAGGATATGCAGCAGGCGACCGCTGATATTGAAGTGCTGCAAAACAAAATCGTCGCGGCAGAACAATCCGGTGCAGATACCGCTGCCAAAATAGCCGTCTGTGAGAATGAGATTTCCCATAGCACGGAAACCTGCAAACTGCTTGAGGCACAGCAGAATGAAATTTCACAGGCGGATGAACACCGTGAAGAACGGCTTGCCGAACAGGATGCGTACCTGAAAACATTGGCGATCCGTCAGGAAGATTTAGATGCAAAGCTTGCGGCGGCACTGGATGCGCTGACGGCACTTGAACAGCAAAGCGGTGCGCAGGGCAAGGAATGTGATGCGCAGGATCATGAACTGCGGCAGCTTTCTTTGCGGCAGAGCGAACAGCGGATTCGTCTGCAAACGCTGGATGCCGAACAGAAGGAAACCGAAGCAACGCTGGAACGTGCAAAACAGGACGGCGTATCAGTGGATGAGCGTCTGCGCGGCTATGCTGAAAAGCAGGAAAAACTCGAAAAAACGGCAGAAGGCTTGCGCAGGAAGTCAGCGGAGGAAACAAACCGCATTGCGGGCTTCCGACAGCTTTCTACCGTAAAACAGCAAAAATTTGAACAGGCGACCGCAGATTTGTCAGATATCAGCAGCCGTTTGCAGCAAGCCATTCAGAAGCAGAAGATTCTGCGTGACTTGGAGCAAAACATGGAGGGCTATGCCGGCAGTGTACGGCAGGTCTTGAAGGTGGCTGGCAGCGGACGACTTGGCGGTGTGCACGGTACGGTTTCGCAGCGTATTACCGTTGCGCCTGAATACGGCACTGCCATCGAAACGGCACTGGGCGGCGCTGTGCAAAACCTGATTGTCGAAAACGAAGAAGCGGCAAAACGCTGCATTCGTTACCTGAAAGAAGTGCGCGGCGGCAGAGCGACCTTTTTGCCGCTGACCACGATTCGCGGCGGCAGACTGCATGAGAATCTGGACGGCGTGGAGGGCTTTGTCGCATTGGCGTGCGATTTGGTGGGCTATGACAAAATGTACAGCAACGTCATGGAAAATCTGCTGGGACGCATTGCCGTTTGTGAAGATATTGACAGCGCATCCCGTATTGCAAAGCAATTCGGCTATCGTTTCCGTATCGTCACGCTGGACGGGCAGGTTGTCCATTCGGGCGGTTCGTATACGGGCGGTAGTGCGGCACGTTCTGCGGGTGTGATTACAAGAACACACGAAATCGAAGAAGCTGCGGCGCAAATCAAAGAATTACAGGCACAGCAGGAAGCGATGCGTGGCGAATGCGCCAAGCGGAAAGCGGAATGGGATAAGCTCAGAACCGATGTGGACGGCGCACAGGAACGCATTGCACAGCACCAGACAGCGCTGCATGGTGTGGAACAGGAACTTGCCGCTTTGCAGGCGATGGCAAAGGCAGATGCGGCATGGCAGGACAATGCTGCCGAACAACAGGCGCGGCTGATGCAGAAAATCGAAGAAACGTCAGCCCAGATGGAAACAGTCCGCGAAGCGCTTGCCAAAACCGATGCAGATATTGCGCTGGCAGAGGAATTGCTGGCGGGCAGTCAGGCAGAGCGTGAACGGATGTCGCAGGAGCGCAGTGCGCTGACAGAGCAAATCGCCGCAGACCGCATCAGACAGGCAGAACTTGCGAAAGATCTGGAAGCGGAACGAGCAAAGCGAATTCAGATGGCGCGGGACATGGAAGAAGCCGCCGCACGTCTGGAAAGCATTGCCGCACAGATACGCAGTGAGAAAAACAATGTATCTGCGAAGCAAAAAGAAATCGAGAGCCTGAAATACAATCAGCAGGCACAGCGTGAACAAAGTGCGAAAATGCAGACGGAAATTGCAAATCTGCGCCGTTTGCATGACGAAAAGGAACAATATACCCGTGTTCTGCGGGAAGGTACGGATGAACTGCGTGATGCGCGTGAAAAGCAGGCGTTGGAGCGTTCCCGTGTCGAAGAACGCAAGGACAATGTGCAGAAGGAAATGGATGATCTGGTCTACCGGATGCAGGAAACCTACGAAATGACGTATTCGGAAGCGCAGGCACAGGCAAAGCCGATCGAAAATCTCCGTGAAACGGAATCGGCGCTTTCCTCGGTTAAGAACAAGATCCGTGCGCTTGGTACGGTCAATGTCGCGGCAATTGATGAATTCCGCGAAGTATCCGAGCGATACACATTCCTTTCCGCACAGCTCAAAGATGTGCAGGAATCGAAAGTGGAGCTTGAAGAACTCATTGAAAAGCTGACGCAGGAAATGTGTGTGATCTTCACGCAGAGTTTCGAGAAGATCAACAAGTATTTCGGGGAGATCTTTGTAGAATTGTTCGGCGGCGGCAGTGCATCACTCGAACTGACCGATCCCGAACACGTACTGGAATCGGGTATCGAAATTCATGTTGCCCCGCCGGGAAAAGTCATCCGCAACCTGATTTCGCTGTCGGGCGGCGAACAGTCCTTTATTGCAATTTGCATTTATTTTGCGATTTTGAAACTGCGTCCCGCACCATTCTGCATTCTTGATGAAATCGACGCGGCGCTTGATGAGGTCAATGTACGCAAATACGCGCAATATCTGAATCATTTTCTTGGGAAAATACAGTTTGTGGTGGTCACGCACCGCCGCAGTGCCATGGAAGAAGCACACGTTTTGTACGGTGTAACGATGCAGGAGGACGGCGTTTCCCGTCTGCTGCGTCTTGACCAGAGCGGAATGGCAATTGCCGAACAAAACACATGAATAACACAAGCGACATCTTCAATCTGAAAGGAGTGCCACGATGGGATTTTTTGCAAAAATTAAGGAAGGTCTGAAAAAAACACGCGAAAGCGTCATGCGCGGAATGCGCAAGCTGCTGGGTACGTTTACGAAAATCGACGAGAATCTCTTTGAACAGCTCGAAGAAACCATGATCATGGGCGATATGGGCGTGGAAACGGCAGAAGATATCTGCCAAAAACTGCGTTCCATGGTCAAAGAGCGCGGCATCACCGACCCGAATGACATTATGGGACTGATGCAGGAAATTATTGCCGAGATGATGGGGGAGGACGTAGCGCTCGACCTCAGCACCAAGCCGTCCGTGATTCTGGTCATCGGTGTCAATGGCGCAGGCAAAACCACGACCATCGGCAAAATGTGCCACCAGTTCAAGCAGGAAGGCAAGCGTGTGCTGGTTGCGGCGGCGGATACGTTCCGTGCGGCGGCAATCGACCAGCTTGCGGTCTGGACAGACCGTGCAGGCGTGGAATTGGTGCGTCATGCAGAGGGCAGTGACCCTGCCGCTGTGGTCTTTGATGCACTGACGGCAGCGAAAGCAAGAGGCTGCGATGTGGTTATCTGCGATACCGCAGGCAGACTGCACAATAAGAAGAATCTGATGCAGGAGCTTGCAAAAATCAACCGCATCATTGACCGTGAGGCAGCGGACTGCGCGAAGGAATGTCTGCTTGTACTGGATGCGACCACGGGACAGAATGCGGTCAGTCAGGCACGGCTGTTTCAGGAGGTTGCCCCGATCACGGGCATTGTGCTGACGAAACTGGACGGTACGGCAAAGGGCGGCATCGTCATTTCCATCCACAATGAACTGGGCATTCCGGTGAAGCTGATCGGTGTTGGTGAAAAAATTGACGATTTGCAGCCGTTTCAGGCGAAAAGCTTCGTAGATGCGCTGTTCGAGCGCGATCCTGCGGAGATGGCGGAATTGCATGAAAATGCAAAGGAGCAGAATGATGAAACTGATTCTGGCGACGAATAATCAGAATAAAGTGCGGGAGATCCGCACAATGCTGCAAGAACTGCCGTATGAAGTCTGTTCGCAGAAAGAGGCAGGCTATGCGCTGGATGTGGAAGAAACCGGCACGACATTCGCGGAGAATGCGGCACTGAAAGCGAAAGCGCTTTGGAATGCGGCAAAGGCAGCAGGGGAATGCTGTCTGACGCTTGCGGATGACAGCGGACTTTGCGTGGATGCACTGCATGGCGCACCGGGGGTATATTCCAGCCGCTATGCGGGAGAAAATGCCACGGATGCCGACCGCAATGCAAAGCTTCTGCGGGAATTGGAGAATGTTCCCGCGGCAGAGCGCACAGCAAAATTTGTATGTGACATGGTGCTGATTTTGCCTGACGGAACGGAAATACTCTGTGAGGGAACCGTCAGCGGCAGCATCGGCTTTGCACCGCAGGGGGATAACGGCTTTGGCTATGACCCGCTGTTTTATGTAGGAAATCGTTCTTTTGCTGAATTTTCGGCAGAGGAGAAGAATGCGGTCAGTCATCGGAAACGCGCACTGGAACAAGTGCTTGCGGTACTGATGGAGAAGAAAGGATTGGCATTATGCTGACAAGTAAACAACGTGCGCAGCTGCGCGGTATGGCATCGACCATGGATACTATTTTGCAGGTTGGCAAGGGCGGCATTGGCGAAGCGATGCTGACACAGGTCGCGGATGCGCTTCGTGCCCGTGAACTGATCAAAATGCGTGTACTCGAAAACTGCGAATATTCGGCGAGAGAAGCCGCAGAGGAAATTGCAAAGCAGGTGGACGCAGAAGTAGTCTGCGCGATCGGTTCTCGTTTTGTGCTGTTCAAGCAGAACGAGAAGAAGCCTGTCATTCAGCTCATCAAATGAAACAGTACGGTTTGTTCGGCGGCAGTTTTAACCCCATCCATAACGGACATCTGCATCTGGCAGCAGCAGTGCATGACGCATTGTCACTGGAGCGCGTGGTGCTGATGCCGACAGGGGAAGCGCCGCACAAGGATTGTTCTGCGTATGCATCGGCGGCGCATCGGCTTGCGATGTGCAGACTTGCGGCAGAAAATTACCCGTGGATGCAGGTTTCGGATTATGAAACGCGCAAAAGCGGGAAATCCTATACAGTGGAAACATTGCGGGCGCTGCTGGAAGCGGATGCGGATGTCCGCTGGACGCTGATGATCGGCAGTGATATGCTGTTGTCTTTGGACACATGGAAGGCGTGGGAGGAAATTCTGCGCATGGCGCGTGTCTGTGCGGTATCGCGGAATGACGGCGACCAAGCCATGCTGAAAGCAAAGGCGGCATCCTTGCGGCAAAGCGTTCCTGAGGCGGAGATCATTGTGCTGCAAGTGGAAGCGATGCCTGTTTCTTCTACGCAAATTCGGGAAAACCTGAAAAAGAATGCGATTCCCTCTTGCCTTTTGCCGAAAAATGTAGTACAATATATTGGTATGAATCAACTGTATCGGGAAAAAGACGGAGGGACCCATGGTGAATGACAGATTTCCGCATGAGCGAATACAGGGCTTTACGGCACTGCTTCGCGCAAGACTAGGAAAAAAACGATATACGCATTCTATCAATGTAGCAAATTCTGCAAAAGAACTTGCGCTGCATTGGGGTGCTGATCCCGACTGGGCATATCTGGCAGGATTGCTGCACGATTGCTGCAAGGAAATTCATTTCGATGAACAGGAAGAACTCATGCGCGGCGGGCGGTATGAAGTCAGTCAGGAAGAATGGCTGTGCAAGCCTGTCTGGCATGGTATTGCGGCAGCATCCTATATGAATGCGGAACTTGGCATTGAGCATGAAGATGTACTGAATGCGGTGCGCTGGCATACGGTCGGACACGCCAATATGTCGCTGCTGGAGGAAATTGTTTATATGGCAGACCTCATTTCGGCAGACCGCAGCTACGATGATGTGGAGCATTTCCGAAAGCTTGCATTTTCGGACTTATCCCGTGCGATGCTGGAAGCATTGCAGTTTGCAGTCAAGAGTGTCATGAAAAAATCATCGCCCCTGCCTGTTTCCACCGCTGAAGCATACAATTATTACCTTGTGAAGCTTGGTCAGCCGAAGAAAGACTGACGAGTGCTTTGTATTCAAAGGAGATTTTTTGAATGGCAGGTACTGCAAAAAAATATACAGACGGAGAGAAAAAACGTGCGGCGGCAAATCATCACGGAAAGCCCAAGCGCCGTAAGATGAACTGGAAAGAGCGTATTGGCGTGGTTTTTGCCATTGGTGCAGCGCTGACTGTCTGTGTGGTTGCATTACTGAATACGCCGCTGCTGGATTACAGCGGGCCTGATGAAACAGGCAATCAAATCAATATGAAAGTATCGCTGCTTCGAAAGTTCAAGCTGTCGAAGCCTTTTGAGGAACTGGACGGCACACTCGAGTCCAAAGTGTATTCTCTGGAAATCAAAGAAGAAGCAGACGATGTGCTTGAACCCGGCGAAAAGCCGTTTGATGACGGTCTGGACTTGAACCAGATTCGGGAAGGGCAGTTCAGTGTGCTGTTTCTCGGCATGGATGAATCCCGTTCCAATACGGATGTAATGATGCTGGTGATGTTTGACATTGCCGCAAACCAGATCAACATCCTGCAAATTCCCCGTGATACCTTTGTTCCCGATTATACCGCATTTGAGGCGGGCAAGATCAATTCCGTGTACAGCATGGGCAGCGGAGACGGTTCGGGGGTACAGCGCGTGGTGGATTGCATCGAGGATATGTTCCAGATCCCGATCGACCGCTATGTGACGACAGGCTGCAATGATATTGTGCGCATTGTCGATCTGATCGGCGGTATTCCCATTAATATGCCTTACACGATCGAATACGAACCCGGAAAGACCATTTATGAAGGTGAACAGGTCCTGGATGGTCAGAAATCCGAATGGATGGTGCGTTACCGCCACGGCTACAATGAAGGCGACATCGGCAGAATGAAGGCGCAGCGTATTTTCATGGCGGCTGCGATGAAGAAGGTCTGCGATATCGGCACCATTGAGCTGATGCGCTATATGAACACCATCGTAGATGAAAAACTCATCGGTTCGAACCTTTCGATTGATGAAATGAGTAAGCTTTCTGATTTTGCGGTGAACATCGGCATGGAAAAGATTGCGATGTATATGCTGCCGGGCGAAGGCTATAACTATACGCCGCCCGATTGGAAAGATTATGACCTATATTCGGTCTGGTCGATTCACAAAGATCCGACCATCGACCTTTTGAACACCTATTTCCGTCCGTATTACAAGCCGATTTTCCAGCTGCCGAATGTCAAGGAACTGGTGTGGTCTACGGAGTATAAGAATACTTCATATGATAATGACAGCACCACATTTGCGGCATTGGACAGCGGCGATACGTTTGACGGCACATAATGCATTTCAAAGGAGGAAGCTATGACTACGCAGGAAAAACTCGAAAAAATCGTAAAGATTCTGGACAAGAAAAAGGCAGAGGACATTCAGGCACTCAAAGTGACTGATCTGACGATTCTTGCGGACTATTTTGTGATCGCAAGCGGTACCAGCACCACGCAGGTCAAGGCACTTGCGGATGAAGTGGAATTCCAGCTTGGCGAAGCAGGCATTGAACCACGCGGCACTGAAGGCTTCCGCGGCGCAAACTGGATCGTGCTGGACTATGATGACATTATTGTTCATGTGTTTTATCAGGATGCCAGAGAAGAATACCAGCTCGAACGCCTTTGGGCAGACGGCGAACAGGTTGATATCTCTGCATGGCTGATTCCGTAACCGTTTCATTTTGTTTTTTGATTTTCATGCATATATTTTAGAAAAATGAGAGGATGTGTCCTAAGGTGCAAGAGTACCGTTTCACAGAAATCGAAAAAAAATGGCAGACCTATTGGGAGGAGCATCAGACCTTCCATGCGGAAAATGACTATACCAAGCCGAAATTCTATGCTTTGGTAGAGTTCCCTTATCCGTCCGGACAGGGACTGCATATCGGTCATCCGCGTCCTTATACGGCAATGGATATCGTTTCCAGAAAGCGCCGTCTGGAGGGCTATAATGTCCTGTTCCCTATGGGTTGGGATGCGTTCGGACTTCCGACCGAAAACTATGCCATCAAGAATAAGATTCATCCTGCCATCGTAACAGAGAAGAATGTTGCCCGCTTCAAGGAACAGCTTCATTCTCTGGGCTTGTCTTTTGACTGGCAGAGAGAGATCAATACGACTGACCCCGATTATTTCCATTGGACACAGTGGATCTTCCTCCAGCTTTTCAAAAAAGGTCTTGCATACAAGAAGGAAATGGCAGTTAACTGGTGTACTTCCTGCAAGGTCGTGCTTGCGAATGAAGAAGTGGTCGGCGGTGTCTGCGAACGCTGCGGCGGCGAAGTTGTCCGCAAGGTAAAATCGCAGTGGATGCTGAAAATCACAGAGTATGCACAGCGCTTGCTGGATGATCTGGCAGAAGTCAATTATCTCGATAAGATCAAGTCTACCCAGACGAACTGGATCGGTCGTTCTACAGGCGCAGAAGTCGATTTCGGTACGACCTTCGGCGATACGCTGACCGTTTACACAACGCGACCTGACACCCTCTTTGGTGCGACCTACATGGTCATTGCCCCTGAACATCCGATGATCGCAAAGTGGGCAGATAAGCTGACCAATCTGGACGAAATTCACGCATATCAGGAAAAAGCAGCACACAAATCCGACTTTGAACGTACAGAACTTGTCAAGGAAAAGACCGGCGTACAGCTTGGCGGTGTGAAAGCCATCAACCCTGTCAACGGCAGAGAAATTCCGATTTTCATTTCGGATTATGTCCTGATGACATACGGAACGGGTGCGATTATGGCAGTTCCTGCGCATGATACTCGTGACTATGACTTCGCAAAGGTATTCAATCTGCCAATCATTGAAGTTGTTAAGGGCGGCGATGTGACGAAAGAAGCATTCACCGACTGCGCGACCGGTATCATGACCAATTCCGACTTCCTGAATGATTTGTCCGTGGAAGAAGCAAAGGTCAAGATCAAGGCATGGCTGACCGAAAACGGCAAGGGTCATGAAAAGGTCAACTATAAGCTGCGTGACTGGGTATTCTCCCGTCAGCGTTATTGGGGCGAACCGATTCCGATGGTGAAATGTGAGAAGTGCGGCTGGGTTCCGCTTCCTGAGGAAGAACTCCCGCTGCGTCTGCCCGATGTCGAAAGCTATATGCCGACCGACAACGGCGAATCTCCGCTTTCCACACTGGAATCCTTCATCAACACGACCTGTCCGCACTGCGGCGGCCCGGCAAAACGCGAAACGGACACCATGCCGCAATGGGCAGGTTCTTCGTGGTATTTCCTGCGCTACTGCGACCCGACCAACAAGGAATGTCTGGCATCGCCCGAAGCACTGAAATATTGGCTGCCTGTTGACTGGTACAACGGCGGTATGGAGCATACCACGCTGCACCTGCTGTACAGCCGTGTCTGGCATAAATTCCTGTATGATATCGGTTCTGTGCCCTGCAAAGAGCCGTATATGCGCCGTACATCACACGGTATGATTCTGGGTGAGGACGGACAGAAAATGTCCAAGTCCCGCGGCAATGTCATCAATCCTGATGAAGTCATTGCACAGTATGGTGCTGACACGCTCCGTATGTACGAAATGTTCATCGGCGACTTCGAAAAGACTGCACCGTGGAGCCCGTCCAGTATCCGCGGCTGCAAGCGCTTCCTTGACCGTATCTGGTCTTTGCAGGAGCTTGTGGTGGATGGTGACAGCTATCGTGACAGCATGATGACGCTGATGCACAAGACCATCCGCAAGGTCACGGACGATATCGAATCGCTGAAGTTCAATACTGCAATTGCAGCGATGATGGCGCTCGTCAATGAATTCTACGCATCGGGCAGCGTTACCCGCGCAGAGTATCGCACGCTCCTCATGCTGCTGAATCCGTTTGCACCGCATATCACTGAAGAACTGTTCGAACAGATGGGCTACGGAATCCTGAATCAGCAGACATGGCCGACCTACGATGAAAAACTCTGTGTCGAAGATACGATTGAGATTGTCGTGCAGATTTGCGGCAAGGTCAAGGCAAAGCTGATGATTCCGCAGGGTGCAGCAGAAGATGTGGTCGTACCGATGGCAATGGCTGATGAGCGTGTCAAGGAAGCACTGGCAGGCAAGACCATCCGCAAGCAAATTTATATACAAAATAAGCTTGTGAATTTTGTAGCAAATTGACGAATCTCCATTGAATATCAAAAACATCTTGACAAAACAAAACATTTGTGATACAATATCTATATTGAAATTCTATTGCTTTACTGGAAGGCATTGGCAACAATCCTTCTTTGTATAAAGCCTCTGTCGTTGGACAAAGGGAGGGAAAAATTCGTGGCAGAAGTTCGCGTTGGCAAGAACGAGTCCTTGGACACCGCTTTGAAGCGTTTCAAGCGTTCCTGCGCAAAAGACGGCGTTATCGCAGAAGTTCGCAAAAGAGAGCATTATGAGAAGCCTTCCGTCAAGCGCAAGAAGAAGTCTGAAGCTGCTCGTAAGCGTAAGTTCTAATCTCGTCTGGCTGTGATTCGACTGAATAGAAAGTCGTTCGCTGTTTGCTTGCTGCGGAAATCCCAGAAGCGAGTATAGACGAAGAACAAGAAAGAGGAAACCGATACATTATGTGTCGGTTTCTTTTTTTGCGTATGGATGTACAACCTACACAAATTATGATAAGATGTATTGTTGTTCATTACAATTTTACACAAAATACATTGACTCTTTGGATAATAAATGTTATAATGAGGAAAATACGTGCCGAAAGGTCGTATGAAAGTGAAGGGGGCTATTTATATGTTTCAGGATTGGAAAAGAAGATTTCTTCAAATCACAGCAGCAGTTGCAGTAGCAGCAGGTTCGTTCTCATTTGCACCGCCGCTGAACGCAGATGCAGCAGGCGGAAGCTGCGGTGAAAAGGCAAAATGGGACTTGGCAAACGGTACGCTGACCATCAGCGGCAGCGGTGCGGTCACAACGTCCAGTTGGCGCTCAAACAGCAGCGATATTCAGAAAATTGTCGTCAAGGATGGTATCACCTCTCTGCCGAACAACGCTTTTTACAGCATATCCAATGCGGTTTCGGCAGAAATTGCTGATTCTGTTACCTCTTTTGGAACGAGTACATTCTCAAACTGCCTGAGTCTGAAGTCCGTCCATATTTCCGATAATTTGAGTGTATTGCCGAAAGATACGTTTAATTTCTGCGTATCACTGACAGATTTCAATTATCCTTCCAAACTCGTCAATATCGAGGCACGCGCATTCTATGCCTGCATTTCCATGGCGGAGATCAATGTGCCGAGTGGTGTGAAAACCCTTGGAGATTCGGCATATTCGGGCAATAATTCCCATACTGTCCAGCTTCCTGACGGATTGGAGAGCATCGGAAAAAGCTGCTTTGATTTCTGCTGCTTTGAGAAGGCAGTCATTCCTGACAGTGTGACTTCTATCGGGGCAGGTGCATTCAGCACGATTTATGCTTCCGTGCGAAATTCAGGTTCGACAATCAAAGGATTTACGTACAGTAAGGTTGATGTTGTGACGATTTACGGAAAAAGCGGCAGTACCGCAGAGGCATTTGCCGCGGCGGAAGGACTGCACTTTAAGCGTACCGATGTTCCTGAACATGAATGTGCAGGCGAGGTCGTTGTGAAAACACCGGCAACTTGTGAGAAAGACGGCGCTGGATATTATGTCTGTGATGTTTGCGGAGAACAGTATGATGTCGTGATTCCTGCGACAGGTCACAGCTTTGGTGATTGGTATGTCACCAAAGAGCCAACCGTCAGCGGTACAGGTCAGGAAGAACACAAGTGTTCCGCCTGCGGTAAAGTGGAAACACGGGAAATTGCAAAACTGGAGGGCTTTGCAATTACTGCATCGGCGGGGGATGGCGGCAGCATTTCTCCTTCCGGTACAACTGTGGTGGAAAAAGGAAAGAATCAGACCTATACCTTTACCCCGAATGCGGGCTATGCGGTCAGTGATGTTGTGGTCGATGGAAAATCCTGCGGCGCTATGAAGGAATATACATTTACAGCCGTGACCGCAGCACATACCATTACCGTTCAGTTTGCAAAAATCATCACCGCAGAATGCACAGGCATTCACGTTGATGTTCTGACACCGTACTGGGAACCGACAGCATCTTCCTTTGCAAAGGACGCTTTCTGCGTAAAAGCAGTGATTGTGGATAACGGAACGACCTCTGAGGTGGATATTACCGCAGACTGTGTGGCAGTCGATACGCCGAGTGCGGTGAACAAAGCAGGCGGGTATGGAGAAACGGCAATTCAGCTTCGCTATCAGGGTACGAATGAAGCTGTGAAGAAGTATGCGGAAGCGCATGGCATTCAGGCGGTCGCAGTCATTGCAAAGCGCGGTGACGCAAATTATGATGGTGTCATCAACGAAAAGGATGCCATTATTGCAATCAAAGCTTACAGCTACTTGTTGATTCATATGGAAGTACCGTTCAGTGCTTCACAGCTTGCCGTAGCGGATGTATTCAGGGATGGCAGTGTCGATTCGAATGATGGCTCTGCGATTCTGCGGTATTATGCTACAACAATGCTGGGCGAAACTCCGACTTGGGAAAACATTTTGAAACGATAATACAAAAGAAAAAAGGACAACACCGTATCAAGCCGTCAGACGGGCTTGGTGCGGTGTTGTCATAAAGGCGGCTCTGATTTTTGTGTGTATTGATACGATTGTGCAGTTATACAATACAAATACTGATTGACATTATCTATTGTTTTTGCTATGATTACACTAACAGCGTTATATATGAAAATTGCTGTGTATATGGGAAAATATAGAAAGCATTCATACTGCAAATGAAAGGGAGTTACCAATGCGTATGCAAAAAAACAAGAAAAAAAGATGGTCGATCCTGACCGCGGCAGTCATGTGTACCAGTTTTTTCAGTACCATGCCTGTTTCATCAATAACAGTGTCCGCAGAAAATGTGGTTGCCGGAGATTGCGACGGCAGCGGGAAATTTGAACAATCAGACATTTTTCTGCTGCATGATGCCTTGCTTGGTACGATCAATTTGTCGGAATTATCTGCGGGTACAGATGTTGACGGCAATGGTACTGTAAATGCAGTTGATCTGGCATTGCAAAAGGCACAGTACCTTGATAGCAAGAAAGAAAAAGATGTAACAGTGCTTGTGTATCAGTGTGGTTCGGATCTGGAGTCAAAGGCTAAGCAGGCAACAACTGACTTATTAGAAATGTATTATTCTGCGCCATCTGATCATCTTTCAGTGGTAGTGGAAACAGGCGGTTCGATAATGTGGTATAATTCCATATCTGCCGCAGATGCGAATTATCGTATCTGTTTTCACGGAAATGAAATGAATTATCAAAGAATCAGTGACAAGCCGAAGAATATGGGAGACAGTCAGACGCTCATTGATTTTATCACAGAATCCACTGCGGCATTTCCCGCAGACCGTTATGCACTGATTCTTTGGGACCACGGCGGCGGGCCGATTTTTGGTGCGTGTAATGACGAATTGTATGATGATGTTCTGCTGGTGCCGGAAATTACGTATGCATTGGAGCAAAGCCAGGTACATTTTGAGTGGATCGGCTTTGACTGTTGTCTGATGGGTTCGGCAGAGGTTGCATATGCATTGCGGCCGTATGCAGATTATATGGTTGGCTCAGAAGAAGCCGAAAGCGGTTTGGGCTGGGCGTATGAGCATTTCCTGAGTGAATGGGCACTGGATACAAATCGGCCGACAGAGGATATCATGCATGATATCATAGATGATATGGTGCGTGAGAACAGAAAATATCAAGCTAGTGCGACGCTTGCGGCATATGATCTTTCGAAGGCGGATGCATTATTGGCGTCATTGAAAGAATATATGAATGATGTGTATACGCTTTCGAAGCAAAACATGAATGCGGTGCTGCAAGGGCGGAGTCAGGCATTGGAATATGGTGAAGGGCTGTATGATCTGGTAGATATTGGCAGTCTGGCGGATCATATTCAGACGGCGCACAGTGACAGTGTCAAGCAGGCATTGAATGACATGGTGATATATAAGGGGCAGAGTGGACAGGAAAGTGCGACAGGAGCGACGATATGGTTTTTCAAGGAACATCCTGAAATATATCAGGATGTTGGCTGGGTATTCGGATTATTGGGGATTGATGAAACGTACACGAATCAGATATGTGAGATGGCATCGAGACAGGTACAGCCATTCTTTTGGGGGAGAGCTATGCAGTCGCACGAACCGGAGACAGATGATCCAATGGTTTTGTGTGGGTTGAAGGAGATAGAAGCGCGGATGCGAGAGCAAGAGAAAGCGGAGCTGACGCGATAAAAGCGGTTATTTTGAGGATTCCGAAGAAAATTGAAAGTACATCCCGCGCCCAATCATGAGGAGTCCGGGGACAGCGTCCCTGGACTCTGCGATTTTTTGAAAAAAATCGAGTAAAACTTTCATTTCGCTTCGCGTGCATAGCCAGATTGTTACGGAAAAACTTTCCCTTTGCAATCCTCAATAAACCATTCTACGGCAATAACCCCATCTCTTTCATGCTACGCGCCAGTTTCGCAATCGGCAACCCCATCACATTATAATAATCTCCCCGAATGCCCTCTATCATCAGCGCCGCCTTTCCCTGTATCCCATATCCGCCTGCCTTGTCATACGGTTCTTCTGTGTCTGCATATGCCTCAATCTCTGCCGCAGTCAACGTATAAAACAATACCTGCGTGTCATCCGAAAAATGCACCGTCTTTCCGCCATGCACAATCGCTACACCCGTACTCACCGTATGCTCATTGCCCGAAAGCATCGTCAGCATCCGTATGCAGTCCGCCTTGTCACGCGGCTTTCCCAGTATTTCATTATTACAGAACACGACCGTATCAGCACCAATCACCACTGCGTCAGGATACGCTGCGGCAACTTCTTCTGCTTTCTGTACCGCAAGATACTCCGCTGCTTGTTCCGCAGGCAATCCCTCCGGCAAATGCTCCTCTCCTTTCGCAGGACAAATCTCGAACGATATCGGCAGCATCGCAAGCAACTCTTTCCGCCGCGGCGATGCCGATGCAAGTATATATTCCATTTGTAAAACCATCCTTTTCTTGTAAAAATTACCTTCACAAAATAAAATCATGCATCTGCGCTTTTTGCAAATTTTCATCGAATCCTGTCATCACTTGGCTGATTAACAAAGCAGAAATCGGTCAATGCTAATCCCGTGCGGCAAATGATACGCCGCAAAGGAGCGATGAGAATGCAGCAAATGCAAAAATTCAAAAATTGGAAAAAAAACCTGTTCCGCGGCTTGGCTGGCATCTTCTGTGCGTGCTTCTGCACTGTCGGCGCGGCAGGTTATTACGCAGATACTCTCCCTGACCACTACTACCTGAATGCTGACCAACCGCTGAGCATTTCTGCGGCACTGCCTGTCACGGTATCTGTCAAAGAAGATACCATCCCACGCATACGGCAAGCGCGGCTGAAGCTATTCGGCATGATTCCCGTCAAAACGGTTTCGCTGACACCCATGGAACCAATGGAAGTGTATGTCGGCGGCGAACCGTTCGGCATTCGAATGCTGATGGCAGGAGTCATGGTCATTTCCCTCAGCGATGTCACCACACGCAGCGGCATCTGCTGTCCTGCAAAAGATGCAGGCATCTGCGTCGGGGACATGATTCAGGCGGTAGACGGCAAAACAGTTTCGTGCAACGCCGATTTGCAGGAAGCCGTCGCCGCTTCACAGGGCAAAAGCGTCCGTGTGACCTTTCTGCGCGATGGTCTGCGGCAAACCGTAGCAGTACAGCCCGCACGTTCTATGGTGCATAACTGCTTCCAGACAGGAATGTGGGTGCGCGACAGCACCGCAGGCATCGGTACCATCACGTATTATCTCCCTGCGGAAAACGGCGCATATCGCTTTGCAGGGCTTGGTCATGCAGTCTGCGATCCCGATACCGGAGAACAGGTACCGCTTGCATCCGGTGACGTGCTGCGTGCTGCGGTGACGGATGTGCTGGCAGGTGCAGCAGGCAGACCGGGCGAACTGCGCGGCAGATTCGACACAGAAAATGCCATCGGCACACTGCTTTCCAATAACACAGGCGGCGTATTTGGCATTCTGAATGCACTGCCGTCATCTGCATCGGTCAGAATGCCGCTGGGTTTACAGCAGGATATCCGTCTGGGAGAAGCCGAGATCTACACCACACTGATGGGAACAGAACCACAGCGCTACACGGTCGAAATCGAGGCACTCCACGGCGGCGGCGCAGATACGTGCAATCTGGTGATCCATGTGACCGATGAAGCACTGCTGGCACAAAGCGGCGGCATCGTGCAGGGCATGAGCGGAAGCCCGATCATACAGGACGGAAAGCTGATTGGCGCGGTGACACACGTTTTTCTCAAAGACCCGACCCGCGGATATGGCATTCTGGCAGAGAATATGTATGCACAGACCGTTGCCGAACTTGCGGAAGCAGGGTAAAATGAAAAGGGGGCGCTTCATCTGAAACGTCCCCTTCTCCGATTACATCATATCAAAACTGGAACTTAGCGGCTCTCATCGCTGAAACCACTGTCAACCAACTCAACCAGAGAAGCGACAGCCTGTTCCTCATCGGTGCCATCAGCAATAATACGAATTGCAGTGCCGCCGACAATGCCGAGGGAAAGGATACCAAGCAGGCTCTTTGCATTCACACGGCGTTCTTCTTTCTCGATCCAGATTGCAGAACGGAACTCATTTGCCTTCTGAATGAAGAAAGTAGCAGGACGAGCGTGAAGACCTACCTGATTCTGAACCATGACATCTTTGATACACATAAATTTTCTCTCCTTTAAGATTTCTGACGTAAGAAAATGATAACACTTCGCAGCGCTGCTGTATTCCCGAAACAGCTATGCAGTATAAAACGCGGACTGCACAAACCGATAGAGCATTTTTATCAGCATGAGGATTCTCCTGACAAGTCCCATCATCTGACACCATGTACATCCCAATGGGTTTCAGCAAGCCGCGGTACGCGAAGTCTATGTATTCATTATACAGACAATTTTTCATCTCGTCAACGTCTTTTATCCACAAAACCTGTTTTTCCATCAAAATTTCTGCGGAATGCTACATTCAAGTGATTTGTTTGCGCACCTGTTTAGGCATATTCACGAATGATTTTTGTTGAAAACTGTTGAAAGTGATTGTTGAAAGATGATAGCTTTCAACATTTGATTTTGTTCAACCTTACAGGTTTGCATTCATTTATTCTTGTTTTGACCAATTTGCCCAAAGGTCAGGACGGCGCTCTCTGGTGATGCGCTGACTTTCCTCCGCACGCCATGCAGCAATATTTTTGTGGTGTCCCGAAAGCAGCACGGGCGGCACGGCTTCCCCTTCCCATACTTCGGGACGGGTATACTGCGGGTACTCCAGCAGCCCTGAAAAATGGCTTTCCTCCACGTATGCTTCGGGAGAAGGCAATACATTTTCGCACATTCTCGCCACAGCATCCGTCAGGATCAGCGCAGGCAGCTCTCCGCCTGTGACCACATAATCCCCGATCGAGATTTCCTCGTCCACGATCTTATCCAGCACACGCTGGTCGATGCCTTCATAATGCCCGCAAAGCAGAAACAGCCGCGGCATCTGTGCAAGTTCCCGCACACGCTGTTGTGTCAGCGTTTTGCCTTTCGGTGACAGGTATATGGTATGCGTCGGCAGGGCAGACTGTGCACAGACGGCTTTCCAGCAGTCATATACGGGCTGTGCCTGCATCACCATGCCCATACCGCCGCCAAACGGGGAGTCGTCCACGCGGTTATGCTTGTCGGTCGTATAATCCCGAATCTGGTGACACTGTACTTTCAGCGCACCCTTTGCTCTTGCTCTGCCAATGATGCTGGTCGAAAGCACCGCTTCACACATTTCAGGAAACAGTGTGGCAATTTCAATCTGCATCGTCAAACAATCCTTTCAGTGGGCGAATCGTGATTTTTTCTGCATCCGGATCAACATTCAGAACAACATCAGGAATGACAGGCACCAGCAATTCTTTGCCGTCTGCTGTCTTGACCGTATAGACATCGTTTGCGCCTGTTTGCAGCACATCGGTCAATTTGCCGTATTCGTTTCCGTTGTCGGCATCGACCACAGCCATGCCGATCAGATCCTGAATGAAGTAACTGCCGTCCTCCAGTTCCACATCTTCCCGATTCATATACAGCACTGTACCACGCAGTGCCTCTGCCTGTTCGGGCGTATCAACACCCTCAAATTTCACCAGTGCCATATTCTTCTGCACTTTCGCAGACTCCACCTGCATCGGGGTATGAAGTTTTCCGCGGTAAAGCGTTTCAAACTCACAAAGAAATGCTGCATCATCGCACCACGGCTGTACTTTGCAGATACCGTTCAAGCCATGGATGCTGACGATCTTGCCGATTTCGAGATACTGTTTTTTCATGAAATTGCTCCTTTATCCTGCGGCACTGCATTTGCCGCGCGTTTTTGTCATTACGGTGTCGGGACACTCGGATGCGCCTTGCGCAGGTGTTCTTTCAGTGCTGCAAAGGAAACCTCACTGATATCATGCTCCATCTTACAGGCATCCTCTGCCGCGACTTCCTCCGGAACGCCCAGATCCATCAGCCAATCGGTCAGGACACGGTGACGCTCATAAATGCGTTCTGCAACTTCCTGTCCTGTTTCTGTGAGCGTAATGAAACCTTCTGCGTCAATCAGGATAAACCCGCCGTCCCTTAAAATGCCGACTGCACGGCTGACACTCGGCTTGGATACTTCCATCATGCGCACAATATCAATGGAACGCACTGCTTCACCGTTTGCCCGCAGGATCAAAATGGTTTCCAGATAATTTTCGCCCGATTCGTACAGCTTTGCCATACCGCACCGCCTTTCGTCAGTCATTCCAAATAGGCAAAACCGCACAAAGCACGCCTGACGGCTTGGCGGCACATCTACTTGCTTTTTTTCCACCAGCTCTGTGCAGTATTGCATATAGTATATCAAATTTTCGCAGGATTGTCAAGGAAAGAATGCTGACACAAAATTTTCCGCTTGCTTTTTTCGGCAAACGGGTGTATAATAAGATTGTCCCTGACTGCAAAGATTCGTTCTGCGCAGAAAGGCACATTCCATCGACTTTTTTTCATATCCGAAATGCGGTGTAACTGTGCCTTTTTTCAGAAGGCACAGTTTTTTTATGGATGGAGGAATTGTGATGGATGCCGAAGCACTGCTGGATCAGCTTGCCACGGAACATTCTCTTTCCATTGCGGAATACCGCAGTCTGATTCTTGCTGAATCGGAAATACTTGCGGCAAAAGCGGCAGAGAAAGCCTGCGCCGCCCGTGACCGCATCTATGGCAGAAACATTTTTATTCGCGGACTCATCGAAATCAGTAATATCTGCAAAAACGACTGCCTGTACTGCGGCATTCGCAAAAGCAATGCAGGCTGTCAGCGGTATCGCCTTTCCGCAGATGCCATTCTCGCCTGCTGTACGGAAGGCTATGCACTCGGTTTTCGCACATTCGTCCTTCAGGGTGGAGAAGATGCCCATTTTACAGATGACGTGCTTGGTGCACTGATTCGCAGTATCAAGGAGAAATTCCCTGATTGTGCCGTCACGCTTTCGCTGGGAGAACGCTCTGCGGAAAGCTGTCAGCGGTTATTTGCGGCAGGTGCAGACCGTTATCTCCTGCGGCATGAAACGGCAAATGCGGCACATTATGCAAAGATGCATCCTGCAAAAATGTCCTTTGCCAACCGCATGGAATGTCTGCGCACACTCAAAGCCATCGGGTATCAGACAGGCTGCGGATTTATGGTCGGCGCACCGTACCAGACCGCAGACACGCTTGCACAAGACCTCAAATACATCGAAACCCTTCAGCCTGCCATGTGCGGCATCGGGCCGTTTATCCCACATCCCGCTACGCCCTTTGCGGCATTTCCCGCAGGCACAGTCCATCAGACCTGCTACTTGCTTTCCCTGCTTCGTCTGATACAGCCCAATCTCCTGTTGCCTGCCACTACGGCACTGCGCACGCTTTCGCCATGCGGTACGGAACAGGGCATTCAGGCAGGCGCAAATGTCGTGATGCCGAACCTCTCTCCTTCTGCCGTCCGCAAACAATATGAACTCTATGCCAACAAAGCCGCAGAAGACAGCGAATTGGCGCAGGGACTTGCTATTTTACAGCAAAGAATCCAATCGGTCGGATGCAGAATCGCATTCTGCCGTGGAGATATCAAAATCATCTAAAAGGGAAGATTTGTTCTGACCTGAAGAAAGGAAATTACCATGGCAATTTACAACCCGAATTCTCTGAAAGCAGAAGAATTCATCAACGACGCGGAAATCCGCGAAACCCTTGCTTATGCAGAAGCAAACAAGCACAATGTTGAACTCATTGACAGCATTCTGCAAAAGGCACGCCCCTTCAAAACCGAAAACGGCACGAAGTGCAACGGTCTGACACACCGTGAAGCTTCTGTTCTGCTTGCCTGCGACATTCCCGAAAAAATTGAAGAAATGTACGCAATCGCAGAAGAAATCAAACTTGCATTCTACGGCAACCGCATCGTGATGTTTGCGCCGCTGTATCTTTCCAACTACTGCGTAAACGGCTGTGTGTACTGCCCGTATCATATGAAGAATAAGCATATCGGACGCAAGAAGCTGACGCAGGAGGAAGTGCGCCGCGAAGTCATTGCTTTGCAGGACATGGGACACAAACGCCTTGCAATCGAAGCAGGCGAAGACCCCGTCAACAACCCCATCGAATACATTCTCGACTGCATCCACACGATTTACGATGTTCATCACAAAAACGGCGACATTCGCCGCGTCAATGTCAATATCGCCGCAACTACGGTCGAAAATTACCGCAAACTCAAAGAAGCGGGTATCGGTACTTACATTCTGTTTCAGGAAACCTACCACAAGGAAAGCTATCTGAAACTCCATCCGACAGGCCCGAAGCACGATTACGATTACCACACCGAAGCCATGGACAGAGCCATGGAAGGCGGCATTGATGATGTCGGTCTGGGCGTATTGTTCGGTCTGGAACTCTATAAGTACGAATTTGCTGGACTTATCATGCACGCAGAGCATCTGGAAGCCGTTCACGGTGTCGGCCCGCACACGATCTCCGTCCCCCGCATCAAACACGCGGATGACATCGACCCTGCGGCATTCGACAACTCCATTTCCGATGAAATTTTTGCGAAGATCACTGCCTGCATCCGCCTTGCCGTCCCCTATACGGGCATGATCGTTTCCACGAGAGAATCCGAGCAAGTACGTCAAAAGCTGTTGCGTTTGGGTATTTCGCAGGTAAGTGGTGCATCCCGTACCTCGGTCGGCGGCTATGCAGAAGCGGAACGTCCGCATGACACGGAACAATTTGACGTTTCCGACCGGCGCAGTCTGGATGAAGTCGTGGCGTGGCTGATCGACTGCGGACACATTCCGTCGTTCTGCACAGCTTGCTACCGCGAAGGCAGAACCGGTGACCGCTTCATGAGCCTTTGCAAAAACGGACAGATTCTCAACTGCTGTCACCCGAACGCACTCATGACCTTGACAGAATTTCTGGTGGACTACGCATCCGACACGACCCGCGAAAAAGGCTATGCACTAATTGAAAAGGAACTTGAGAAAATCCCGAATGAAAAAGTCCGCGCACTGACACGCGAACACATTGAGGACATCAAAACGTCCAATCACCGCGATTTCCGCTTCTGAGGTGTACTATGGGACTCAATGACACCATCTCTGCCGAACGCATTCACATTGCATTTTTCGGCTGTACCAATGCAGGAAAATCGAGTCTGGTCAATGCAATTACGGGACAGGCGCTCTCGCTGGTTTCCGAACAGGCAGGCACGACCACAGACCCTGTTCAAAAGGCAATGGAACTTCTGCCGCTGGGGCCTGTCCTCATCATTGATACCGCAGGATTAGACGACACGAGTGCGCTTGGCGCATTGCGGATGCAGAAAACCATGCAGGTATTGGAAACCGTAGATATTGCGGTGCTGGTTGTCGATGCACAGCGCGGGATGCAGGATGCAGACCGTGCCCTCTGCCAAACCTTCGCCGAAAAGAAATTGCCGTATCTGCTTGTATATACGAAATCCGATTTACTTTCTGCGCCACTGCCTGACGGTGATGAACACACGGTTTATGTCAGTGCGAAAACCATGGACGGGATTCATGAATGCAAAGAACGGCTGGCACATCTCCTGCACATCGAATCACAGCAAAAGTATCTGATTGCGGACAAAATCCATGCAGGTGACACAGTCATTCTGGTGATTCCGATTGATGCTTCTGCGCCAAAAGGCAGACTGATTCTGCCGCAGCAGCAGACGATTCGGGAATTGTTGGATGCGGGGGCGATGCCGATTTGCTGTCGGGATACTGAACTGCCTGATGCACTTTCTGCGCTTGCGAAGCCGCCCGCCCTTGTGATTACAGATTCGCAGGCATTCGGGCGGGTTGCGAAATGCATACCGGATTCGATTCCGATGACCTCGTTTTCGATTTTGTTTGCGCGGTACAAGGGTGAACTGCCAGTGCTGATGGAGGGGGCGAAACGGCTTTCCATGCTGCATGATGGTGACCGCATTCTGATTTCGGAAGGCTGCACGCATCATCGGCAGTGTGGGGACATTGGGACGGTCAAGCTGCCGGCATGGATTCAGGCGTATGCAAATGCAAAGCTTTCGTTCACATTTACATCGGGCGGTGAATTTCCGGATGATGTATCGGAATATGCGTTGGTGGTACATTGCGGCGGGTGTATGCTTTCGCCGAAGGAGATGCAGCGGCGCATGGCGATTGCGGGTCGATGTGGAATACCGATGTTGAATTATGGTATAGCAATTGCGCAAATGAATGGCATTCTCCCGCGCAGCCTTGCGTTATTCCGGACAAAAATGGCTACATCCGCGAAGCGAGATTAAAGTTTTGCGGGGGCTTTTTCAAAAGCTTGCGAAGTCCGGAGGCAGCGCCTCTGGACGCCAACAGACTGCAAGAGGTCTGCACCGCAGAGCGCGAAACACCCCTTTTCGTCCAACGAATCAGGAAGGGGTTTCCCCTCGTGTCGTACCCAACATAAATAAAGGAAGGCAGGAAGAACGCTACATACCGTTCTCTTGCCTTCCTTTGGTTATCACAGGAATTGCATGGGGGGAACACCTTAAGGCAACACCACACAAAGCACGCCTTACGGCTTGGCGGCACATCTGCTTGCAGATTTTCCGCCATCTTG
>JAZUJW010000060.1:0-7223 GCA_045642925.1 Oscillospiraceae bacterium
TCCGCATACAGGCACAATTATCTATCCATCGAAGGAAGATCCGTATGGGCCATTAACGGAAATGGGCGAAACAGAGGAATTCAGCGTCACGATCGACAATTCGAATTACGAGTTGTTTGAGGTTAACGGCACTGAAAAAAATCCAAAAATCATGATGACGGCTTATCGCGGCGCGGATACGAAGCTCGTGAATGCGGTGACTGCGGAATATTTGTTTGATGAGATAACGTTCTCGTTCAATGGTTTTGACGGCGCAGGACGCACCGCAAAGGAAGTCGCTGAACTGATGGGGAAAACGACGGATTCCGACCACGATATTCTTGTGATGTACAAAAGTCAGAAGTTGACCATTCATGGCGAGGAATACCGCCTGTTCATGGAATTCGGAATGGATGAGGAAGCAGATATCATCATTCGCCGCTGGCTGCAAAAGGTAGCGATCTGCCTGCTGGTCACACTGGTACTCGCACTCCTTTGGAGCTGGTGGAAAAATACGAAAAATCAAGCAAGATATGCATTTGAGGACTACCAGAAAACGCTCATCAACAATCTCGCGCACGATATCAAAACCCCTCTGACCGCAATCAGCGGCTATTCTGAAAATGCCTTGCGGACGCTCAAAAAGGGTGAAGTCGGGAACTGTGTATCCTATCTGGAGGCAATTCTCGAAAATGTCGATTATACGGATAAAATTGCATCGCGGACGCTGGAATTGAACCGTATGAGTGAGATACACAGTCTGCAAAAAGAATCCATCGCACTGCACGAACTGACGGAGAAAGCTTTGCAAAAATACAGTCTTATGCTCGAAGAAAAACAAGTCATCGTTCATACGGAAGGCAAAGCGGAGATACAGGCGGATCAGGATACCATCACAGCGGCGGTCGAAAATCTGATTGCCAATGCGGTGCAGTACACGGCTGAACAAGGCACGATTTCGCTGCGTTTTTCCGACAAGGGCATGACCATCGAAAATACAGTCGCGGAACAGATCAATACCAAAGACCTGACAATGCCGTTTGTGCGTGGTGATCGTGCCCGTACAGGAAAGAACGGTACAGGACTTGGACTTGCGCTGGTGCAGAATGCCGCAGACCTCAACGGTTTGAAGCTGACATTATCCTGCGATGAAACACATTTCACTGTAACGCTTCTGAAAAAGTAACAGAAACAAATCCCCCTGCTGAAACAACCGGCAGGGGGATTCTTGCTATCATATTCCGTTTTTTTACTTTTTGAAATGGAATAACTGCTTCAGCTTTTGCCAGAAGGTAAGCGGTTTTGGCGACTCAGCTTCTTCAACCTCCACTTCGGGCATCACAACAGCATCGGTCTTGATGACAAACTGCACGCTGGATACATCCGTATTCTTCTCAGAAACAAAAGAAACATCCGTCAAGTCCATGCCCTTGATATCATCCAGCAATGCTTCGATTTCATTATCAATCTTCTCGTCAATGCCATCCGTCTGTTTCCGCAGTTCCTTTGTGCCGTCAGAAAGCTTCTTGCTGCCGTCAGACAAATCTTCTGCACCGTCATACAGCGTAGAAACGCCGTTTTTCAGTTCATCTGCACCGGTTTTCAGTTCTTTGCTGCCGTTGGTCAAAGCAGTTGCGCCGTTGGTTAAGGACTGATACCCCGATACGATTTGTGCAACGCCGTCCGTATACTGCTGGATGCCGCCATCGAGTCCCGCATACTGCGATGCCAATTCCGAAATGCCGCCTGAAAGCGCAGAAAGCTGTACAAGCATTCCCGAAAGCGTATCGACCAGCGTTTGCAATCCGCCGTGAAATGCCTGATAGCTGCCGTTCATCTGTGTCAAGCCGTCTGTCAATTGGGCTGCGCCATTATGGATGCCGTCCAGATATGCCTGTGTGCCCTGCATCAGTCCGTTGCTGCCCATCAGCAGCGCAATCATTTTTTGAGAGAATTCGATTTGTGAACGGACAGAAGCCGCCGCCGCGGCATCGTCAGCAACCGTTTGCAATTGTGCTTCCAACTGTGCGATTTGTGCGGTCAACGCCTGAATTGCGGCATTGTTGCCGTTTTGCAGTTCCCAGAGGTCAAGACCGTTTTGCGCCATGGTGTTCTGGTATGCATCATACGAAGTGCCCTGCTGTAATGCCTGTGCGCCGTTTTGCAGGGTAACGATGCCATTCTGTATCTGTCCTGACGCTTCCAGCAGGGTTCTGAGGCTTTCCGTATCCGTTGAAACGGAACGCAGTGCCGCCTGAATGGTGTTGAGTGCCTCTCTGACCTGTGCAGAACCGCCGCAGAGTGCATCATTTTGCGCATACAGACTGTCGAGTCCGTCCTGAATGGTCTTGACGCCGCTTTCCAGTTCTGTAATGCCGTTATTCAGCGTGTTTGCGCCATTCGCAAGCTTTTGCGAGCCGTCTTTCAGGGCTTTGGTGCCGTCTTTGAGGGAATCCGTGCCGTCAGAGAGTGATTTTGCACCATCGTCCAGTTTGCCGATGCCGTCTGTCAATTCGTTGACTTTATCGGAAAATGCCGCAGTATCCACGGTCATGCTCAGGTTCATTTTCACGCCGTTGATGGCGGCACTTGGCATTTCAAAGTCGCTGACGTCTGCGAAAATGGACGTTTCGATGCCTTTATTTGGTAAGATGGTGTAGGAGAGTTGTTTGTCCGCACCGACATTCGCCATGGTTGCATCCATTGCAGTGATGTTTTTACAGCGGTTCGTATCGAGTGTGAAATTAGCCTGCAATGCGCAGCCTTCATAGAAATCCATGCTGCATTTTGTATTTTTCTGCACGGAGAAACGGATTTCCAACTTGCCGTTTTTTCCCGCGATTTCTTCGGGTGAATATTCCGTTCCATCGAGAAAATATCGGATGGAGATATCCCATGGGATTTCCGCATCGGGAAGTGTTCCCTGCACATACACATGGTCTGATTTTGTGGAGAAGAAATAGCCGCCTTTGACCGTTTGCAGTTCATCCTGCGTGTTGAGAATTCTGAGGTCTTGATAATCACCATAATCGGTGTGACTGCCGCTGCCAAAGATATTGACTGCATAGACTTCTTTCACATCGCCTGCGGCATCCGCCATGATGTAAATGACTTCCTCTTTTGATTTACTGTTGGCTTCTGCATAGACATTCAGCGGGATGGCAGATGCAGTCATCATGACTGCGGCAGCACCCGCTGCGATTTTCATTGTATTTTTCATAGATTATCGCTCCTTCACAAAATCAGAATTTCGAGTTGTTTTTCCAATCAGCCCGTCAAATAAATACAGCAGTCCGGGCAGAACAAACAGGACGATCATCAGCGAACAGAGTGTGCCTCTGCCGATGAAAAGTCCAAGCTGTGCAAGCAGTCCATGTGTCGAAATATAGCCCATCAGGAAGCCGACGACGATCATGACACTGCTGGATGCAATCAGGGATACCACGCAGGAGGAAAGCATTTGCAGAATGGCATCTTTTTTGCCGCATTGTTTCCGCAGTTCCAGATAGCGGTCTGTAAAGAGAATGGCATAGTCCACGGTCGCACCAAGCTGAATGGAACTGACGATCAGATAGGAAATGTAGAAAATGGTCGTGTCCATGAAATATGGGAACGACATATTCACCCAGATGGCAGTTTCAATACTCAGCACAAGAAGCACAGGCAGTGAAACGGATTTCATCGTCAGAAGCAGTACCACAAACACTGCGCCAATTGCAATCAGATTCACTTTCAGCATATCGCCTGTGACGGTTTGCATCAGGTCATACGTTGTCACACCTTGACCTGCAAGCTGATATTCGTCGTAGAAATCAGAAGCGGCGGCACGAATTTGTTCGACCAGTGTAAACGTGCTTTCGCCCTCATAATCGGTATCCAGATTCAGCACCAGTCTGGAATAATGTTCGGAAACCAGTTTGGAAAGCGTTTCTTCATCGAGATATTGTTCAGGAATCTCAACACCGACTGTATCCACATAGGAAAGCACCGAGGATACCTGCGGAAGCTTTTGCAGCCGTTCGGAGAGGGCTTTCATGGTAACATTGTCGCCTTTCGGCACCATCAGTACATAGGTATCGCTTTTGCCGTACACTGCTTCAATGGCTTCGGTATCTCTGCCGTAATCAGTGCCTTCACCGAAAATATTCGAAGCACCGTAATAATAGCTGTTGGCATTGGATGCAAGGTAGGCAGGGATCATCAGGAATGCAAACACGGCGGAAAGTGGTATCATCACCTTTGTGACAAGTTTGGCAAAACCGTCAAATTTTGGTACAAACGGACGGTGCGCGGTCTTGTCGATCAGACGGTAGGTCAGAAGCAGAAGGTTCGGCATCAGCACAAATACGGAAATCAGGCTGATGGCAACGCCCTTTGCGAGAATCAATCCCATGTCGGGGCCGATTTTGAAGCGCATCAGACAAAGTGCAAGGAAGCCGATGACGGTTGTCAGACCGCTGGACAAAATCGAAGCAGTGGATTTGCAGAGTGCGGAAACCATCGCTTCCCGTACATCCGCAGTTTCTTTGCGGCAAGCCTCAAAGCGGTGCATCAGGAACACCGAATAGTCCAATGATACTGCAATTTGCAGAGTCGGTGCAGCTGCATTGGAAACGAACGAAATCGTGCCGAACAGCAGATTCGTTCCCATATTGATGAGAATTGCCGCGCCCAGTCCCAATAGAATGACAAGCGGCTCCATCCAGGAGCCTGTGGTCATGATCAGAATGAAAATGACAAATGCCACAGTGCAGGCGGCAATGACGGAAACTTCGGAAATGGTATTTTCTGTGGCGGCGGCGGTGGAGATCGCAGTACCCGTCATGGCGTTATCATCGCCGATGATGCTGCGAATTTCTGCAACCGCACTTGTGATTTTTGCTTCTTCGATCGTGACGCTGTACAAGGCAGCGCCGTCCTTGAAATAGTCATTCACCAGCGTTGGGTCAAGTGTTTCCAACGGTTGAAAGACATTGCAGCTGTCATCCAGCCATGTCACAGCCGTCACGCCGTCGATTGCCGCGATTTTGTCCTTGTAATCAAGTGCCTGCGGCAAGGTCAGGTCTTTCACCATCACACGCGCATTCGGAATGCCGCCCGTGTATTCGGCGTTCATCACGTCTATCGCAATGGTGGACGGGCTGTTGTCGGGCAGATAATCGGTCATGTCGTAGTTGACATTGACACGAAACTGCATCAGTCCACAAATGACTGATAATACGAGAAAAATCGCCACAATCAGTTTGGGCTTTGCTGTAATGGAACGGTACATTTTTTCCATATTCTTCACCTCATGTGCAATCATATCATAATCGCGCATGAGTTTCAACGGATAAAAACACATACATGAGTGAAATTCGGACAAATATGTGAAATTGATGGTCAAATGTCCGATTTTCTGCTTGCAAAATGCATTCAAATCTGTTATACTGAAAGTGGGGGGATTGCCATGAATTATACTGTTACAAGCAACAATACCAAACGAACACTCGCAGAAGCGCTGAAACTGCTGTTGGAGCGAAAGCCGCTTGCAAAAATCACAGTCAGCGATATCATTCGGGAATGCGGACTTAACCGCAAAACATTCTATTACCATTTTCAGGATATTCCCGATTTGCTCAAATGGATGCTGAATCAGGAAGCCATCGAACGCATCCGAACCTTTTCTGCCGCGATGGAATTCGAAGAAGGAATGTTGTTTTTGCTGAAGTATATCGAAGAAAACAAACATATCCTCAATTGCGTCTGCGATTCGCTGGGCAGTCTGGAAATCAAACGCGGATTATATCAGGATTTTGAATTCATTGCTGAAAAATTGCTGACTGCGATGGAAAAGACAAAAAAAGTGCGGCTTCTGCCGGAGTACCGCACATTTATGAAATCGTTTTTCATTGAAGCAATGTCCGGAAAACTGCTGGACATCATTCAGAGCAAAGAACACTGTAATCGTGATGAAACCATTGAATATGTGTCATTTACCATTCGGGTTTCGCTGGAAGCACTGGTCAGTGCCGCAGTCGGGACAGGCAAGGCAACGTGTTGTGAGCCGTCCGATGGAAGCAGAATCGAATCTGACGCTTTTGAAAGCAAATGCTAATATAATATGAAGGAGAGGATATAAATGGATATTCGTGAAATGCCGCTTTTACTGGCGGTTCTGTTCCTGCTGGTATCCTGTACGCCCGCACAGCTTCCACAGGAAAGCAATGATGACTCCATAGCACAAACGACCGCCGCCACGACCGTTTCAAGCACGGCAGAAACAACCATTACGACAGAAAGTACAGTCACTTCCGATCGTATTCCTTCATCCACATCGCAAACGCTGACAACGTCTGCTGATGCCGTTTCAGTGGGATCTCTTGACAATATTCCGCCTTATGCAGGTGCGCCGTATTGCGTTCTGAATAACGACCGACCCTATTTTACCGATGAAGACTGGACAACCGATTCTTTTGAATATTACAGTCCGCTGGATGCACTTGGCAGATGCGGTGTATGCTATGCGTGCATCGGGCAGGATATCATGCCGACCGAAGACCGGAAAAGCATTAGTTCCGTGAAGCCTGCCGGATGGCATTTATCGCGCTATGACGACATCGTGGAAGGTGGTTACCTGTATAACCGCTGTCACCTGATCGCCTTTGAACTGGCGGGCGAAAATGCCAATGAACAGAATCTCATTACAGGCACACGGTACATGAATGTGCAGGGAATGCTTCCTTTTGAAAATCAGGTCGCCGATTATGTAAAGGAAACAAATCATCATGTCCTTTACCGTGTCACACCGCATTATCAGGGCGATGATCTGCTGGCAGACGGTGTGCAGATGGAAGCCTATTCGGTGGAGGATGCGGGCAGTGGGATCTGTTTTCATATCTTTGCGTATAATGTACAGCCACAAATCACCATTGATTATGCAACAGGTGATAATTGGCTGGCAGAGGTGACAGTCACTACCGCACCCGTGCAGACGACAATCACAGAAACGACTACAACGGAACAGGCTGAAATTCACGATTATGTACTCAACCGCAATTCGAAAGTATTTCATCTTCCGGATTGTGCAGTCGTAGAGGATATGGCGGAAAAGAATGCGATCTACTTCACAGGCACACGAGAAGAAGTCATCGAGCAGGGATATCATCCCTGTCAGCGCTGTAATCCTTAAGGCAACACCGCACAAAGCACGCCTTACGGCTTGGCGGCACATCTACTTGCAGATTTTCCGCCATCTTGCACAG
>JAZUJW010000061.1:0-21453 GCA_045642925.1 Oscillospiraceae bacterium
TAATCAGGAAGGGGTTTCCCCTCGTGTCGTACCCAACATAAATAAAGAGAGGCAAGAAAAACGTGATTACTCGTTTTCTTGCCTCATTGTCTTTTTAGCGGGTACTGCATGGGGGAACCCCTTAATAGGGTTCCCCCATACCCCCTCCTGATTAGTTGGACGAAAAAGGGTGTTTCGCTTCGCGTGCATAGCCATTTTATTTCGCAAGAATATGCAAAAGGCGCTCTGCCCACTCGGACAAAGCGCCTCTTTGTTATAAGCAAAAATTACTTCAGCTCGATGGTTGCGCCAGCATCTTCCAGCGTCTTCTTCAGAGCTTCTGCATCAGCCTTCGGAACTGCTTCCTTCAGAGTGCAAGGTGCACCTTCAACAGCAGCCTTTGCTTCTTTCAGACCAAGACCCAGTGCATCCTTAACAGCCTTGATAACACCCATCTTGGAATCGCCAAAGGAAGTGAGAACAACATCAAAATCAGTCTTCTCAGCTTCAGCAGGTGCTGCACCGCCAGCAGGGCCAGCAGCTGCAACAACAGCGGTAACGCCAAACTCTTCCTGAATTGCCTCAACCAGCTCAGCCAGTTCGAGAACGGAGAGTGCCTTGATATCTTCGATAAACTTCATAGTCTTTTCGGAAGCCATGATAATTCTCCTTTTCAATAATCATAAATTTCAGATGAAAATACGGGAAGAAGCAAATAATTATGCAGCTTCTTCGTTCTTTTTGTCCACGAGTGCCTGCAGAGTTGCAGCGAGCTTCTGAATCGGACCCTGGAGAGAACCAACGAGCTGTGCAAGCAGAACATCCTTGGAAGGAATCTTGGAGAGAGCCATGATCTTTTCAGCATCATAGACTTCACCATCGACAAAGCCACCCTTCAGGGAGAATTTGCCTTCAGACTTCTCAGCAAAAGCACCGAGAATACGAGCAGCAGCAGTCTGGTCATCGGACACAGCAATAGCAGTTGTGCCTTCGAGAACACCGTCGAACTGATCGTAGCCAACATTGTGGAGAGCAAAGCGGATGAGGGTATTCTTCTGAACCATGTAGGTCACGCCTGCTTCACGAAGTTCCTTACGGAGTTTCGTATCATCAGCAACGCTGATGCCCTTGTAGTCAACGAGGACGCAAGCAGCAGCGTTCTTGAGCTGTTCGGTCAGAGCCTCAACTTTCGCCTGTTTGCTTTGAAGAACCTTTTCACTTGGCATGGAATGTTTCACCTCCATAAAATAAGCTTGCGATGCTGAAAGAACAGCGAGGCAAACCATTGCATGGAGTGCAATAAGAACGCCTCTCCCGAATGGACAGGAGAGGCGGTTGTATCAAGATAGAAACAATCGGCACTCCTCGGTCGGACTTCTAACGCAGAAAGCGAATGCCGACTGTCTTTGGAATACGGGAACTGTTGAATCAAATCACAGCTTTTATAGTATAGCACACGAAAAGTGATTTGTCAAGAGGAAATTTGAAATTTTGGAGAAATTTTATTGTATACACACTGCCGTCCAGAAAATGAACGGCGGTCAATTTTATTCGCATCATTATGTCACCGTCTTTGAATTCAGGGTGACAAATCGCATTTTTGACGATAAAACACAAAAATCCCGACAAGCCGCAAAGCCTGTCGGGATTCGATAAAATAGCGTATGGTAACCGAAAAGAGATTACTTCATAGCCTCTTCAACAGCAACAGCGCAAGCAACGGTAGCACCGACCATCGGGTTGTTGCCCATGCCGATCAAGCCCATCATCTCAACGTGTGCCGGAACAGAAGAAGAACCTGCAAACTGTGCATCAGAATGCATACGGCCCATGGTGTCCGTCATGCCGTAAGAAGCAGGGCCTGCTGCCATGTTATCCGGATGCAGGGTACGACCGGTACCGCCGCCGGATGCAACAGAGAAATACTTCTTGCCTGCGTCAACACATTCCTTCTTGTAGGTGCCTGCAACAGGATGCTGGAAACGAGTCGGGTTGGTGGAGTTACCGGTGATGGAAACGTCAACCTTTTCCTTCCACATGATCGCAACGCCTTCACGAACATCGTTTGCGCCGTAGCAGTTAACCTTTGCGCGCAGACCTTCAGAATATGCCTTGCGGAATACTTCCTTGACTTCGCCGGTGTAGTAGTCCATCTCGGTTTCAACATAGGTAAAGCCATTGATACGAGCAATGATCTGTGCAGCATCTTTGCCCAGACCGTTCAGGATAACACGCAGCGGCTTCTGACGAACCTTGTTTGCCTTTTCAGCGATACCGATTGCGCCTTCAGCAGCAGCGAAAGACTCGTGACCTGCGAGGAATGCGAAGCACTCGGTTTCTTCTTCGAGGAGCATTTTGCCCAGATTGCCGTGGCCAAGACCAACTTTTCTCTGGTCAGCAACAGAACCGGGGATGCAGAATGCCTGCAAGCCTTCACCGATTGCAGCAGCAGCGTCAGCAGCTCTCTTGCAGCCCTTCTTGATTGCGATTGCGCAGCCTACAGTGTAAGCCCACTTTGCGTTCTCGAAGCAGATCGGCTGAATGCCTTCGGTGATTTTATAAGGATCAAAACCCTTTGCTTTGCAGATCTCAAGGCACTCCTCGATGGAGTTGATGCCGTACTGTGCAAGAACAGCGAGAATCTGCTTTTCTCTTCTTTCATAAGATTCAAACAATGCCATGGTACAAATCCTCCTTATTCTTTTCTCGGGTCAACGAGCTTCACAGCATCGGCAACACGGCCATACTGACCCTGTGCTTTTTCGAATGCGGTGTTTGCATCATCGCCAGCCTTGATGAAGTCCATCATCTTACCGAAGTTGACAAACTTGTAGCCGATGATCTGGTCGTCAGCATCGAGAGCGATCTTGGTGACATAGCCATCGGTCATTTCGAGGTAGCGAGGGCCCTTTGCGAGTGTACCATACATCGTACCGACCTGAGAACGGAGACCTTTACCGAGGTCTTCCAGACCAGCGCCGACTGCCAGACCATCTACAGAGAAAGCACTCTGGGAACGGCCGTATACGATCTGGAGGAACAGTTCACGCATTGCGGTGTTGATTGCATCGCAAACGAGGTCAGTATTCAGAGCTTCCAGAATGGTTCTGCCGGGCAGGATTTCGGAAGCCATTGCTGCGGAATGCGTCATACCGGAGCAACCGAGTGTTTCCACGAGTGCTTCCTGAATGACACCCTCTTTGACGTTGAGCGTCAGTTTGCAGCAGCCCTGCTGAGGAGCGCACCAGCCCACACCGTGTGTGAAACCGGAGATATCTTGAACTTCCTTTGCCTTGACCCACTTTGCTTCTTCGGGAATCGGAGCTGCGCCGTGAGCGACACCCTGTGCGATTTTGCACATTCCTTCAACCTGATTCGTATAAATCATAAAATAACTCCTTTCTACTGAGAGCGCTTTCGCGTTCCCGTACATAGTTCTTATTATAGCGGATTTCGGCGTTAAAATCAAGAGCTTTTTACAAATTTGTGCAACAAATCAGAACTTTTTGCTGAAACAGACGGAAATTCCAAGGGAATGTCATGGACAGTGCCAACCGTAAAATATTACCATACAGGACTTTGAATGTTTTATAAATATTTCAGATTCATTTTATGTTGTCGTGGTAAGCTTTTATTATAGAAAAAAGCAACTGTGCACAGGCATTCTGTGCAGTATAGAAAGAGAGGCTGCTGGTTATGGAAGTTTTGATTATTGAGGGGAACCAAAGGCTGCGTCTGCAATTGGCAGAGCGACTGACGCAGGAAGGATACCACTGCACGCTGTGTGATAACGGTACAGATGCGCTGCATTTGCTGAGCAAGCCGTCCTTTGACACGATTCTGCTGGATACGGCACTGGGTGAGATCACGGGGCTGAATGTACTGCGGGAGCTGCGGACGCGCGGGCTTGACACGCCCGTCATGCTTTTGAGTGCGCAAAGCAGTATTTCAGAGCGTGTTCTGGGACTGGACAGTGGTGCGGACGATTATCTGGTGAAGCCGTTCCACATGGATGAAATGTGTGCGCGGGTACGGCGGATGCTGCGGAATTATCATCGGGATGCGTGCCGACCGGATGCAGACATCCATTGTCTGGCAGATTTAACTGTTGACACGAAGCGGCATATTGCGACGCGGAGTGGAAAGCGGATACCGCTTTCGGAGAAAGAGTGTGCGATACTGGAATATTTGATTTGCAATCAAGGGATGACGCTGACGAGGGAGTGCATAGAGGAGCACGTTTCGAAGCACATACCGACAGGTGGTGCGGTCATCAGTGTATATATTCACTATTTGCGGCGAAAGATTGATGATGGGCACACGGTGAAGCTGCTGCATACGATACGCAATGGTGGATATGTATTGCGGGCGGACAATCCGAAGATGGCGATGCGGCGCAGCTAAGCAGTCGGCGAACTTCCCCCCATTTCGTTCTAACGAATCAGGAGGGGTTCCCAAATAACATCTCCCATGACGAACAAAGGAAGGCAAGAGAACGGTTTGAAGCGTTCTTCCTGCCTTCCTTTATTTATGTTGGGTACGACACGAGGGGAAACCCCTTCCTGATTAGATAGGACGAAAAGGGAATTTCGCGCTCCGCGTGTGCAGCCTTCTTTTTATGCTTTCTGAATCGCAATCTTCATTGTGCCGTCTGCCGTTTCAACTTCTGCCTCCACTGCCGCATTCTCTACCTTGCCCAGTGTCGCCAGCGTCTCATTGCAGATGTATTCCTCAAATGCCTTCGGGTATGCACCCTCAATTTGCAGCACAATACGGTCGGAAATCTCACATCCCGCTTGCTTTCTTGCATCCTGAATGTTTCGTACAAGCTCTCTCGCAATACCTTCCGCTTTCAGCTCTTCCGTGATCGTCAGATCAAGCGATACCACAATGCCATGCTCACTCATCACATGGCCACCGTCTTTCGCCGTGTAATTCACCAGAATGACCGATGCATCAAAGCTTTCTTCCTGTCCGTCAATTTCCAGAATTGCCGCATCTTCCGTCAAACGGAACTTGTTTGACTTGATCGCCTTAATTAACTGCGGAACTCTGCTGCCGTACTGACTGCGAATCGCCATGAAGTCAGGCGCATAGCTTACCGTTGCAATCTCGGACACTTCGTCAACAATTTCTACAACCTTGACGTTCAGTTCTTCTGCAATCACATCCGTAAAGTCACGCACAATCGCAGCAGCTTCTTTCGATGCCAATGCCACACGCAGCTTCGAAAGCGGCTGACGGTTCTTGATGCGGTTCTTATTACGCAGACTGTGACTCAACGAAATAACATTTTGCACCAGACCGATTTGCTTCAGCAAATCATCATTGCGCAGACAATCGCAAATCTCAGGCCACTGTGCCAGATGCACGGATTCTTCACCCGTCAGAATACGATAAACATATTCAGACATCACAGGCGCAACCGGCGCCATCAGCTTGCAGGTGTTGACAAGGACATAGTACAGCGTATCATATGCGTTCTGCTTGTCCTCTGTCATGCCGCTGCCCCAGAAACGACGGCGGCTGCGGCGGATATACCAGTTGGTCATGCCGTCAATCAGCGCTGCCAGTGCATCCACATAACGGTTGACCTGATAATCATTCATATTGTCGGTGATGGTCTTGCGGGTATCATACAGCAAAGCCAGCATCCATTTGTCAAGCTGATTGTCCGACTGCGGCTTGGGCATTTCGGTCGGGCAGTAGCCGTCAATGTTCGCATAGGAAATGAAGAAGTTGCAGGCATTCCAGAACGGCAGAAGAATCTGCTGCAATGCATCCTGCAAGCCGCTTTCATCAAACTGCAAGTCACCGATCAGCATTGCACCCGACTGATACATATACAGGCGGAACGCGTCCGTGCCGTACTTCTTCATCAGTTCCATCGGGTCAGTATAGTTCTTGGAGGACTTGGAAAGCTTTTTGCCGTCCTTTGCAAGCACCGTGCCGTGTACCACGCAGTTGGAGAATGCAGGACGGTCGAACAGCGCCGTTGCCATAACGTGCAGATAATAGAACCAGCAGCGAATCTGTCCTGTGTACTCTACGATAAAGTCGCAGGGGAAGTGTGATTCAAACCACTCTTTGTTTTCGAACGGATAGTGCTTCTGTGCGAACGGCACACAGCCCGATTCGAACCAGCAGTCCAGCACTTCGGGAATACGGTGCATTGTATGACCGCATTCGCATGGGAAGGTAATTTCATCGACATACTGACGGTGGAGATTATTCAGGCGAACACCGCTCTTTTCTTCGATTTCGTCCAGACTGCCAAGTGCAATGCGCTTGTGGCATTCCTCGCATTCCCAGATCGGAATCGGCGTAGACCAGTAGCGGTTACGGGAGATGTTCCAGTCACGGGCATTTTCGAGCCATTTGCCGAATCTGCCGTTCTTGACGGTTTCAGGAACCCAATGAACGTCTTTGTTCAGTTCAATGAGTCTGTCCTTGATTTTGTCGATATTGAAATACCATGCGTTCATCGCCTTGTAAATCAACGGCTGTTTGCATCTCCAGCAGTGCGGGTAGTTATGCTCAATCGTGCCGTCTGCAACCGCCTTGCCCGCATCATAGAGGAAGCGGATGACAGTCGGGTTCATTTCGATGACGTTTTTCGTATTATCGGGATCATAGAAATCGGTGATTTCTTCAGTGAAGCGTCCCTTCGCATCAACAGGGTTGACCAGCGGAATGCCCCACTTCTTGCAGGTCCAGTAGTCGTCCTCACCGAATGCAGGCGCGGTATGAACGATACCGACACCTTCGTCAGAGCCGACATAGTCAGCAGAAACGACTTTAAATGCGCCCTTTTCTTTCAGGTCTGCAAAATACGGGAACAGCGGCTCGTAGGTTTTGCCCATGAGGTCAGTACCCTTGCATTCTTTCAGGATGACAGGTTCTTTGCCGAATACCTTCGGGAAGTTTTTGAGGACATTCTTGCAGGCGATATAAATGCCGTCCTCAACTTCCACGTAAGCATAGTCAAGCTGTTCACCGACTGCAAGGCAGAGGTTGGAGGGCAGAGTCCATGGTGTGGTCGTCCATGCAAGGAAGAATACCGTTTTGCCGTTCATGACTTCTTCGGTCTTGAAGCGGGCAATGATCCATCTGTCCTGACGCGGACGGGTAGAATCAGATTCACGGGTATCAGAGATGGAGAGGGATGTTTCGCATCTGGTGCAGTACGGTGTGACACGGTAATCCTGATAGATCAGACCTTTGTCGTAGCACTGTTTGAATGCCCACATGACAGACTCCATATAGGAAAGATTCATGGTTTTGTACGCGCCTTCATAATCGACCCAGCGGCACATTTCCTCGACATATTCTTTCCATGCCTCATTATTGCCCGAAACGATGTCATGGCAGGCATCGTTGAATTTTGCAATACCGATGGAGCGTTCAATGGCAGTTTTGTCGTCAATACCAAGTGCTTTTTCGGCTTGTGTTTCGATTGGAAGACCGTGGCAGTCCCAGCCCCAGACACGAGGTACGGAATAGCCCTGCATTGTCCAGTAGCGAGCAATCATATCCTTAATGAAGGAAACGAGGACAGTACCATGGTGGGGTTTGCCGGTCGGGAAAGGAGGGCCATCATAGAAGACGACTTCGTTGTCGCCTTTTTCGCGGACAGAGCGTTCAAAGACGGCATTTTCCTTCCAGAATTTGAGCATATCGGATTGGATTTTGGGCAAATCGGGTTTGCCTGCAAGGGGCAGATAAGGCATAGCAGTCAACATCCTTTCATAAAACTGCAAAATTTTTTCATATACGCAGTATATTATATCACAAGTGAGGGACAATGTCAAGAAAAAAAGCATATTTCCCGCACGACTGCGCGATACTGTTTGAGAATCCCAACAATAAGGACTCCAAAGGGAATGATACCCTCTGGAGTCCTCATGATAATCGCTATTCCATCATTGCGTCAGCGCTTATTTGATCGCATCAAATGCCTGTGCAATGTCCGCAATAATGTCTTCGACATTCTCCAGTCCGCAAGAGAACCGAATCATGCCCGCATTGATGCCTGCTGCAACAAGCTGCTCGTCCGTCAACTGTCTGTGCGTCTCCGATGCAGGATGCAGTACACAAGTCCGGATGTCTGCTACATGAACAACATTCGATGCCAGCTTCAGCGAATCCATAAAGTTCATCGCAGTCGTTCTGCCGCCCTTGATGACAAACGAAATCACACCGGAACAGCCATCAGGCAAATACTTCTGTGCCAGCTCGTAATTTGCATCTGTCTTCAGTCCCGGATACGATACCGATTCCACTTCCGGACGGCTCTGCAAATATTCTGCCACCTGCTGTGCATTGATGCAGTATTGCTTCATACGTACTGCCAGCGTTTCCAGTCCAAGATTCAGATAGAATGCGTTCGTTGCAGAAGGATAGCATCCAAAGTCGCGCATCAGCTGCATTCTTGCCTTGATGATATATGCCGCATTGCCGAACGATTCCACATAGCGTACACCATGATAGCTTTCGTCAGGCTCTGTGAATTCAGGGAATTTGCCGTTGTCCCACGGGAATGTACCGCAGTCCACGATCACGCCGCCGCCCTGCACTGCATGACCATCCATGTACTTCGTGGTCGAATGAATGACAACGTCTGCGCCCCATTCCTTCGGACGGCACAGAATCGGTGTCGGGAATGTGTTGTCAATAATCAGCGGAATCCCATTATCATGCGCAAAATCTGCAAATTTCTGAATGTCAAATACATCCAGTGCAGGGTTTGCCAGGGTTTCGCCAAAGACACAGCGGGTATTCGGCTTCATGGCTGCCTGCAATTCTTCACGGCTTGCATTCGGGTCAACAAAAATGCACTCGATGCCGAAACGCTTGAATGTGACTGCGAACAAATTCAGCGTACCGCCGTAAATCGTGCTGGTCGAAATGAAGCTGTCGCCAGCATTGCAGACGTTCAGCACGGAAATCAGGCTTGCTGCCTGTCCCGATGTGGTGCACATTGCACCCACGCCGCCTTCCAGTGCTGCAATTTTCTTTTCAACAGCATCCACAGTCGGGTTTGCAAAACGAGAATAGATCGGCTCGGTCGGCATATCGAACAAAGATGCAATTTTTTCAGTAGAATCAAAGCGGTATGTCGTAGACTGTACGATCGGGACAACTCTCGGCCCGCCATTTTCAGGGGTATAGCCCGCGTGCAGGCATTGTGTTTCGATTTTCATGGAAATATCCTCCTTTATAGCCAGTCCTCCAAAGCGGACTGTTTTAATTGCCAAAAACTGCCGCATGAACGATGCCGAACCACTCCCGCACCCAATAGGTCGGCAGCAGGTAAAGGGAAGTCGCTGCTGCTGCGGCATAGGTTTCGGGCAGACCTTCTATCTTCGCAAGGTACTGCGCCCGCATTTCATGATAGCCGTCTGTTGCGATGAGCACTGCACCGTCAATGTCATGTTCATCGAGAATTTTCTTGGAAAAACGCAGGTTTTCAGAGGTGGAAGCAGACTGGTTCTCCATCAGGATGCGGGAAGCGTCTACGCCCTTTGCAGTCAGCCATTCGTACATACACTGCGCTTCGGAAATTTCTTCGTCCGTTCCTTTTCCGCCCGATACAATGCATAGCATATCGGGATATGTTTCGAGCGCATCGTATGCCGCTTGCAGACGGCGTGCGAGCATCAGACTCGGTCTGCCGTCACGCACCTTGCAGCCCAGCACGATCATTGCCTGCGGCGGTGTATCGGGTGTGCGGCAAATCGCCGCTGTCATCATCACCGAAAGCACCACACACAGCAAAATGCCGAGTGCCAGAAAAATGCCGACTGCCGAAACTGCGATTTTCCCTGCTTTTGCCGCCCAAAGTCTGTCAAGCAGACGGGAAATCGGCTGATTCAGCAGCGTAAACAGCAAGAGTACGATTCCGCCTGCCATGCCTGCCAGATTGCCCGCATTGACAATGTGGACTGTGACAGGTGCCAGAAACACCAGAATCATCAGGATAGAAACGACAAGCAGACAGATACGCAGCCAATTGCTGTGAATTTCAAGCATTGGCTTTATATTGACGGAGTGCTGCTGCAAGCTGTGCAGGACAGGACGTGCCCTTGCCGTTGCAGTTGATACCGTCCAGACGTGCGATCACATCATCGACCTTCATGCCCTTGACCAGTGCTGCGATGCCCTGACCGTTGCCATGACAGCCGCCGACGACCTGTACCTGATTGACAGTATCGCCTTCAACATCAATGACCATTTTCCGCGCACATACGCCGCGGGGAATATATTCAAAAACCATAGTGATTCCTTTCTGCTGTATTACTTTTCACAGCAAATGCGTGCAACGCCGTCCTTAATGGCAGCCTGTGCCACGGCTTCTGCCACGGCTTCGGAAACCTTCGGATCAAACGGATTCGGAATGACGCATTCAAGGCTGAGCTGCTCGTCCGATACACAGCCTGCAATTGCCATTGCTGCTGCCATTTTCATGCCCTCGGTGATGTCCGAAGAACGCACGGAGAGCGCACCTTTGAAGATGCCGGGGAATGCCAGTACATTGTTGATCTGGTTCGGGAAGTCCGAACGACCGGTACCGACTACAAACGCACCTGCTTCTTTTGCAACATCAGGCATGATTTCAGGCGTCGGGTTTGCCATTGCAAAGATGAACGGCTTCTCGTTCATGGACTTGACCATTTCAGGTGTCACAAGGTTCGGCTTGGACACGCCGATGAACGCATCTGCGCCCTTCATGGCATCCGCCAGACCGCCGTGGAGATGTTCTCTGTTTGTGACCTTGGAAAGCTCGGTGAGTGCTTCAGAGGAGAGCTTATCGCCTTCGCAGACAATGCCCTTGGAATTGAGCATCAGGATATCCTTCACGCCCAGATTCATCAGCATTTTTGCGATGGCAACGCCTGCTGCGCCTGCACCGTTGATGACAATGCGCAGGTCAGAGATCTGCTTGCCGGCAAGTTTGCAGGCATTCATGATCGCAGCAGAAGCGACTACGGCTGTACCGTGCTGGTCATCGTGGAATACAGGGATATCGACCATTTTCTTGAGTTTCTGTTCGATTTCGAAGCATCTCGGTGCAGAGATATCTTCGAGGTTGATGCCGCCAAAGCTGCCCGCGATCAATGCAACGGCGTTGCAGAATTCATCGGGATCTTTGGTATTGACACAAAGCGGAAATGCATTGACACCTGCAAATTCACTGAACAGCGCGCATTTTCCTTCCATGACAGGCATGGCTGCCAGCGGGCCGATGTCACCCAGTCCCAGAACCGCAGTACCGTCTGTGATGACGGCAACGAGATTGTTGCGGCAGGTCAGGTCATAGGAGAGTGCGGGATTCTTCTGAATTTCAAGGCAGGGACGTGCAACACCGGGCGTATAAGCCACGGAAAGTGCAGCCTGATCTTTGATTTTCACGCGGGAGGTAATGTCCAGTTTGCCTGCCCATTCCTCATGTGCTGCCAATGCTTTTTCCATAATGTCCATGTGTATAATACTTCCTTTCAGAAAATGAATAACCGGGTTTATGCATTTTTCGCACGTTCAAGAAGCCGTGCGAACTGTTCAGGCGATGTGGATTCCGAACCAAGCGGCGCGGGCTGCTGATTATACAGTCCGTGGAAATCCGAACCGCCTGTAACAATCAGATCATACCGTTCTGCGATACGGCGAAGCATTTCGCGCTGTGCCGCATTTGCGGAATAGTGGTCAACCTCGACGCCGTCAATTTTGCCCTCTGCGGCGAGGTCTTCGAGCAATGCCACATTATCATAGAGCATGGGATGTGCCATGACCGCAACGCCGTGCGCACCATGCACAAGGTTCAGCACATGGTTGATATCGGGGTATTCGCGGTTGACAATGCAGCTTCCGTTTTCAGGATGGAATAATTTTTTGTCGAGTGCGCCATAGAATTCAAGTGCATAGCCGTAATCAATCAGCGCGCGCATAATATGCACTTTAAAAATGGATTCAGCGCCTTTACAGTGTCGCAGCACGCTGTCGGTGGTGATAGGGTAGAGCGCTTTGACCTTTTCGATCATTTCCTTGCAGACTTCCTTGCGGATCTCGCGGGATTTCAGACAGAGCATTTCCAGACGGTCGGGATTGCGGGGGGCATAGCAAAGAATATGCACTTTCTGACCGCGTTCTTTATCCCACGCACTCATTTCCACGCCCTGAATCATCTTGACGTGGTAGCGTTCACCGAGAAATTTCGCACGGGAATAGCCCGAAAGGGTATCATGGTCGGTAATGCAAAGGGTATCCACGCCGACTTTTTCCGCTTGACGAATAATTTCTTCGATTCCAAGCGAACCATCGGAGAGGGTACTATGGCAATGCAAATCAATCATATTGGCACCTCTTTTCGTGCAGTTGCATACATTATTTTCGGCTGTATGTAAAACACAGCGAATATATTATACCATATAAAACGACAAAAATCAAGGGATAGGAAAGAAATCTTTCTGATGTGCGGGCAGAAAAGAAGCCGCAGGTTTTTCGCCTGCGGCTTTCCTATTGAAAGGAATCATGAAGAAAACCATTCTGCACTCATATTACCCCTCATTTTCATTATCTGTTCTTCTGTTTACATTATATCATATATTTTCCACTTTGTCAATAATTTCTATTGCGATTGCAATATTTCATCGAATATTCCAATTCTGTACAGCAGCATTTGTGGAAAGGGTAAAAGATGCATTCTTCATTGCACTACATGACTGCAATTATCAGAAACGTACACGCAGCGGCGTGCGCCATACTTCCCGTCCCTCATACTCATACACCAATTCCCCGATCGCCTGCCCTGCTTCCAGCGGCATCGTCCGAAACGGCGGCAAAGATACCCGCATCGTCACATCCGCCGCCTTTCCATGCCACACATTCAGTTTCATCCCCTCCTGCGCATATACAGCCGCCCATTCTTCCGTTCCGCCTTCCAGCGCAATGCCCAGATTCTTCGGTACATCCGCCGTCATCTCCTTCACGTCCGCAAACCCATAGTCGTACAGTGCCATATGGTCTGCCCAGTCGTTCCTGTCATACAGCGTCACACAAATCAAGCGCCGTCCCTCACGTTCACAAGCACTCACCAAACACCGCCCTGCTGCATCTGTATACCCCGTTTTTACTCCGATCACGCCCTCTGCCATCGTCAGCAGCTTGTTCGTATTGTACAGCGTGCGCTCATACGGCGGATTTCCAAATTCCAGCGTCATGAACGGCTGTGAGCATATTGCCGCAAATTCAGGATTCTTCAGTGCTTCCCGCGCCAACAGACCCATGTCCTGCGCCGAAGCACCATGTCCATCTGCATCCAGTCCCGATGGCGATGCAAAGCAAGTGCGTGTCATACCGATTTCAGCCGCCCGCTGGTTCATCATCTCCAGAAAATGCGGAATATCTCCGCCCACCGCGACCGCCGCCGCATTCGCCGCATCATTGCCCGACGGAAGAAGCATTCCGACACACAGTGCACGTTTTGTCACAACATCCCCCTCTTGCAGTCCCATCGAGGAGCCTTCCACATGAATTGCATCCGCATCGACTACAAATTCATCATCCAAGCCACCCGATTCCAGCGTCAGAAGCACCGTCATGATTTTTGTTGTGCTTGCCATCGGTCGCTTTTCCGTTTCATTTTTTCCGCAAATCACCATTCCCGTCCGGGCATCCATCAAAACATACGCTTCTGCACTGATATCAGGCGGCGACTGCATCGCGGATGCACAAGGGAACAACTGAAACGGAATGCATAAAAGCATCAGTAAAGTCAGAAAAAATGCATTCATGCGCAATATTTTACGGTTCATAACAGTCCTCCAAATCATCTGATATCAGAATGTATGTCCCGCATCATAAAAAAAGAACTGTGCTTTTCATTTGGACGAAAAATCGCGCACCGGAAAGCCATCAGACAGATACTCACAGCAATATTTTTCTTCTTGCTAAAAAATTTCGAAAAACCCCTTGACAAAATAAAACTCTTATGATATAATAATAAAGCTGAATCCCGACGGAGAGGTGTCCGAGCGGTTTAAGGAGCTAGTCTTGAAAACTAGTGATGCAGCAATGCACCGTGGGTTCGAATCCCACCCTCTCCGCCAATATCTATCAATCGGATTTGCATTCACCTTTGGAGAAATACCCAAGTGGTGAAGGGGCTCCCCTGCTAAGGGAGTAGGGCACGAAAGGGTCGCGAGGGTTCAAATCCCTCTTTCTCCGCCATAAAAAATGCCGTGATGCAGTTCGTATCACGGCATTTTTCTTTTTTCAGACGACTTTTATCCATCAATAAAGGAGAAGAATCACATGAAAACACCGCAAGAACGAAAGTCTGCCTCCGAAGCAAAAATCCAGAGCCAAAATATTGCAGTCAACGTCAATCTCCCGATGGTACCGCCAAGCAGTGAGGTCACACTGAAACCGCTGGAAGTCATTTGTAAACGGTACATCGCATCCATTCTTACCATTCAGATCGTATTTGAAATGGGAAATAAAAACACAGATCATGCTGCATTCTTTGTCAATTTGCTGAAGCAGTATGATGTAATGGATGCACTGAATGCGAAGGAAAAAGCCATTCTGAGCTGGAAACCGACAGAACAGGAATGCACGGACGTCATCTGGGAATACGAAAGCTGCTGTGCACTGGCATGGGCACTCGGACTGATCGACGATATGGGCGAAAACGACAAGGCGTGCAACTGCGAACAGCTTGTACGTCTGGTTGCAGATTGTAAATCGCAGGCAGATTTTATCAGTCGATGCAAACTGCGTGATATCGAAGACATTCTGGATATGCTTGACTTGTTCTACCGTTACCACTGGGCAACAGTACAGAAAAAATGGTTTGTACCGGATCTGCCGATCGGCAATCTGGATGAAGAAATCATCTATGAACGCAGACGCGGACTGGAATGGCTGATTGCCGAAGAAACGGATTGGCACGACATTGCACTGAATACCTGACCTCCAAAAATGAAAATAACCCGTTTAGAAAAAATCTTTTCACGCAAATACATCCATTTCACAGAGCGTCACCTGTAATTTCGCTATTCAAACGCATACCGACGAAAATGAAAGCATTCCTTCATATGCGTGAGTATATGCCATGTTTTTTTAAAATTCATCCTTCAACTCGTCCTCTCCGCTTTTGCTTTTCGGGAAGGAATCTGATATGATATATACATCGGGTGGATAACCCGATAACCCCCTCCCTTATCCCTCCCCCTCTCTATATAACGAAAGGATGTATTTTTCCAATGAAAAACACGGCTAGTTCCAAAACAGGACGCATTGTACTTTCTATATGCTCCGGCATCGCTGCACTGGTCGTTGTACTCTCCGCTGCTACTACCGTCCCCGCTGGTCATACGGGTGTTGTTGTCACTATGGGAAAAGTGAATGCGGCAACACTGAGTGAAGGCTTCCATTTCAAAGTACCGTTCGTACAGGAAGTGGTACCTGTAAGTAACCAGATTCAGGTCTATGAAATTGATGCAACTGCTGTATCGCATGACCTTCAGACGGTAAACTCTACCATTGCGGTTAACTACAGCATCCTTTCCACTGAATCTGCCAATATCTACCGCAACATCGGCACCAACTACGAAGCTGTTGTTCTCACGCCCGCAGTACAGGAAAGTGTAAAATCCGTCACTGCGAAATATTCTGCGGAAGAACTGATTACTGACCGTGGTTCGGTTGGCGAACAAATCAAGGAAATTTTGAGTTCCAAAGTGAGCGAGTATGGTATTGTGATTGATAAGTTCAACATTGTAAACTTCGATTTTTCCGCAGAATTCAATGCGGCAATCGAACAGAAACAGGTGGCTGAACAAAATCTTCTGAAAACCAAAACGGAACAGGAACAGGCGGTCGTCATTGCGGAAACGGAAGCGAAGAAAAAACGCATCGCCGCAAACGCTGAAGCGGATGCCACGCTGAAAAAGGCACAGGCAGAAGCAGATGCCAACAAATTGATCAACGATTCGCTGACACCGCTGATTCTGGAAGATAAAATGCTTGACCGCTGGGACGGTGTCCTTCCGAAAGTCAACGGAAGCGATACATCGTTGCTGTTGAATGTTGATGATGTCACATCGGCAGCGGCTGTCCCGACAGAATAATTTTCATTTGCTTATTTCTATTTCTTTTATTTCATGATAATTTCAATCCTTTTTCTCCTGCGGACCATGCCATTGGGATTTCGCCCAATGCATTCCGCGTTGTTTGGAAATCGCTGATTTTCAAACAATTCCTCCATTTTTCCATATTTCCTTTTTTCTCTGCCTCGCATTCCAGAAGTGCGGGGTCCTTTTTTTGCCTGCATAGAGCGGCGGTATCATCATCTTCACAATAAAACAAAACCCACGCAGAATCGACATCTGCGTGGGTTTGATTGATTTCTGAAAGAACTGAAAAATCAGCGCTTGGAGAACTTTTGCACCGTTTTTTCAGCCTGTATAGGCGATTCATAGAAACTGTGAGTGCTGTATGAGTGCTATACAGATGATTGCAGACTGCCGAATCAGGTGTTATCAAACAACGAAAGCTGGACGAATTCATCCTCTTTTGGCTTTGGGGCGACCGAAATATTGCCATCCCAGTTTTCATCAATGGGTGTCGCGCCGAGTTTGATTAGCTCCTGATTCCCTTTGTACTCTGGATGATTCCAGCAAAATACAGGTGCGATCTCATGACGGATACAGTCTGTCGCGCCACTCCATGTACCGCCTTTTTTGTAGTCAGAGCGGACAATTACCGTGCCTTCCGACTGTGTGTAGATATATTTGTTCCGCATCATTGCGGTCGCAGCGGTAAATCCCATATCTGGTTTCACGGCTGAAAGCAAGAGCAGTTGATTGTTCTGGATAGCAGAAATTGTTTGTTTGCTGCGAATTTGCTTCACCATGGAATCAGCTAGGAACACAACAGCCTGACTACCATTCTGAATAGAACAATCCGCAGAAATGGTGTCGATTCCTTTGGCACCTCCTGATACGACTGCATATTCGAGTGTGTTAATTTTGGAAACGATTTTTTCAGTGAATTTACAGTCGGTTTCATCAATATTACGCGAGCCTGCAAATCCGACACATTTTTGATCGGCAAGCTTAATATTTCCTGCATAATAAAAGAGCGGCGGACAGCTTTTTCCTAGTCTTGCTTTGATTTTTTTCGGATAATTGGTATCTGCACGAGTAACAATAGAAATACCCATACTTTCGTATTTTTCCATTTCAAACGCAAGACTGCCTCCACGATTCAGCAGATGATGAATCCGATCTATTTCCGATTTGCTTAGACGCAGGTTATTAAGTTCGGTGTCGGACATTTCTGCCAGGTCATACGGCTGCAATTCTGCCTGCATGAGAACATCCGCCAGCTTTGACCATTCTGATGGTTCATACGGCTTGTAGTCAGCGCTTTGCAGGATATGGCTGCAAAGCATGAAGATTACTTCTGAATTTCTGTTCATTCCTGATTCTCCCTGTTTTCAGAACTGTCAGCAAGTGCAAACGGGAACACCATTTTGCACCCTGCCTGCATCAAACGATAGCCACAAACGGTCATAGTCCATCTGGAATCCACAATATCATCAACAAGAATGACACGTTCAGGCATCGTAGAAATATCCGAATCCACCTCGAAAGATTCCCACGCATTTCTACATTGATAAAAGCTGTTTTCCATATCTTTCTGCGGTCGGCTGGTTGTCTTTTTTAGCAGCGGCTGAAACGGAATATGGCATTTTTCAGCAAGCTGTGCTGCAAATTCTGAGACAATCTGACTGCGTAGAGATGGCACACAGGTGATTGCCGTGATTTGTTTTTCTGCGATAATTGGACGCAGAACGGATGCCGATTTTCCAACGAGTTCCGTACAGAATCCTTTCGGTATGCCATATTTTCCCTGTTTGACCATTGTGCCGTATCCCGGATCACCGTATTTTGATAAACTAATTCCTGTTTCATTTCGCAGGTCAATCGCACTTTGTCCGGTGAAATACTCTTTGTCAGGAAAGATTTTTCTTGGCTCAATGGACAACAAAAGCTGTTCCAGATACATCTGTGCCTGCTCGACCAGTTTGGGTTCTGCTGTTTCAGGATATTCTGCATATCCAAGACAGTTTCTGCAAATACCGCAATTCTGCGTTGTTTTATCATCCAGACAGTTGACGACAAAACGACTCAAACACTCTGTTGTTCTGGTCAACGCCTGCATCTGTGCTTGTTCTCGATATCGAATGTTTTTTATCGCTTCATAATGCTCCAGATTGTAGTGGAATAGTTTTGTTGTCGCGTAATACCGTGACTTGTCTTTGATAATCATTTCTTCATTTCGCAGAAACATGAGCGTCTTTTCAACACGATTTTTTCGAATATTTACCTTACTCTCGACCTGTCGTTCTGTCAAGCCTTTTTCTGAATGTTCCAATACGATATTGTACACATCTGCCGCTTCTTTGGGTGATGGAAATGCTGTTTCAATAAAGTAATTCTGAATTGTGATATCTTCCGTGCCACACATAAGAAAAGTATAGGCACGAGGGATGTTTCTGCCTGCACGACCGATCTGCTGATAATACGCTACAATATTGGAAGGCTGTTGATAATGAATGATAAACGAAATATCTTCCTTGTCATAGCCCATGCCAAGTTTGATTGTTGCAACTAGGACTTTCAACTGATTATTATGGAGCATGCGTTCTGCCGAATCGGTACTTTCCTGCGATAAACCTGAATGATATGCCACGGCATTGATGCCGTTTTTGACCAAAAAATCTGCAAGATGCTCACAGTCTCTTTGCGTCAGGCAATAGATGATTCCGCTTCCTGGAAGAATTGGAACATTCTGAAGAATCCAAGCATACCGTTCTGCCTGTGTTAGAAGATGTAGAATCTGAATCGAAAGTGATTTTCGCATCAGTTCTCCTCTGGAAATAAAAACGTCATTGCCAAACTGTTGTTTTAAGTCCTCTATGACACGCTCATTTGCGGTTGCTGTGGTGCCAAGCACAGGAACTGTATGAGGCATTCTCTGAACGATGCGGTTTAACCGTGTGTATTCCAGACGAAAATCGTGTCCCCAGTCTGAAATACAATGTGCCTCATCAATGACGAGCAATCCAATGTCGATTTTTGTGATGACTTCTTGTATTTCGTCTTTCAACAGGGTTTCAGGCGTGATCAGAACCAGATCAATCGTCCCAGCCTCCATTGCTGAGAGTATTTCCTCGCGGTTGTCTTTGGTTTGACTATTCAGGACGGCACACCGCAATCCGAGCTTTTCAGCGGCTTGCAGCTGATTGTTCATCAGAACCAGCAGTGGACTGACAACAATGGTCATGCCCTTTCCATGACTGCGCTGAATTTGCGTACATACAAAATAGACCAGACTTTTGCCCCAGCCTGTCTTCTGTACAACCAGACTTCTGTTGTGCGTCAGCGTCGCTTCAATCGCTTCATACTGTCCCTCGCGAAAAGACGCATTTTCGCCGTACAGTTTTTGGATTGTCTGAAGAGCCTCTTCATAGATCGCCTGATTCATGAAACAATCACCGCCTTTCAAAAGAAATACTATTATCTAGTGTATCAATGCACCTTAACCGGAGCACTATTTATAATTATCTTTTGAAATATTATACTGATTTCAAAAATAGTTTTATTGAGCCAACCCATTATCGGCGATATACTGCATAAAGCGCTCAATCATATCATTTGTACGCTTTATTATATCAGCCTCAATGAAATCGTCTTTGGTGTTAGCAAGACTCAGCAGCTCATTGATCTTTGTACCTTTCTTTTCCTGCTTTCTGCTGTTGATATATCCATTGTAATACTTCTTTTTATCTTCAAAACGATAATCAGAAGCACGGATATTGATACGCTTTTCAAGCATAGCCTTGTTACCGAGAGTCTCAAGGTTTTTAGTGTTGGTAAGTGATTTCTCTTTATCTTGGCGGCTTTTAGCATAAATATGCTCAATCTCGAATACTGTCTCTAGAGCAAGGAGTTCCTGTGATTCATCAAGGAATGCCCACCAAGCTAACATTGCCTTCGTGATCGGACGTGCATTATTGAAACTGAAATTTAGGAAAGTAGCCTTTACGGAGTTTATATCAAATTTGAAATCGTCAAAAGATACTGGCTTATCATTGGATAGGTGATCTGAAATGTCTTGGGTTTCATTCCATTTTCCTTATACAGTTCTATGATGGTATCTCGTCGTTCCTCAATATCTCTGAGTAGCCAATGCAGTTCCCGCGAATATTCAGCAATACCGTTGTTACCGAATGTTCTATAATCAACTTTATCAAGTCTTTTGGTTTTGTGGGGTTCATCAGGAAGATATAAATATGCAAATGGAACCCTGTAATACTTGGCTAATTTCTTGGCTTGGGGTAACGTCGGATATGCCTCGCCATTTTCCCACGATTCAATTGTTTCAATAGGTACATTCATGTGTTTTGCGGCTTGTTCGGTGGAAATAGCATCAAGATTTCTTGCCCATTTCAAAACAACAGGAGTAATTAATGCAGGAATGCTTTTTGACATTCTATTCGCCTCCTATCAACGTACACTCTGCTACAATTAAGTGTAACAAAAAAGCGAAAAAAAGTCAAGATAAATATATGATTAATTTGCGATTGATGCTTTTAAGTAGTGTAATATATGTCACTATGAACATGAGATATATCAAAAATGACCTATCATGCAATTCTATCAAAACAATTGACACAGCAACAACAATATGCTATAATAATACTATCAAAAGTGACGAACGTTATTATTAAGAATATAAAAGGAAAGGAACGCTTATATGGTATACGGATATTGCAGAATCAGTACACGCAAACAGTCGATTGAAAGGCAAATACGCAATATCAAATCTGCATTTCCATCGGCTATCATTGTTCAGGAGGCATATACAGGAACATCCGTCAATCGCCCCGAATGGAACAAGCTGTACAAGAAACTGAAAAAGAATGATACAGTGATTTTTGACAGTGTCAGCAGAATGAGCCGAAATGCTGAGGAAGGCTTTCGACTTTATCAGGAACTGTATAACAAGAGCATCAAGCTTGTTTTTTTGAAGGAACAACATATCGACACAGAATCCTATCAACAAGCGATGGATGGGATTATTACACAGTCTTTTGACTCAGGTGATTCGGCGACGGATGAACTGGTGAACAGTATCATGTCGGCAATCAACAAATTTATGATGAATAAAGTCGAACAGGACATCTATAAAGCCTTTGCACAGTCTGAAAAAGAGGTGCTTGATTTGCGTCAGCGTACCAAAGAGGGAATTGAAACTGCAAGACTAAACGGCAAACAGATCGGCGCAGTCAAAGGTACTGTCCACACCACTAAAAAATGTATGAAAGTCAAACCGTTGATCATCAAATACAGTCGTGATTTTCAAGGCACTCTATCTGATAAGGAATGCATCAAGCTGATTGGC
>JAZUJW010000062.1:0-13691 GCA_045642925.1 Oscillospiraceae bacterium
CACTCTTGATACCTGCATCTTCCCCCGGGTTGTTTTCCTTCCCTTTTGCTCCGCCGACGTTTGCTTTGTCTTTTTCTTTTCCTGCGCCCGGCTCGTTCGGCTCTTCGGTGTTCTTTTCTTGTCCGTTCTGGCCTGTTCCACCGGTCTGCTTCTTATGCTTGTACTCGGTATCGACCTTCTTGCGAATGGTTTCCTTGTAAGAAACCTGCGGAGCGCCGACATTTGCTTCGACTTTGAATTCGCGGAGCAAACGGTCAACGATAATTTCAAGGAGCAGTACGCCCATACCTGCGAAAAAGGAGAGACGAGAAACGAGGACAGACGAAGAAGGGAAGGACGGGTCTTCTTCTGCGAGCTTTGCAAGTGCAATGCCCATCTTTTCCTGACCAGCCTTGGTCTTCGGTTCGATTGCAAGGTCGATAACAGGATCCGGGAATTCCATGGATTCGAGAATGATCGGATGTGCTTCATCGCAGAGGGTATCACCGGTCGTGGTGTACTTGACACCGATGACAGCCGCGATATCACCAGCGTAGATGGTATCGAGGTCTTTACGGTGATTTGCGTGCATCTGAAGAATACGGCCCATACGCTCACGCTGTCTCTTGCAAGCGTTGAGTACGGAGGTACCTGCGTCTACCTTACCGGAATATACACGGAAGTAGCACAGTTTACCAACGAACGGGTCTGTAGCGATCTTGAATGCGAGTGCTGCAAACGGTTCGTCATCGGAAGAAGGACGCTCCTCCTCCTCATCGGTATCGGGGTTCACACCCTTGATTGCAGGCACATCGAGCGGAGAAGGCATATAGTCAACAACTGCATCCAGAAGCTTCTGAACGCCCTTGTTCTTGTAAGAAGTACCGCAGCAAACAGGAACCATCTCGTTTGCAATGGTAGCCTTACGGATGACCTTCTTCATTTCCTCAATGGTGAAAGGGTCTTCATTGAGGTACTTTTCCATCAGATCCTCATCGAGTTCAGCAAGCGCTTCGATCAGGTTTGCATGGAATTCTTCCGCCTTATCAGCAACTTCGTGGGGAATATCCTCAACAGTGATATCCTTGCCCATATCATCGTGATAGATGTAAGCTTTCATCTCCAGCAGGTCAACCAGACCTTTGAAGAAGGTTTCAGAACCGATCGGGATCTGAATCGGAACAGCATTACACTTCAGGCGGTCTTTCATCATATCAACGACGCGGTAGAAATCAGCGCCCATGATATCCATTTTGTTGACGTAGACCATACGAGGTACCTGGTACTTGTCAGCCTGACGCCAAACGGTTTCGGACTGAGGCTCAACACCGCCCTTTGCGCAGAGAACGGTCACACTGCCGTCCAGAACACGCAGGGAACGCTCAACTTCAACAGTGAAGTCAATGTGACCCGGGGTATCAATGATATTGATACGGTGCTCATTCCAGTAAGCGGTGGTCGCAGCAGAAGTAATGGTGATACCACGCTCCTGTTCCTGTGCCATCCAGTCCATCGTAGCGGTACCATCATGGGTATCACCGATTTTGTGGTTGATACCGGTGTAGTACAGAATACGCTCGGTGGTGGTTGTCTTACCGGCGTCGATATGAGCCATAATGCCGATGTTTCGAGTCATTTCCAATGAACAATCTCTTGGCATTTGGTTTCCTCCTAAAAAATTCGTCTAAGCAGCAGCCTGAACACAAGGTATCAGGCTGCCATTTTCACGGATACGCTGTGAAAACTTGCCAAGAGAATTACCAACGATAATGAGCAAAAGCCTTGTTAGCCTCTGCCATCTTGTGTGTGTCTTCACGCTTTTTGCAAGCGCCGCCCAAGCCGTTCACGGCATCGAGGATCTCACCTGCAAGACGTTCTTTCATGGTTTTCTCGCTGCGGAGTCTGGAATACTTTGTAATCCAGCGCAGACCGAGAGTCTGACGACGCTCCGGACGAACCTCCATAGGAACCTGGTAGGTTGCACCGCCCATACGGCGTGCCTTGACTTCGAGCAAAGGCATAATGTTTTCCATTGCCTGCTCGAACACTTCGAGAGGTTCTCTCTCGGACTTTTCCTTGACGATGTCGAATGCGTCGTAAACGATTTTCTGAGCGACACCCTTCTTACCGTCAAGCATGATGTTGTTGATAAGACGTGTTACGAGTTTGGAATGATACATTGGATCTTCCAATACGTCACGCTTTGCGATACTGCCTCTTCTTGGCATCTCGCTTCCCTCCTTCATAATAGAATGAAATCACAGGTACTCACAGTTATGTTGTGAAAACTGTGTTTGGCCATGCAGACAGATACAGCATCGTATGCTATATATCAAATCCACAAGAGCCTTGTGGGGTAAAGCTTTGAATTGAGAAATGCGGGAAAGAATTACTTCTTGCCTGCCTTCGGGCGCTTTGCGCCGTACTTGGAACGAGCCTGCAAACGACCATTTACGCCCTGTGCATCGGCTGTACCACGGATGATGTGGTAACGAACACCAGGGAGGTCCTTGACACGGCCGCCGCGGATCAGGACAACGCTGTGCTCCTGAAGGTTGTGACCAATACCGGGAATGTAAGCAGTTACTTCATAACCGTTGGTCAGACGGACTCTTGCGATCTTACGCATAGCAGAGTTCGGCTTTTTCGGGGTAGCGGTCTTGACTGCGGTGCAGACACCACGCTTCTGGGGAGAGCTGAGGTCGATCTGTGTCTTCTTCTGCGCATTGTAGCCCTTCTGGAGAGCTGGTGCAGTAGACTTCTCAGCGAGGGTGCTTCTGCCCTTACGAACGAGCTGGTTAAAGGTTGGCATAATTTTCCTCCTTCTTTGAATAGTATCATATGCGCTGATTCGCATACTCCCATATTATACACAGTTTCGCAGGAAAAGTCAAGCATTCCGAAAAATTCTACCGATTTCACAAATCAGCGGACAAACTTCATGGAGTTTTGCGCTATTTGACATTATACATCTATCCTGTGGTTTCCGTTCCGGTTTTGTCGGGAGATTGTTTTTATTGAGGAGTCCGGAGGAATTCTTTCCGTCACTATCCGGCTATGCACGCGAAGCGAGATTAAAGTTTTGGGGGGGCTTTTTCAAAAGCTTGAGTAAAACTTTAATCTCGCTTCGCGTGCATAGCTATTTTGATTCGGATGAATCTCCCTTTTCCTCAGAAATCAACCATCACAGGACTGTGCTTCACATAATACGTAAGCTTATTATATCCTGCGTCTTTTGCCATTTGTTCCAGCACGTCCATCCCATACCCAAGATAGATCCCATCATGCGCATCCGTGCTCAGCGTCAGATATTTTCCGCCCATCTCATGATACATCTTCAACAGCTTCAGATCCGGATCCGTAAACGGCTTCTCCTTCTTCAGCATCGAACCATTCAGCTCAATCGCCTTTTCCTTCGTAATCACCGTGCGGAAAATTTCTTCAATCACAGACATATGCGGCGCAATGTCATACTGTTCCCGATTCGGCAAATACCGCAATGCATATGTAATATGTCCCAGAATATCGTAACAATCCGTTTTCGCCAGCCGCAATACTTCATCAAAATATGCCGTAATCAACGCAGATACATCATACTGCGAATAATCCAGAAAATAAAAATCAGGCATATCAGGCAGTTCATGCACCGAACCAATCGCAAGGTCAAGACGCGGGTCATTGTACAGCATCTGCGAACGTGCCACATCCTGCGGAATCTGTCCCAGTTCCGTTCCGCAAAGCAAAATGAAATCAGGATTCTTTTTCTGTTCCGCCGCAGTTTCCTCCAGCGAGCCGTCAAATACGCCCTTACTGTTATAATCGAAAATACGTGTTTCCTGTGCATGATAATATTCTGCGGGGAAATAACGGTTCACCTCACAATGGTCTGTCACCGCCATGATTTTCAAACCGCATTCCTTTGCCATCGCAACACGCTGTGCAACGGTTTCATCCGCACCATCAGGAGAATGATGTGTGTGTGTATGAAGATTCATTATCATAAGTATCGCCGTCCTGTTTTCTTGATTTATCTACTATTATAGCACAGCCGCACTCCTTCGTCAAGAAAAGTGCGGCTGTGAAATATGATTTTCGTAGACTGCGCTTATTTTTCCTGCGCAGATGAATTTTTTTTGTGTCTGGATTTGACAGCAATGCAAACCACAGCAGCCACTGCCACGACCGCAATGCCAATCCACACAAACAGGCATATGCCAAGAGGCTGTACAGGGCAAATGCCGCAAAGACTGCATTTTTCGTCAGGTGCAGGAGGCAGTTCTGTCAAGTCCGCAGAGGGGCCTTTCAGATTTTCCCCGTCAATCGGCACATTTCCGATACTGTTTGACCATTCGGAAGTCATGTTGCCAAGTGCTTTGCATACCAGCCGCACACGAATCTCCACATCACTGCCAAGTGTCATGGGAGAATCTTCCATAAAGGATGTCGAACGGACAGTGCCGCCAAGCCAGCCGCCGTTGATGGTGAAAAAGTCTGTCCATTCGCCGCCGTCCACGCGAATCTGCGATTCGAGTGTATAGGGGTCATAGCAGTTTTGTTCGATGATAAAATAGCGCTGACTTTCGAAAACGCTCTTTGGAACATCCATATGATAAAATGCATTGCAGTAACCGTATTCGTCCTCTTTGAGTGAAAAATCCGAAAGGACGGGGGCTTCGATTTCTGTGGGTGCAGAAAATTCAATATTCTCTGCATCTTTCCCGATGGAGGTTTCGGCTGACCAATCGCTGAACAAGGTATGGTCTTCGTTGGAAGCGGTATCGGTATAAGTGAGGTAGAAGCGATAACGGTATGAAACTGTGTGATTTTCGATATCAAAGAAGTAATATGTTTTGGTGGAATCCTGTTTGATGTAAGGCATGAGGAAGTCATTGACATGGGTTTCCATATCGCTACTGAAATATGCAAGGAAGCTTTGGGAGAAGCAGTGGATTTTAGAGGAATCGTCCTGCCAGAAAATGTCATACAGTCTGAAGTTTTCGTTTTTGTGGTCAATATTCTCGCCATAATCGAAGACATCCCAATCGCCATTTGCGGATAGCCATGCACCGTCATCGAATTTCGCATCGACCTGAATATAGATACCGTCATTGAACGAAGCGCCGTACTGTTGTTGGAAGGCTTCTTCGCCCATGGAGGTGATGGCATCGCAGAAGGCAGTAATACCTTTGGGGACTTCGTAGAAAAAGAGGGTTTGACCGCATTGGATTTTGCCATCGGCGTTGCGGTCACGGTAGCTGACGGTGGGGGCGGAGGGAGGTGCAGGGAGGGCGCCGTCAGGGAAGAAGGAATGCGTAAAATTGGAATCAGCAGCGGAGGAATGGAGGGTACAAAACGGTATGCAAAGCATAGCCGTGCATAGAATTGCCGCAGTTTTTTTCATAATATGCTCCTCGAATCGTAAGAGATTGCGGACAATGCCGCAGAGATATTATAGCACAAGCGGAATGAAAAATCAATGCGGGATATTACGAATGATGTACGACGTACGCATTTGCATTCGTATTCTATGACATAAGCGAAGAGAGATTAAAGGCAACACCGCACAAAGCACGCCCAACTCAACCCCTGCGATTCATTGAGTTTTTTTTCATTTGGGTGTTGTATTTTTCAATGTTTTGTGTTATAATATAAGTTGCTGTAAAATGCTCCATTTTTGTGGAAAGGGGAAAAGTCAATGCTCGATTTCATCAGAAATCTCTTTCACGCACTCTCAAATGTGCTCCAATCTATCCGTTTTATTGACATTGTAGACATTTTCCTCCTCACATACCTCATCTACGCTCTTCTCAAAATGATTCGTGAGACCCGCGCAGGTCAACTCCTCAAAGGTATCCTCCTGCTGGTCATCGCGTTCCTCGTCAGCGATTTCGTCGGTCTCCGCGCCATTTCCCTCATCCTTGGCGAATTGCTCAGTGTCGGTATGCTCGCTCTCGTCATCCTCTTTCAACCCGAACTCCGCCGTACCCTCGAAAAGTTCGGTCAGTCCGCAAACCGACTCTCCCGCCTCAATCCCTTCACGCAGGATAACAATGCGCAGGAAAAATGGCAGCGTGCCATCCCCATCATCTGCAATTCGGCTGCTGAACTCTCCCGTACCTGCACAGGCGCCCTCATCGTCATCGAACGCAGAACGCAGCTCGGCGAACACCTCGCAAATGGCACCATCCTCAACGCCCTGCCCAGTACCGAACTGTTCGGCAATATCTTTTACCCCAAAACCCCGCTGCATGACGGCGCTGTCATTATGCGTGACGGCATGATCCTTGCAGCAGCGTGTTTTCTGCCGAAGCCACAAAGAGAAGAACTGATCGATAAGCATTTGGGCTCCCGCCATCGTGCCGCCATCGGCATGAGCGAAAACTCCGATGCAATTATTATTGTGGTATCTGAGGAAACAGGACAGATTTCTGTCGCACAGGACGGTAAACTCACAAGAGATTATACCGCTGCAACTCTCGGCGAATTTCTGACATCACAACTGATTTCAGAAGATACTGATACATCTTGGCGCACATTGTTCCGCGAACGCGGCAAAAAAGTGCCTTCCGAACAAGAGGAGGGACCAGATCATGAGTGATATCGAAAAGCAGTCGCATTCATCTGCTGAACCCCCAAAGAGAAAAAGCCAAACGTTCCGTATGCCCAGTTTAAAAGGAATCATCAGCAGTATCCTGCGGCATTTTCATAAACCAACACACGAAAATCTAAAACTGCTGATTATTTCTTTTCTTGGCGCGTGCGTTCTTTGGCTGTACATTGCAACACGAATCAGCAACAGCATGACCTTGCAGTTTTCCGGCGTCCCGATACAGACCGATATGACCGGAATGCGTGCCGAAAGTTATGGATTGCGCGTGATGACGGATGAGGAAGAAATTCCGACCGTCAATGTCACGATATCAGGCAAGCGAACTTCCATCGGTGCCGTGACAAAAGAAGATGTCATTGCCTATGTGGATTTTGATGCGGCGGCAGACCAGATCGGTACACAAACACTCCCGATCAAATTGAAACGCAAAGACGGCGTTCCATTGAATGACTACAAATTGAGCAATGATTCTTTGGAAGTCAGGATGGACAGGTATCAGAAACAGGTATTTGACGTGACAGAAGTTGACTATTCGAAGCTTTCCTTTGCTGAGGGTGTCAATATTGACAAGGACAATATCATTTGCGATCCGCCCTCTGTTTCGATTTTTGGCCCGACACAGTCTTTGCAAAAGATTCATCATGTGCGCGTAACGGTAACAGACAGCGGAAATCTCTACGAAACGCGCAGTTTTAGTGACTGCAAGCAGCTTGATTTGATCGATGCAGAAGGCAATGTCATTACCGATACCGCATTTCAGGTGCAGGAAACGCGCATTCTCGTGAAAATTCCCGTATACTACACGCGGCGGCTGCCCGTCACAGTTGCACTGGACAATAAGACAGTGCCGACGAATTTCAACCGTGAGATGGTGCTGAGCCGTCTGCGGCTGAGTACCGATTCCGAATACGTACTTCCCGGATATGGCGATAATACGTTGTTTATCGACATTAAGACAAGTGACCCCGCGAAGAAGAATCTATTGTATTCGATGGAGGAATGGAGTATCGGAACGGTTTCTTTGACATCGCTTTCGCTGGACAATTCACAGCCGACAGAATTAGAGGTCAAACCGGTGGAAGGATATGAGTACATTTCGAACATCGGAACGGTATATGTGACGGTTGACGGCACGGAGCTGACAGAAAAGACACTGACGATTTACACAAAAGACATTACGCAGCTAAACCCATCGCCTGACTATCATTTTACGATACAGTCGGGAATTATATCAGTCACGCTGATTGGAACGAAGGAACAGGTTTCTGAGATCACAGCACAGGATATTGTCGCCGAGATCAACTTAGGAACACCTGTTGAATCAGAAGGAATCATGCAGCAGAGTGTGACGTTCAAGTTACCGCAGACGGCGACATCGGTGTGGGTATCCGGCACGCCGAAAGTCAATGTGACGGTGACACGCAAAACAGAAACATAAATATGAAAAGTCCAGAGGAAATATTTCTCCTCCGGACTTTTCAATATCATAACCACTGATACAACAAAAAAGTCCCCGACTCTTACGAATCGGGGACTCCTCTTTTTGCAATTATTTCAGCATGGATGCGATTTCGCCAGCGAAATCATCAACACGCTTCTCAATGCCTTCGCCGCAGACAAAACGGACAAAGCTGTTGACCTTAATGTCAACGCCTGCCTTCTTGCCGCAGTTCTTCACATACTGTTCGATGGTCTCACCCTCGCCCTTGACAAATTCCTGGCAAAGCAGGCAGTTGTCACGATAGTAAACACCCAGCTTGCCCTCTGCAATCTTTGCGAGAACTGCTTCCGGCTTGTTTGCCATCTTAGGATCGTCTGCCATCTGAGCCATAACGATCTTCTTCTCCTGCTCGATAATGTCAGCAGGAACATCAGTCTTGTCAAGGTAGGTTGCCTTCATAGCATCTGCCTGCAATGCAACGTCATTCAGGCACTCCAGAACATCTGCATTTGCAGATGCGGAACAAGTTGCTGCGACGAGAACGCCTTCCTTCTTGTTGAAGTGAACGTACTCCTTAACAACGCCTTCCACACGAGCAAAGCGACGAATCTGAAGGTTCTCACGGAACTTCAGGAAGATCTCATCCAGAGCTTCCTTAACGGTCATGCTGCCGCCGTTGAACTTTGCAGCCTTCAGAGCTTCGACATCAGCAGGGTTCTCAGTCAGAACGGTCTTTGCCAGACCTTCGCAGAATGCGGTGAATTCTTCGTTCTGTGCAACGAAGTCAGTTTCAGAGTTGACTTCAACGATTGCACCAACGGTGTGGTCATCATTGGTCACTGCGATAACAGCGCCCTCTGCTGCAATACGGTCAGCTTTCTTAGCCTGGTTTGCAAGACCTTTTTCACGCAGAATGACGATTGCCTTTTCGACATCGCCGTCAGCTTCGGTCAGAGCCTTCTTGCAGTCCATCAGGCCAACGCCGGTGGACTTACGCAGATCGTTTACGTCTTTTGCGGTAAAATTAGCCATAATAGTAATCCTCCGTATCAAATGGGGGAGCGCATCGCAAAACACGGAGCGCTCCCGCAGAATTTTTCAATCTTACTCAGCATCAGCAGCAGGAGCTTCTTCTTCAGCAGTTTCCTGCGGCAGAGCGTCAGCACCCTGACGGCCTTCGATAACAGCATTTGCAATTGTACCAGCAATCAGTTTGACTGCACGGATTGCATCGTCGTTACCAGGAATGACGTAGTCAACATCATCAGGATCGCAGTTGGTGTCAACGATAGCAACGATCGGAATGCAGAGTTTCTTTGCTTCGGAAACAGCGATCTTTTCCTTGCGGGGGTCAACGATGAACAGTGCGCCGGGCAGTTTTTCCATACCCTTGATACCGCCGAGGAACTTTTCGAGCTTTTCGATTTCGAGCGTCAGCTTTGCGACTTCCTTCTTAGGAAGGAGAGCGAAAGTGCCGTCAGTTTCCATAGCATGGAGCTGTTCAAGACGCTTGATTCTCTGCTGGATGGTCTTGTAGTTGGTCATCATGCCGCCGAGCCAGCGAGCATTGACATAGTAGGAACCGGAGCGGACAGCTTCTTCGCGGATGGAATCAGCAGCCTGCTTTTTGGTGCCGACGAACAGAACGGACTTGCCCTGTGCGGACAGGTCACGAACAAAAGCATAAGCATCTTCAAGCTTACGAACAGTTTTCTGAAGGTCGATGATGTAGATGCCATTGCGCTCCGTGAAGATATAGGGAGCCATTTTCGGGTTCCAACGTCTGGTCTGGTGACCGAAGTGGACACCTGCTTCGAGGAGCTGTTTCATAGATACAACGCCCATTTGAGTAATCCTCCTGAGAAATAAAAAATTTAGGTTTTGTTCTTCCGAAAGGCACAGGGAGAACCCGCAGCGAACGGGAAGTTCGAACCAAGCGGGCAGTGCATTTCGTGCGAAGTACGATATATTATAGCATATTTCGCAAGAATTTGCAATAGCTGCGAAGAAAACAGACGCAGAATTTTATAAAATGTTTTTCGGGATATCTAGCAATTCTGCACATATTCGAATGAAATTGAGCGCACATCCCGCGCCCCATCATGAGGAGTCCAGAGGGAAATTCTCTCCGTAACTATCCGGCTATGCACGCGAAGCGAGATTAAAGTTTTACTCGATTTTTTTCAAAAAATCGCTAAGTACAGAGGCAGCGCCTCTGGACGCAAACAGACTGCAAGCAGTCTGCACCGCAGAGCGCGAAACACCCTTTTTCGTTCTGACTAATCAGAAAGGGATTTCCCCTCGTGTCGTACCTAATAAAAATAAAGAAAGGCAAGAAGAACGGTCATAAACCATCTCTCTTGCCTTCCTTTGTTTATCACGGGAACTGCATAGGGGAACCCCTTAAGGCAACACCGCCAAGCCGTTCGGCGTGCGCTGTGCGGTATTGCCTTTCATCTCGCTTCGCGTGCATAGCCAGAGCGTTACAGAGATACTTTCCTTGCCGCTTATTTCTTCGAAACTGCGTCTTTCACAACTTCAATAATGTGCTCTGCACTCAAGCCGAATTCCTTCAGCAAATCTACCGCAGGACCAGAATGTCCAAATGTGTCATTCACTCCAATGCGATATACAGGTACAGGACAACTGCCGCATACACACTCCGCTACCGCAGAACCCAAGCCGCCAATCACACTGTGCTCCTCACAAGTCACAATGCAGCCCGTTTCCTGCGCTGCCTTCGTAATCAGTGCGTCATCCAACGGCTTGATCGTGTGGATATTGATAACACGCGCCGAAATACCATCCTTTTCCAGTGCCTCAGCCGCATTCAATGCCTCACATACCATCAGTCCCGTTGCAACGATCGTCACATCTTTACCATCACGCAGCGTGATGCCCTTGCCAATCTCAAACTTGTAGTCAGGCTTGTCATTGATGATCGGCACTGCCAAACGTCCGAAACGACAGTAAACAGGGCCATCATGCTGAATCGCTGCCTCAACCGCAGCTCTTGCTTCAATATCATCCGCAGGATTCAGAATCACCATGCCCGGAATCGTGCGCATCAGCGCAATATCTTCACAGCACTGGTGCGTTGCACCGTCTTCACCGACAGAAATACCTGCGTGTGTTGCACCGATTTTCACATTCAAATGCGGATAGCCAATGCTGTTACGCACAATCTCAAATGCACGTCCTGCTGCAAACATCGCAAAGGAGGATGCAAACGGAATCATGCCCGATGCCGCAAGTCCTGCCGCAACACCCATCATGTTTGCTTCTGCAATACCGCAGTCATAGTGACGGTCAGGATATGCTTTCTTGAAAATACCGGTCTTGGTTGCAGCAGCAAGGTCAGCATCCAGTACAACCAGATTTTCGTATTTGTCCGCAAGTGCGACCAGTGCTTCACCATAGCTCTCACGGGTTGCCTTCTTCTTGACTTCGCTCATGCCTCTGCCTCCAATCTGTTCAGCTCTGCCTGCAATTCAGACATTGCCTGTTCATACTGTTCCTGATTGGGCGCAGTGCCGTGCCAGCCGACCTGATTTTCCATGAAGGAAACGCCCTTGCCCTTGACGGACTTCTGAATGATCGCAACAGGCTGTCCCGTAATGGACTCTGCTTCACGGAATGCACGGTCAAGGTCATCAAAATCATGTGCATTCACAGTGATAACGTGCCAGCCGAATGCCTCAAACTTATCAGTGATCGGTTCCGGAGAGCATACTTCTGTGATCTTGCCGTCAATCTGCAAACCGTTGTTGTCAACGATCGCAGTCAGGTTATCCAGACCATAGTGTGCCGCGAACATCGCAGCTTCCCAGACCTGTCCTTCTTCGATCTCACCATCGCCGAGAATGGTATAAACATGGTAGTTTTCGCTCTTATGCTTGCCTGCAAGCGCCATGCCGGCAGCCGCAGAAATACCCTGTCCCAGCGAACCGGAACTCATATCCACACCGGGAATATGAATGCAGGGATGTCCCTGAAGCAGTGCGCCGATGTGACGCAGGGACTTGAGTTCTTCCTTCGGGAAGAATCCGCGCTCTGCCAGAACGGAATAAAGGGCAGGTGCGGTATGACCTTTTGAAAGCACCAGACGGTCGCGCTCAGGCGCATCAGGATTTTTCGGGTCAACATTCATCTTCATGCTGTAAAGATAGGTCAACAGGTCGGCAATCGAAAGAGAGCCGCCCGGATGACCCGACTTTGCGTTATAGACACCCTCGATGATGCCCATACGCACACGGCAGGCAGTTTTCTGGAGCTGCAAACGAATCATTTGGTCCATGTAGTACATCTTCCTTTCTGCTGCGGCAATCCTTAACGCACCGCAGACACCTGTTTCATTATACTTGATTTGCCGCAGAAATGCAAGTGATTTTCCAAAATTTGTAATGCATCCCGCAAACTTCGCAAAATTTGGATACTCCCAAAACCATCAGCATTATTTGGTGAATTGTCTATTTCGGACAGTTCGCACAGCATTTGCGATAAATGAACATTGTCCAGAACAGACAGTTCTGCTATAATATTGGATTAGAAAGAGAGCAAGCAGGCAGGGGGAGTTGTATGACAAATCTTCAAAGGAGTCACACAATGTATGGTTATCACAAAAAGCTTGCGGCAGTCTGTGCCGCGGCGGTTATGCTGACGGGGCATATGCTTCCTGTCAGTGCGGAAGCAGCAGAAGAAGAAAAAACATCGCCCACAGCGCTGATGTGTCTGGGTGATTCCATCACTGACGGATTCTGGCTGGCAGGCGGATACCGCAACACGCTCTGTGCACAGATTCAGGAACATCACGAAGAAAGCAAGGTAGATTTTGTCGGGCCGAACTGGGGCGGCATCGGATACGACCCGCAGCACGCGGGATACAGCGGGTATTCGATTGACAATATTGCGCAGGAACAGTCGATTTCGGGGCAGCGCACAGGGCTTTACAGCTTTATTGACTGGCTGATGGAGAGCTATCCGGCGGATGTCGTTTTCCTGCAAATCGGGACGAATGACATTCTGAGTCTGTATGATTTGGAGCATTTCGGGGAACGGTTGGAACTTCTGGTCGATGCGATACTGGAAACGCTGCCGGAAGACGGGATGCTGTATCTTGCGACATTGCCTTGCATGGATGCGACGAACAATTTATACATCAGTGATTATTATTTCACAGTAGAATCAATGGATGCGGCGGTAGAAGCGTGCAATGGGCAGATACGGGAGCTTGCGCAGAAGAAGCAGGAAAAGGGTGCAAAGCTGCGGCTTGCGGAGGTCAATCGGGTATTGACGAAGGAAGATTTATATGATGGGGTACATCCGAGTGAAGCGGGGTATGAAAAGCTGGGGTTATTCTGGTATCGGACGCTGGAGGGATACTGGAAGGGAGAAGCGGCATATCAGGCGGTACGCGGGGATATCAATGCTGATGGGGCACTGACGGCGGCGGATGCGGTGCTGATGGTGCGGCATTTGACGAATGCGGTGGCATTGGGGGAAAGTGCGGGGAAAGCGGCAGATATGGATGGCGACGGCAAAGTGAATGTAAAAGATCTGATGCAGATGAAATCGGAGATGTTACGGAAATAAGCGGCAATTATATTGAGAAATTCAGAGGAAATTGAAAGCACATACCGCACCCATCATGAGGATTCCAAA
>JAZUJW010000063.1:0-31721 GCA_045642925.1 Oscillospiraceae bacterium
ATTCATTATAGCACATTTTCTTGAGTTTGTCAAGAGGTTTTTGAAATTTTTCTTTCGATTTTCTTTCGAAAATCTTCATAATTTCTTTTGTGCTTTTCTTTGATTTGCTGTTTCTTTTTTCGAAGCAGCTTATCTATTATAGCACTTTTTCTCTTGTTTGTCAAGTGGTTTTTCAAGATTTTTTCAAATCTTTTTGAACCGTGCCACTTTTTGTTTGCTGTTTCTCAGTTTCCTTTGAAGCAGCTTATCTATTATAGCACTTTCTCTCGATTTTGTCAAGAGTTTTTTGAAAAGTTTTTCGTTTAACGAACTCTTTTCATTCTTCTTTGCTATCTTAGATACTTTCTTTTTTGCTTCCCTTCTTCCCATTTTCGAGAAGCGGTCAGCTTTTCTATTATAGCACTTTTTGAACTCTTTGTCAAGTACTTTTTTCGAATTTTTTTATCCGCTTTCCGTACTTCCTGCTTCCTCTTCCAGCACTACATCTTGGGGAGTCGCCTCGCGCACTCGCTCTTGGGTACTGCCTTCTAATTCCACTTTTTTCTGTTCATTTCGTGCTTTTTTCTTCGCCGTCTCTCTCAGGCGACTTTGTTATTCTACCACATTTTGACTCGATTGTCAACCCCTTTTTTCCCTTTTTTCCCCTTTCTATTTTTTGCACAAATACCCTCCCCCTTCGCAGAGAAAATTACACCTTCTTTTCACATTCACTCTTCTCATATTTATTCTCAAAAGTGATTCCCTTCTCCTCTTCCTTCGTTTATCTCTCGCACTTCACCGAGGGAACCCCTCGGGAGCGGGCATTTCTTATGTTTCTTCTGTATCGCCCAAAATCACCGTAAACACGTTTAAACCATTGACGCTTTCTGCTGTGATTTCTCCTCCGTGCAGTTTTGCGATACAATTCGCCACACATAACCCTAATCCATATCCGCCCGTTTCCCGCGCTCTCGATGGGTCGATTCGATAGAAACGGTCAAATATCTTCTCTATATAATGCTCCGGTATCGCTTCGCCCTGATTCGACACCACAATTCGCAAATGCTGCTTCTTATCCCGATTCATCACCAGCCGCACTGCCCCACCTTTCGGCGTATATTTTATGGCATTATCCAGCAGTTCTTCCATCATCTGCTGTATTCTCGTCCAATCGCAACGATACAGCAGATTTTGCGTCATCTCATATTCAAACATCAGCCCCGCTTCAAATATCTTCACTTCCCATTCCATGCACAATTCTTCCATGCGCTCCGAAATCGATTCCATATTCAGCGAGAGTTTGATTTCATGGGCATCATCTTTCGCCAAAAACAGCAAGTCTGTCACAAGTCCTGCCATACGTGTCGTTTCTCCACGGATGCTCCCCAGCCACTTTTCCTGACTTTCCACAGTTGCATCCGGATTCGCCAGCACTGCTTCCGTATCCGCCGCAATCACTGCCAGCGGCGTTTTCAGTTCATGTGTTGCATCAGATACAAAATCATTCTGCTTCTCCCATGCTTCCTCAATCGGCTTGCTTGCCCAGTTTGACAGAAGAACACTGACCGGTATCAGCAAAATCGCTCCGATAATCAGATACCATACCATATTATGGCGCACAGTATGTATCACCTGCTGTTCCTCTGCATAATCCGTCATAACCAGCCGTATGCCGCCATCTGTTCTTGCATACCGAAAACGATATTGTTCCGCTACGTCCTCTATCAGCCCTTGCTTCTCCGCTTCGCTGTCAATGATTTTCTCGGAAAGCGCCTTCAGTTTCTCCACAGGCATCCGCATATTCCAACTGCATTGTTCTATCAATACCGCTTCTTCATCAAATCTTGCCATCAGAAGTTCCCGCCCCGCCGATGTATATTCCCTCGCGGGCACGCTCTCCGTAAATTCTTCCATTGCTTTATTCAGCAGTGCTTCCGATTGCTTTTCCGCCCTTCGGTACATTGAATAGCCGACACCTGCACAGACTGCCGTCAGCAAAAGCATCAGCAATCCCCAACTTAATAGCAGAAATCGAAGCCGCAGTTTCTTTTGCATCGCCATTCCTCCCTATTCGATATTTTCCCTTTCATTATACTATATATATGTCAGAAATGAAGCTTTTTTCAACAAATTCATCCATTTATACCAGAAATACATTAATCTGATTTCAAAATTCGTGACTTTGACGCTTTTCATTTCCCAAAAATTGTGCTATAATATTATGGCATATCAAAAAGTGCGATATATCTTGAAAGATGAACGGAGGAGCTTATGCAAGCATCAGTAAAGGAACTTTATCAGCTTTGGTGTGAAAATGCGGTCGATGACCCCGACCTGAAAGCCGAGCTTCAGGCAATTGCCAAGGATGATGATGCCATCAATGAATGTTTCTATAAGGACTTGGAGTTCGGCACGGGCGGTCTGCGCGGCGTGATCGGTGTCGGTACAGCACGCATGAACGTCTATACCGTTCGCCGTGCAACACAAGGTCTTGCTGACTATGTGAGATCATCGTTTGATACGCCCGCTGTTGCTATTTCCTATGACAGCCGCATCAAATCCACTGCCTTTGCACAGGCGGCTGCATCGGTTCTTGCAGCAAACGGCATTCATGTTTACATCTATTCCGAACTCATGCCCACCCCGATGCTTTCGTTTGCCGTCCGTGCTCTCGGATGCAGCGCAGGCATTATGGTTACGGCATCCCACAACCCTGCAAAGTACAACGGCTACAAGGTCTATGGTGCAGACGGCTGCCAGATCACTCTGGAAGTCGCTGAAACCGTGATCAATGCCATCAATGCGCTCGACATTTTCAAGGATGTCAAGACCTGCGATTTCGATAAAGCTGTCGCAGATGGCATGATCTCCTACATCGGCAATGAGGTCATTGAAGATTACTATAAGAATGTTCTTGCGCAGGGCATCAACACCGACCTCTGCGCTTCCAGCGGTCTGAAAATCGTTTACACCCCGCTGAACGGCACGGGCAACAAGCCTGTTCGTGAGATTCTCTCCCGCATCGGCATCTCCGATGTGACCATTGTCAAGGAACAGGAACTCCCTGACGGCAACTTCCCGACCTGCCCTTATCCGAATCCTGAAATTCGTGAAGCACTCGAATATGGTCTGCGTCTTTGCGACACCGTCAAGCCTGACCTGCTTCTTGCCACTGACCCTGACTGCGACCGTGTCGGTATCGCTGTGCCGAACCCGACCGGCGGCTATGAACTGTTCACGGGCAACGAAGTCGGCGCAATGCTCTTTGCATACATCTGCGAACAGCGTACAAAGCGCGGTACGATGCCGAAGAACCCGATTGCTGTCAAGACCATCGTCACCACTGATCTGGTCAAGCCCATCGCTGAAGAATATGGTGTTGAGATCATTGACGTACTGACCGGTTTCAAGTTCATCGGTGAACAGATCGGTATGCTCGAACAGAAGGGCGAAGAAGACCGCTATCTCCTCGGCTTCGAGGGAAGCTACGGCTATCTTGCAGGCTCTTACGTCCGCGACAAAGATGCTGTCGTTGCTTCCATGCTGATCGTTGAAATGGCAGCCTTCTACCGCACACAGGGCATTTCGCTCTTGCAGGCGCGTGAAAACCTCTACAAGAAGTACGGCGTATTCAAGCACCAGCTCGAAAGCTTCACCTTTGAGGGTGCAGCCGGAATGCACAAGATGGCAGAACTGATGCAGAGCCTCCGCAGCAATGCACCTGCTTCCATCGGCGGCTTGCAGGTACTTGAATTTGCAGATTACATCAAAGGCACTGCTACCACGCTCGCAACAGGCGCAGAGCGCAGCCTGAATCTGCCGAAATCCGATGTCATTACATTCTTCCTTCCCGACCACGCAAGCGTTGTCGTCCGCCCATCGGGTACAGAACCGAAAATCAAAGTCTACTACACCACAACGGGCAAGACCATGGAAGATGCACTGGCACTTTCTGAAAAAATGAAAGCAACCATGCATGAGTTGATTGCACAATAATCGCAGAAATTTGCGGCGGGTTTCATCAAATTCGCCGCTTTTTTGCAAAACTTGCAGATTTTACTTGCATTTCCAGACAGAGTATGATATAATATCATTGCGAAAAATCCATAGCACTACTTTCCGGACAGTAATCGGACGGGCTGCTATGTTATACCGCCCAATTACAATCCGAAAGAGGTGAAAATCATGAAGGAAGGCATCCATCCCGTATGCGAAAAGACCACCATCACCTGCCACTGCGGCAATGTCATGGAGGTACTTTCCACAAAGAAGAACATCACTGTTGAAATTTGCTCCAAGTGCCACCCGTTCTTCACCGGCAAGCAGAAGCTCGTCGATACCGGTGGTCGTGTCGAGCGCTTCAACAAGCGTTTCAACCGCGGTTAATCCACAAAAAAACCCGCAGCCGTATGACTGCGGGTTTTCTGTATCCTGTCAGCAAAAAGGCGCTGTCCAATCCGTTTTCGGAAATGGACAGTGCCTTTGTTTTATCGTTCAGATATCATTCTTGCACACATCTGCATAGGTTTCGCGCTTGACAATGACTCGCGCTTCCCCATCCTTCACCATCACAACAGCAGGCTTTGCATTGCGGTTGTAGTTGGAGGACATCGAGTAATTGTATGCACCCGTTGCCAGCACTGCCAGAATATCATCAGGCTCGACCGATTGCAGCGGCATTCCTTCGCCGATCAGGTCACCGGTTTCACAGCACTTGCCGCCAACGGTCACGACTTCTTCCTTCGCCATGCCTGCACGGTTCGCACAAATGACTTCGTATTCCGCCTGATAGAGCGCATAACGCGGGTTATCGCACATTCCGCCATCTACCAGCACATAAGTACGCACATTCGGAATCTGCTTCTTTGCCATGACCGTGTAAAGCGTCAGACCAGCCGCGCCGACGATTGAACGTCCCGGCTCGAACAGCACAAACGGTTCCGGATAGTTGCAGGCAGCACAGGTTTCACGCAGAGCGCCCAGAATCGCACGAATGACATCGCCAAACGGCTTCGGGTCATCGCGCTCGACATACTTGATGCCGGGGCCGCCGCCCAGATTGAGTTCATGCAGGACAATGCCGCATTCCGCACGCAGTGCATCCATAAAGTGAAGCATCACGCGGGCAGCTTCTGCAAACGGTGCCGTATCGAGAATCTGTGAACCGATATGGCAGTGCAGACCGACCAGATTCAGGTTTTCGTAAGCATTTGCTGCAAGAACAGCTTCTTTTGCTTCGCCTGTTTCCAGCGCAAAGCCGAACTTGCTGTCGATTTGTCCTGTCTGAATGAAATTATGCGTATGTGCATCAATGCCCGGCTTGATGCGGAGCATGACATTGACTGTTTTGCCATAAGTCGCCGCAATGCGGTTCAGGCGGGCAAGTTCAGGGAGATTGTCGCAGACGATTCTGCCGACCTCTGCCTTGACTGCAAATTCCAGTTCGCTGTTTGACTTGCTGTTGCCGTGGAAAACGATATTCTTTGCGGGCATACCTGCCTGCAATGCGGTATACAGTTCACCGCCCGACACGACATCTGTGCCAAGCCCTTCGCTGTTGACGATGCGATAGATCTCTTTGCAGGAAAATGCCTTACTTGCAAAGCAAATCAAGCCCTTTCCGTCATAATCGGACATCAGGGCATCACGGTAGCCGCGGCAGTTCTGTCGAATCGTATTTTCATCCATCACATACAGCGGTGTCTGATACTGCTCTGCAAGGGAAACACAGTCCGCACCACCGAATGTCAAATGACCGTCCGCATTGACGGATAAATTCGGAGTCAGCATAAAAATCATCCTTTCTATTTACTTTTCCTTGCGATACTGATACAGGTTGCACTGCATCATACCATTATAAAGTTTACGGCGCTTGTTGGCTTTTCTGCCAAAGCACTGTTCAAATGTCTGGTCGGGCGAAATGACGCTGACCGCATTTTCCTGCGGAAAGACCTTGCCCATGACGCGATAAAGTTCGCGTGCCGCTTCAATGTCCAGCAGGCGCTCACCATAGGGGGGATTGCAGACGATCAGTTGTTCTGCACGCACCTGCAAATCTTTCACATCGCCCTGCAAGACCGTGATCTTCTCCGCAACGCCTGCTTTCCGCGCATTTTCCTGCGCAAGTGCCACTGCCTGCGGGTCGATATCGTATCCGACAGCGCGGAAATCCACATCTCTGCGAATTTTTGCCCGTGCCGCTTCCCGCGCATCAAACCATGCGCTTTTCGGCATCTGTTCCCATTTCTCTGCCGCATATCTGCGGTGCAGTCCGGGTGCCATGTGCATTGCACGGGTCGCCGCTTCGATCAGGAACGTACCGCTGCCGCAGAACGGGTCGCAAAACTGTGTATCAGGACGTACACGCGACAAGTCCAGAATGCCTGCTGCAAGCGTTTCCCGAATCGGTGCCGCACCTGCAAGCTGCCGCCAGCCGCGCTTATGAAGCTGCCAGCCGGATGTATCCAGATACAAGGTGCAGAAATCATTCCGAATCTGGAACTGTAACTGATGCAGCGCTCCCGTTTCCGAAAGCGTTGCCGTATGATATGCTTTTTGCAGCCGCTGTACTGCGGCTTTTTTCACAATTGCCTGACAGGTCGGAACACTGTGCAGTGCCGAATTCAGGGAACTGCCTTTTACGGGAAACGCATCGTCTTTGCCGATGAAGCGTTCCAGCGGGAGTGCCGCCACGCCGTCAAACAAGGGGTCAAATGCGGTTTTTCCACGCTGCTGCTTGACCGAAAAGCTTCCCAGTTCGATCAGCACTCTGTCGGCAACGGTCAATTCAATGTTTGCTGCCGCCAGCATTGTCCAGTCGCCGGAAAAACACACTCTGCCGTCCGAGGCGGCAATATCTGCCGCACCCAGACGCACCAGTTCAAATTTCAGTACGCTCTCCAGTCCGAAATGACACGGACAGCACATCCGAAAATAGGATGCGGGCGTATTTGCAGTTTGTTCACTCATCTCATCAACTCTCCGGTACAGGGGCAAGGGTATTCATTCTGCCGTCGCAATATGGTGCATTGGTCGATTTCCAATAACCCATTGTCGCACTCTTGGGGCAGGCTGCGGTTGCGATCTTTCCGGTGTCGGTGCAGTAATGCGCTGCAACGATGCCTTCGCATTCAGGGAAATCATTGCCCTGATAATGGTTGGAAATCCACTGACCGATGACGTTCTTCCAGATCGCGGAAGCATCCAGTACACTGTAGTTCTGGATACGCTTGTTTTCAGGGTAGCCGATCCAGATACCGCTGACGAAATCAGGGTTCAGACCGACAAACAGTTTATCGAACCAGTCAGAGGATGTACCTGTTTTGCCGGCGATCGGTACACGTCTGCCCATGTTATCTACGATCTTACCACGCGCACCGGTACCGTTCTGGACAACGTTTTGCAGAAGTTTATTCATGATATAAGAGGTATCTGCGCCGATGACCTGTGCATAGTCCTCGCCGCCCGAATAGCAGATATTGCCTTCGGAACCTTCGACACGGCTGATGATGTGGGCATCAGAGAAGTAGCCGCCGTTGCCGTACACCATGTATGCGTTGACAAGGTCTTCCACCGTGACACCCCAGGTCAGACCGCCCACGGCAAGCGGTGCAGGGCCGTCATCGTCTTTACCATCGAGTTCCAGACCGAGCTTATCGGTCGCAAAGAGGAAAATGTTCTGCAAGCCGTAGGTTTTGCAAAGCAGTGCAGGAATCGTGTTATAGGATTTCTGGATGGCAAGTTCCACAGTAATGATGGCGTTACTGAACGCGACAACGTCATTGCTTTCGGAATAGTTTGTCGGCCAGAGTTTTTCTTTGCCGGTTTTCTCGTCCGGGAATTTATAAACAGGATAGTCAAGAACTTTGGTCGCATAAGCGATAAAGTCATTCTCAAGCGCATAACCGTAAGTCGTGACAGGCTTGATCGCAGAACCGGGCTGCTGTTTTTCGGTCGAAGCGTAGCTGATGCCGAGCGGGTCGGTGTGACCGCCGATCTTACCGACTGTGCAGAGAATATTGCCCGAATAATCAATGGCAGTAAAGCCGCATTCGAGGTTCATGCCTTCTTCGTCGGTATACTGTCCGTCACCGTCCAGATCGCGGCGGTAGAAAGTACGTGCGGAATTGGTCATACCCCAGAGGAGGTTGTCCAGACTGGAGAAACGGTCTTCCACATAAGCCTGCATTTCGGAATTGACAGTGGTATGGATCTGATAGCCGCCTGTCCGAATGACAGTCAGCGCACGTTCCATCGAATAGCCGCGTTCTTCCATCAGGAATCCTGCGAATTCACGGAGCGCCTCGTCAATGACCCACGAAGTATCTGTACCTTTTTCGGCAGCGGTTTTCTCAGAGCCGTCTTCTTCCTCAAAGAGTTCCGGATGGAGCTGTTTGTATTCTTCGGTATCGGTGAAAATGAGGTGTTCATTCAGTGCTGCCTGATATTCGTCGTAAGTGATTGCACCGTTGCCGTACATCTGACCGAGAATATATTCCATACGTTTGCGGTTCGCTTCTCTGCCCGTATTGATAAAATTATCGGTGTAATACAAAGTATTAGTCACTTCATTCTTTGCTTTTTCGTATTCACCTGCAAAAGGGTTGTTGATTTCAGGGCTCTGCGGAATGGCTGCAAGGCAGGCAGCTTCTGCAATCGTCAGGTCGCCGACGCTTTTGCCGAAATATTTGTTTGCGCCCAGCTCAACGCCGTTTGCCGCGCCGCCGAAGCCGATATAGTTCAGGTAAGTGATCAGGATTTCGTCTTTGCTGTAAGATTTTTCGAGCTGCATCGCACGGAAAATTTCACGAATTTTACGCTGCGGAGATTTTTCATTATCGCCCGTCAGGTTTTTGACAAGCTGCTGGGTGATGGTAGAACCACCCTGGTCGGTATTCCAGAAGTTGAACAGCATATTCGCAAAGGAAGCGGCGGTACGTTTGTAGTCCACGCCTTCGTGCGAATAGAAACGCTCGTCTTCTGCGTACACAAATGCATTACGAACGTGCTGCGGAACATCTTCGATCTCCACAGGAATACGCTGAATCTCATTATCGGCAGTATAGACGACTTCTTCTTCGCCTTCCGCATTTGTAACGTAAATATGCGTAGAATAGCTGGTCGTCAATTCCTGGATGCTGACCGAAGTCGTTGCCTCCATGTAATCGACAACGTAAGTTGTCGCCGCGATGCCGCAGATGATGCCCGTCACACTGAAAAAAAGCAGGAAAGAAAGAAGCGTTGTCAGAATGACAGAACCGACCGTCCGAAAGAATCGAACAATCAGCGGTGCCTGATACTGGGGTTTCTTTTCCTTGGCACGTTTGGTCTTTTTCTTTGCAGACGTTGGCTTTTCATTCATTTTCTTTTCTGAACTCATAACAAAAAGACTCCCTTCAGAAACGCAATTTCGATGTATCATTGCAGGTCAAAGCCGACAATGGAACTACAGAGTTCATTATACCATAAAAAAAGAAAAATGTTAAGTGCTTTTCGGAAATTGTAATCGTTTTGTTGTATTTGGAATATTTCGGCTGAAAATGTGCCATACTTTTGGTGATTCAAAGAAAAGGAGGCTGTCGGTATGAAACAAATCAACCTGTTCTGGACAACAATAGCCATATTGACCGCAGGCACTTTGCTGCTTGGAAGCATTTACGGTATCACCAAAGCAATACAAGGTTTCACAGCGATTTCGGACGACACAGAAACAGAGGCGCTGACGCCTGTCAACGCGGCAGTGGAAGCACAGACCATCGCCGCCGCAACAGAGGTCACAACGCAGGCGCTAACGGCACATAAGATGCCGGAAGCGCCGTATTTACTGAAGCTTTCGGAGGACACGCTGTCCGTTTATGCACTTGGAAGCAGTGTGCCGTTTGAAACCTATCATGTATCGGCGGGATGGTTTCCCGATTATGACCGCATCGTGTTGGAATATGGGCTGCAAATTGACACGGCGGCAGATTTGCGGCGCATTCTGGAGGACTACATTTCATGAAAAAGCGGCATATGACATGGAAATGTGCAAAGCAGTGTATCGAACCTTTTGCGGGAACGGCAGCGGTCTGGGCTGCGGCTGTCTACGCGCTGCGGCTGGCGGGATGGGCTGTGGCAGGGTTTCTGGGCATGGGAGAGAATGCGTTCTTCTGCATTCTGCTGGAAACGGCGATGCTTGCGCCGATAGAGGCGGAATGTTTTCAATTGCTTGGGAGCAAACTGGGGATACTGGATGAATGCGACCGTGGTTTTTTGCGATGCAGCGGGAAAATCTGGGTATGGCGGCGCTGGTGGCTGACAAAACTCAGCATGACAGTTATTTTTCTTGTATCCTGCATTCCGATGGCGGTGATGTTTTGGGCGGGGTGGAAGGTATTGGAGGCAATGCCGTACTGTGAGGATGGCACATGGGTTATGGGAATTGGGGTGCATCTGGTGATGGGGAGTGGGATACTGGCAGCGCTGCCGATGCGGGCGCGGGCAATGGATGCCGTTTTACCGATGATCTACCTGAGAGAGCCGCATATAAGAATCAGGGAGATTCTTTGGACGGCATTTCGGGTAACGAAGGGAGAAACGCGGCATATAATCTGGCGGCGTTTCATGACATTTCCGATGCGGATATTTCCGCTGACGATGCTGAAGGCGGCGCCTGTGTTATGGGCAGCAGAGAGCATGGAAGCGAGCGTTAGAAAATACACGCAGCTAATATCATGAGGATTCCAAAGGGAATCCTTCCGTCACGATCCGTCTATGCACGCGAAGCGAAATTATAGGCAACACCGCACAGAGCTGGTGGTGCCCTAACATAAATAAAGAGAGGCAAGAGAACGGTTTAAACCATATCTCTTGCCTCTTTGACTTTATAACGGGAACTGCATGGGGAACCCCTCCTGATTAGTTGAACGAAATTTGAGGAATTTCGCAGACTGCTTGCAGTCTGTTTGCGTCCGGGGGCGCTGCCCCAGGACTCTGCCAAGGGGAATGATTCCCTTTGGAATCCTCATCATTGGGCGCTGGATGCGCTTTCCATTCCCGCTGAACTTCTCAATCAATATCACTGATACAAATAAAATGGATGCAGCAAATATTGAAATTCCATCTTTGTCCCCAACGGCGGATCTGCATTCACAGGCGCACTGTTCACAATCCGCCAGTTCTCCTGCGAAAACCACGTACTCCGCTGCACAACACCATCCGTATATACATAAATACTATACAAAAAATTCTCGCTCTGCACGGATGCCCCAATCAACGGATATGTCCCATTATTGATGGTGTATACCGCAAATGCCTGCTCCTCATTCTCAATATCCGCGATAATACACTCATTAATTCCATCCTTGTTGATGTCATACAAATAATATCCAGTATTGTACAGGTCGGATTTTATCCCATAACGCCCATTCCACCCATAATCATACACAAATTCAGCATCAAATGTCTGAGAATCATGCTTCAGATATTTATAAAAATCTGTCAGCAGCGGACGGTAATCTTCCTCCGTGCCATAGAAAATCTCAGGCGGAACCGTCACAGTCGTCTGTGGTACGACCGGCGGCACAACCGGCGGCGCCGTAATGACCGGTTCTTCCGACACGATCGGTTCCGTCACGAGAATCGTCGTGGCTTCCGTTGTCGGCATCGTCGCTTCCGTCGTCTCGCTTTCTGTAGTCACAGTCGTCGCCACCGTCTGCACAGTTGTCGTTCGATATGTCATCGCCGTCAGTTCTGTCATCAGAACATTGGAATTCTCAGCAGTTGTCGTAGTAGTTTCTGCACTTCTCGGCTTCTGCTGATTCTGTGGCGTCAATATCACAGGAGAATAATATACAATCAATGCAATTGCAAAAATCACAATGATATACGCAATCAAAATCGGCCCGGAATTATCGACCTTTTTTCTTTTTTTGCTCATAGCATCTGCCTCCTTCTCTAAATCGGTACAGACAGAATTGGTTTATCATATTGATAGATCCATTTTAAAATAACGAAATCTACTCCAGTTTCATTATAGTATGTATTACACAATTTGTCAAGTAGTTTCTCTGCTTTTTTACGAAGAATTACTATCGCCGTTTTAAAGATTTTGCCATATTTTCATTAATTTGCGCCATAAACTGCACCGGAATGTCCGCTTTTTCCCACCGCACTTCTTGACAAATTCTTTTCATTGTGATACAATAGTTAAAGTGAGCAGACTGTGCAGTCGCGGCAGCTATTTTCAGGCTGACGAGGAAAGTCCGGGCATCATAGAGCAGGGCAGCTGCTAACGGCAGCCGAAGGTGACTTCAGGGCCAGTGCAACAGAGAGATTCTGCATGAAAACTTCGTGTTTTCGTGTGATGGTGGAAAGGTGGGGTAAGAGCCCACCAGAGCATCCGAGAGGATGCTGCTATGTAAACCCTACCTGATGCAACGCTGATTGGTGTGTATCATCATAACGTCTGCTCGGCGGATGATGCACAAAGGCGGCTTGATCGATTCGGCGACGAATCGGCTAGATAAATGACTGCACCCGACAGAACCCGGCTTACAGGTCTGGTCATCTCGGAGCCGATGCGGGCTTTGATTTCGCATCGGCTTTCTGTTTCCCTTATTTTTTTGGAGGTTTTTATGCGTATCTTCACTAAAATGGCTCTGATTTCCACTGCGCTGCTCAGTGTATGCCTTTCCGGATGCAATATCAAACTGCTGGAAAAGCCCGATGAAAGCAGTACCGAAACAACCGCTCCTGCTGACGAATCTTCCATTATGATCATTCCTTCCACATATCCGGAAGAAGTGACCATCAACATCCCGACAGGATTTTCGGAACGCTCATCCCAGTATTGTAACAAATTTTATGCGCGTGATGACGCAACCATCCTGGTGGACAAAGAGCCGCAGATCATTCAGGGCATCCGTCTGGATGAATATAAGGAAAACGCAAAAAAAATCTATCAGGAGACTGCGGTCAATTACACACTGCTCTCGGAAAGTGAAGAAGTCATTAACAGCCGCCCTGCCTTTTTGCTGGAATTCACTTACGACATTCCCGCTGAAGAACGCACACAGACCATGCACGCACTCGTGGTTCTGTTCATGATAGACAATAACGCATACGCTGTGACCTGTAAAAGCTTTGACGAGCATTTCATCGGCTACCGCAATGTTTTCAATATGGCACTTGCCTCCATTAAAATTGCAGAACCTTCCGAAACCACGACCGTTGATGTCACTGCCACAACAAACGCAACAACGTAATAATTCGTCAAATCACCAGATACTCTCACTTTTTCATTCATCTTCAATGGCATCTTGCACAAATCAGACAATCAAAAACAAGCAATCCTTACAATCTTTCGATTTTTTTGAAAAAGGGATTTGACAAATCGGATATTTGTGGTATAATATTATATGGTATGTTATCAGTATCTTTATTTTGTATTGCATCACAGAACATTTTGATGGGCTGAAAGGAATGCGTCCCCCTCCCTCCACCGTGACACCGCATTCGGCTGCCCACAGCAGTTTTGGGAATGCTGCTGACAGGAAGGAGCTTTCATATGTCCAAAACCATTGCTGTTACGTCAGGAAAAGGCGGTACAGGCAAATCTTCCATCTGTGCGGGAATCGGTTATACCCTCGCAAAACAAGGCAGCCGCACACTCATTATTGAGTTGGATTTCGGTCTGCGCTGTATCGACATCATCTTCGGCATGACAAATCAGATCAAATATGACCTCAGCGATGTGCTGGAAGGCAAGGTCGCCGCACTCGATGCCGTCACCCGCGTACCGATGGCAAGCAATCTCTTTGTTCTCTGCGCACCGAAAAACCCCTTCCAGACTGTGACTGTGGATGAGATTATCGAAATCTGCCGTTCTGTCCGTAAATATTATGACTATATTATCATCGACACGGGCGCAGGCATCAACAACCACGTCTTCGACATCGTCGAACAGGCAAACCTCATTCTCGTGGTCACAACGCCTGACCCCATCTGCGTCCGCGATGCACAGATGATGTCCGATGAATTCTATTCCCGCGGCAACCGCCGTCAGCGCCTTGTCATCAACAAGGTCAGCAAAAGAGCCATCGGCGAAAAACTCGTCCGCGACCTCGACGAAATTATCGACACCATCGGCGTACAGCTCATCGGTGTCATTCCCGAAGATTTTAACCTCGTCATCGCAACAGGAAAGGGAGAACCTCTCCCCTCCACTGCACCCAGTCTTGTCGCGTTCGATGCCATTTCCCGCAGACTCCGCGGAGAAAATGCACCACTGACCGTCAAGATCAACTGATATTCCGCTCATTTCTGGAAGCGCTCCGCTTTGCGCAGTACAGATGAAATATAATTCATATATGGAAAGGATTGACTTATTATGACGATTGCTCTGATTGCACATGATGCGAAAAAAGAGCTGATGATTCAGTTCTGTACCGCATACTGCGCTGTCCTCTCGCGGCATACACTCTGCGCGACAGGCACAACCGGAAAACAAGTTTCCGAAGCGACAGGCTTGAACATCAAGCGCTTCCTCAGCGGCTCACAGGGCGGCGGTCAGGAAATCTGCGCACGCATCTCCTGCGATGAAATTGACGTGCTGCTGTTCTTCCGTGATCCCATCAACCCGAAGGCTTCTGAACCGAACGACATGAACCTCCTGCGTCTTTGTGATGTTCACAACGTACCCGTTGCAACCAATATCGCAACCGCAGAGGCATTGATTCTTGCCCTTGAACGCGGCGATTTGGATTGGCGCGAAATCGGCAACCCTGTGATGTGATCCCTTTGACAGTCCATAGATTGCCCCTTGCCAAAAAGGGGCAATCTTTCTGTTTATCTGAAACGAATCCATGACCATACGCGAAAGGAACGATTTTATGGCAAAATATATTACCCGTCCCAATGGCACAGAGGACGTTATCCCAAAAAATATCCACAAATGGAAAACGGTGGAAACCGTTGCACGCGAAGCCGCGGAAAAATTCGGCTTCTCCGAAATCCGCATTCCGACCTTCGAAGCCACAGAACTGTTTCAGCGCTCTGTCGGTGAAACAACAGACGTGGTGCAGAAGGAAATGTACTCTGTGACCGCAAAGGAAACCGTTTTCACCCTGCGTCCTGAAGGCACGGCAGGCACCATTCGCGCCATGCTCCAGAACGGAATGCTGGTCGAAGCACTGCCGCAGAAGGTTTTCTACATCCTCTCCTGCTTCCGCCACGAGCGCCCGCAGGCAGGCAGACTGCGTGAATTTCACCAGTTCGGCGTGGAAATGGCGGGTTCTTCTTCTCCATATGCAGATGCGGAAGTCATCATGCTTGCCAAAACCGTTCTGGATACCGTAGGGCTGAAAAACATCGTCCTTCACCTGAACAGCATCGGATGCCCTGAATGCAGAGCAAAATACACGCAGGCACTCAAAGAATACTTTGCAGCATACACCGACAAGCTCTGCGAGACCTGCATGAGCCGCCTCGACCGCAACCCCATGCGCATTCTCGACTGCAAAAGCCCGATCTGCGGCGAAATCGCAAAGGATGCTCCGCTGATTCTCGACTATCTCTGTGAGGATTGTCAGGCGCACTTTACAAAATTGCAGGAGATCCTCACGAAAATGAACATCGAATTTACCATCGACCCGCACATCGTCCGCGGTCTGGATTACTATACCAAAACCGTGTTCGAATTCATCTCGACCGATATCGGCGCACAGGGTACTGTTGCCGCAGGCGGTCGCTACGACGGTCTGATCGAACAGCTTGGCGGACAGAAAGTCCCCGCCCTCGGCTTCGGCATGGGACTGGAACGCCTGATCCTGACGATGGAAAATCAGGGCTGCGAATTCATGAACCCCAATCACTGCAATGTCTACTTCGCGCCAATGGACGAGGAAGCAAAGCCCGCTGCCATGCAGCTTGCATTCAAACTCCGTGAAGCAGGCATCCGCGCAGAATATGACCTCGCAAACCGTACCTTCAAGGCACAAATGAAGTATGCGGACAAGCTTGGCACGGATTACCTCATCGTCCTCGGCTCGAACGAACTCGCACAACAGAAGGCACAGCTCAAAAACATGAAAACAGGCGAACAGCGCGAAATCCGTCTGGACGAACATTTTCTGGAAGACTACACGGAACTCTCGCTCGGCGATATGTTCGGTGCTATGTAACACATCCGCAGGAGGAGTCCGGAGGGAGTGGATTCCCTTCGGCACTCCTCTTTTTTCTTCATATTGCAAAGGAGCATTCTATGAAAGAAATCTTCCGTCAGATTTCAGATTTTCTCCGCAGTACCTTTCTGCTGCTTTTGATTTTCGCTGCCGCTGGGCTTGCCGTCTACCGTCTGATGATGCTCCAGATCGTGAACGCAGATGGCAAAACGGCTGAACCCATCAACACTTCCGTCTATTCGCAGAAACTTCTCGCCACCCGCGGCGAAATCGTTGACTGCAACGGAAAAGCCATCGTTTCGAATAAAATCGGCTATAATCTCATCATCGAAAAAGCCTACTTTCCCGCAGACCACGCAGAAGGCAACGACATTCTCCTCCGTGTGGTCAATATCCTCAAAGCTGCCGGTTATACATGGAACGATTCGCTCCCCGTTTCGAAATCTGCGCCCTATACGTTCACCACGGCAGATGAAGATGTCCTCAAAAAGCTGAAATCCGATATCAAGGTCAACGACTACGCCACCGCAGAGAACTGCGTGCAGGGTTTGATGACTGACTATGACATTTCGGCGGACTATTCGCAGGAAGAACAGCGTATCATCGCAGGCATCCGCTACGAAATGCTCGTCAGAAGCTTCTCCATGTCCAACGTCTTTTACCTCGCAAACGATGTCGATATTGACGTTGTCACGCGCCTGAAGGAAATGCGGCTTTCGCTCAAAGGTGTAAACATTGTTGAAGAAGCCATCCGCACGATTGAACAGGGCAATGTCATCCCGCACGAGATCGGCTATGTCGGCCCGATCTATTCGCAGGATGAATACAAGAGCCTCTCGGAAAACGGTCATGACGATTATGAGCTTTCCGATCTGGTCGGCAAAAGCGGTCTGGAAAGCGCATTTGAAGCGCAGCTTCGCGGCTACAACGGCACAAAACAAATCACTGTCACAAACGGCGATGTGACCTCTGTTGCTGTCACACAAGAGCCGATCGGCGGACAGACCATGCAACTGACCATCAACAGCGGTTTTCAGCAGGATCTGCAAAAACTGCTTGCTGATTACTGTCAGAAACTCCGCGACACTGACCCCGAATGCCCCAATGCCTACTGCGGTGCATTCGCGGTATTGGATACCAAAGACAACGGCGTACTGGGGCTTGCAACCGCACCGACCTATGACCTCAACGACTATCTGGCAGACTACAACGCTGTGGTCAATGCACCGAATCAGCCGCTTGTCAACCGTGCTACGGACGGCTTATACCGCCCCGGTTCGACTTTCAAGACCATCACTGCAACGGCTGGTCTGGAAAGCGGCGTGATTACGGGTTTGTCAACATTCTATTGCAGCCAGGATTACAAATTCATCGACACATTGTATCATTGCACGGGCAGCCACCACGATGTGAATGTTTCACAGGCATTGACCGTTTCATGCAACATTTTCTTCTACGAACTCGGCTTGAAACTGGGCATTGACAGACTGTTGGAATATGAACAGCTATACGGCCTTGGCAGTCCGCTGGGACTCGAATCGGGCGACCGCGGCGGATATCTCGCCTCCCCCGAAACCTTTGACAATCTCGGCATTGAGTGGCACGTTGGTGAAATCACGCAAGCCGCTATCGGTCAGTCAGAAATACAGGTCACCCCGCTGCAAATGGCAGTTGTGGCAAGCACGATCGCAAATGAGGGCGTGCGGTATCAGCCGCATCTCGTACAGACAATCTGGAACAGCACAATGACCGAAAAAGTCAGTGAACACGAACCTGTGATTGCCGCTACGATTCCAAATAATTACGATGATACCTACTGGTTCATCCGTCAGGGAATGATTGGCGCGGCAAATGCGACACAAAACAAGGGCTATTCGCTGCATGACCTTGGCTTTCCGGTCGCAATCAAAACAGGTACGCCGCAGTCGCCGCGTGGAACGGACAGTTTTGTCATCGGCTATGCCCCCGCAGACGAGCCTGAAATTGCATTTTGTGCGATGATCGAGGGCGGTAAAAATGCGAAATTCATGGTACGGAAAATGCTGGAATTATATGCAAAATATTATCCTGAATCCGCGATTGGGAAAGGAATGAAATAAAACACATGGACACAGAACAGACAGAACGATATGTTATCAGCATACTTGTAGCGAACCAATTCGGCGTATTGACGAGAGTTTCGGCATTGTTTGCGCGCAGAGGCTTTAACATTGACAGCTTAGCGGTCGGGGAAACGGAATCGCCGACCCTTTCGCGCATTACGGTTGTAGCGCATGGCAATCAGCATGACCGGGAGCAAATGCTGCGGCAGTTGGAGAAGCTGGAAGATGTGACGGAGATACTGGAAATGCCGCCGCAGAACAGTATGTATCGGGAACTGATGATGATGAAGATTCGGTCAACGGCGGAGACGCGGCCGGAGATTCTGGATATTGTGAGCATATTTCACGCGAAGATACTGGATTACACGAGTGAATGCATCAGTATTGAGATTACGGGAGAAACGCAGAAACTGGAGTCATTTATTGAGCTGATGCGGCAATTTGGGATACAGAAATTATGTCGCACGGGCATCGTAGCGTTAGAGCGTGCATAGCCGCTTAGTTCAATCATACGGTGAGCAACCAATTGAACTCCTTTTTGCGATTTCTGAAATAATTGTAAATTCACCCCACAAGTACTTGATTTTTCTACTGAAATTTGCTATACTGAAAATAGTACCATGGAATATTATGGGTATCCTATACCTACTGAACACTTTAAAGGAGTATCTGACAATGAATCAAGCTGTCATTCTGGCCGGCGGTCAGGGCAAACGTATGAAAGCCCCCATGCCGAAGCCTATGTTTAAAGTTCTCGGCGAACCTATGCTCGAATGGGTTCTCAGTGCTTGCGAAAACGCCGATTTGGAACGCACCTGCGTCATTACAGGCTATGAGTCCCAACAAATCGAATCCTACCTCGGCAACCGCTGCCGCACCGCCTTTCAGTCGGAACGCCTCGGCACCGGTCACGCCGTCATGATGGCTTCCGACTTCCTGAATGAGGACAAAAACGGCAATACCCTCATCCTCTGCGGCGACGCCCCCTTCATCGACAGCGATACCATCCGCGATTCCCTCGCATTCCATATCAGCGAAAACAACGCTGTTACAGTCATTACCGCAAATGTCGATGAGCCCCGCGGCTACGGCAGAATCCTCCGTACCGAAAATGGCATCTCCGGTATCGTCGAAGAAAAAGATGCTACCGAAGAACAACGTAAAATCGTGGAAATCAACTCTGGTTGCTACTGGTTCAAAACCGCTGACCTCATCGACCTCCTGGGTCAAATCAAAAACAATAACGCACAGAACGAATATTACCTCACCGACACCATCGCCATCGCCCTGCAAAACGGTCTGCGTGCAGGCGCTTTCCGTTCCGCAAACGGTGACGTCGTTCTCGGCGCAAACGACCGCAAAGGTCTGCTGAAACTCAACGAAGCCGCAAGAATGGCTGTGCTCAATCAACACATGGTCAACGGCATCGGCTTCTGCTGCACTGACGGCATCATCATCGAACGTCATGTCGAAATCGGCGCAGGTACAGAGATTTTACCCAATACCATTCTCCGCGGCAAAACCGTCATCGGCGCAAACTGCGTCATCGGCCCGAACGTCATTCTGGAAGACTGCACGCTCGGCGATAACGTCAAAATGAACAGCGCACAGGGCTTCCGTTCACATTTCGCAAACGACGAACAGGTTACACCTTACGCACAGTATATTGATAATCAGAAAATTTAATTGGAAAGCAAGATAGGTACAATGGGCATCTTCGACATCTTCAAGCAAATTGAGGGCGCAGAGTCTGCACCCATGGGTCCGCCGCAATTTCTCATCGCAGGACTCGGCAATATCGGCTCACAGTACGCCAACACCCGCCACAATACGGGATTCATGATGATTGACGCATTTGCAGAACAAATCGGTGCGAAATTTTCCAAGCACCAGTTCAAGGCGCATCTGGCGGACGGCACCTGCAACGGTGTGCGCGTCCTGCTGATGAAACCTGAGACCTTCATGAATCTTTCAGGACAGGCAGTCAACGAGGCAATGCAATTTTATCATATTCCGCCTGAGAATGTGATTATTATTTATGACGATATCAATTTGCCTGTGGGCGGCATCCGCATCCGCAAAAAAGGTTCGGATGGCGGTCACAACGGCATGAAAAATATCATCTATCTTTCGGGTGCAGATACTTTTCCACGCATTCGCGTCGGAATCGGACAGAAACCGCATCCCGAATACCCGCTCGCAGACTGGGTTCTGTCGCAATTTTCGCCTGACGAACTGAACACGCTCGCTCTGACCGCCAAATCCGTCGGGGAAGCGATTCCGATGATGATGGAAGGCAAAATCGACCTCGCCATGTCGCGCTTCAACAGCGGCAAACAAAAATAATTCCGTAAAAGAACGGCGGCGCATCCAAACGCCGCCCATTCTCCGAATCTCATGCATCATACAAAAGAGGCGTATCCATGCAGTTTTTCAGTGAGCAATGTGCAAAACTCCCGTCTGTACGGGAAATTCGCACTTGCATTCAAAAAAACATCAGTCCGATTTCTCTCTCGGGCGTTGCACAAATCCACAAGGCGCAGATTCTGCTTACCATTTCGCAGGATGCGCCTATTTTGGCTGTCGCCGCAGATGATGCCGCCGCACGAATGCTCTGCGAAGACATCAACTTCATGTTCGGCGCACACATCGCCTACCCCTACCCTTCCAAGGAAATGAACTTTGCCGAAATCACAGGAATCTCCCGTGAATACGAGCAAATTCGCATTGCGGCACTCTCTGCGCTTCTGGACGGAAGCTGCCGCGTGCTGGTCGCATCCGCCGAAGCTGCCATGCAGTACACGATGCCGCGTGAGGTACTTTCCGCACGCACGCTCCGTCTACAATCAGGCAGCACCTACGATATTTCTGCACTCGCCGCATCCCTTTCCGCGATGGGTTATGTTCGCTGTGAACAGGTCGATGCCGCTTGTCAGTATTCCATCCGCGGCTCGATTTTCGACATTTTCCCTGTGCAGAGTGATCTGCCTGTCCGTATTGAATTCTGGGGCGATGAAATCGACACCATTACGTGGTTTGAGCCTGAAACACAGCGCCGTACCGAACAGCTCGATGCCGTGGCAGTCGCACCTGCAATGGAAGCGCTCCCCGACCGCGCCGCCCTCATTGAACGCATTCGGCAGCTTGCGAAAGTCGTCCGCGGCAAACAGGCAGAAGCCGTCAAAGCCATGCTGACTGCCGATGCCGACAAGCTGGACGGCGGTCTTTCCCTGCAAAACTACGACAAGTATTTCATGCTGATGTACGAACAGCCTGCAACGCTGTTTGATTACGGCTTTGATGTGACCGTATTCTGCGAAACAGGCGCAATGCTTGAAAATATGCGCAATTCCCAGCTTCGCTTTGCAGAAGATGTCAAACTCATGCTCGATGACGGTACGCTCTGCCGTCAGCTTGCGGAATGCGTCCTCGAACCCTCTGCCGTTCTCGCAAAAGCGCAGTCGCATATGCTCCTCTGCATGAACGCATTTCTCAGCAGTACGGGCACATTCGAATTCCGCAAAATGCTCTCGGAGGAGGCAACGCAAAATGCTCCATGGGGCGGCAGTACGCGCATTCTCACCGAAGACTTGCAGGAACTCTGCAAACAGGGATATCACGTCATGGTCTGCGGCGGCACGGAGAAAACGCTCCCGATTTTACAGGAAGACCTGCAAAAAAGCGGCATCCGCTGTTCCATTGCAAATGAAGATTCCACCTGTGAGGCAGGCACGGTTTTGCTGATGCAAAGCGGTCTTTCGGGCGGCTTCGATTTCCCGCGCATCAAAACTGCGTGCATCGCGCAAAGCAAAACGCAAAGCACCGTCCTGCGCAAACGCCGCTTCAAGAAAGGACAGGAAATCCGCGCCCTTTCTGAAATTTCCCCCGGTGACCTCGTTGTTCACGCCTCCCACGGCATCGGCAGATTCATGGGCATTCAGCAGATGGAAATGGAAGGCATGACGAAAGACTACATCGCCATCCAGTATGCAGGCAAGGACGAACTCTACGTGCCTGTCACACAGCTTGAACTCGTATCGCGCTACATCGGCGGACATGATGACGGCAATGTGAAACTGAATAAGCTTTCCTCGAATGATTGGCAGAAAACACGCAGCAACGTCAAAAAAGCGGTCAAGGACATGGCTGGCGAACTCATTCGTCTATATGCCCTCCGTGAACAGGCAAAGGGCATTTCCTTCGACCCCGATGATGACATTCAGCGCGATTTTGAATCCCGTTTTCCGTTCGTGGAAACGAATGACCAGCTTCGCTCCATCGCAGAGATCAAGGCAGATATGGAGCGTGAACGCCCCATGGACAGACTCCTCTGCGGAGATGTCGGCTTCGGCAAGACGGAAGTCGCTCTGCGTGCCGCACTGAAATGCATCCTTTCCGGCAAACAGTGCGTTATTCTCGCACCTACGACCGTTCTCGCCAACCAGCACTACGAAACCGCCATGCGCCGTTTTGAATCCGTCCCCGTCAACATTGAACTGCTGTCTCGCTACCGCACGCCCAAACAGTCCAAGGAAATCATGGAAAAGCTTGCAAACGGAAAGGTTGACCTCATCATCGGCACGCACAAGCTTCTCCAGAAAAATATCAAATTCGCCGCACTCGGTCTTGCCATCATTGACGAGGAACAGCGCTTCGGTGTCGCACATAAGGAACGCTTCAAGGAAATGTTCCACGGCATTGATATGCTGACGCTCTCCGCTACGCCGATTCCGCGCACACTGAACATGGCACTTTCGGGCATTCGTGACATGAGTGTCATCGAAGAACCGCCGCAAGACCGCTACCCCGTCCAAAGCTTTGTGCTGGAATACAATGAGGGACTCATTGTTCAGGCGATTCAGCGCGAACTCAAGCGCGGCGGTCAGGTGTATTATCTGCATAACCGCGTGGAAACCATCATCCACTGTGCCGCAAAACTGCAAAAAGCTCTCCCTGATGCAAAAATCGGCTTTGCCCATGGTAAAATGTCCGAACAGGAAATCTCGGAAACTTGGCGGCAGCTTGTAGAACATGAAATCGACATTCTCGTCTGCACCACCATCATCGAAACAGGCGTGGATATTCCGAACTGCAATACGCTGATTATCGAACAGTCCGACCGCTTCGGGCTTTCACAGCTTTACCAGCTCCGCGGCAGAGTCGGGCGAAGCAATCGCCGTGCCTATGCGTATTTCACATATGCCGCCAATCGGGAACTGACCGACATTGCCGAGAAGCGCCTTGCTGCTATGCGCGAATTTACACAATTCGGCAGCGGCTTCCGCATCGCAATGCGTGACCTCGAACTCCGCGGCGCAGGCAGCATCCTCGGCGGACAGCAGCATGGACAAATGGAACAGGTCGGCTATGAAATGTACCTGAAAATGCTCAATGAAGCCATTGCAGAGGAAAAAGGCGAACCCATCATCACGCCACCGCAATGCACCATCGACATTCAGATGGAAGCGCACATCCCTGAAACCTATATTTCCAGCATGACTTCCCGTCTGGAAATTTACCGCCGTGTCGCATTGATTCAAACTGCCGATGACCGCATGGACATGGTAGATGAGCTCATCGACCGCTTCGGAGAACCGCCGAAATCCCTGCTGAGTATGCTGGACGCAGTGCTGCTGCGCAATACTGCTGCACGGCTCGGTGTCACGGAAATCTCTCAGAAACGCGGCGCATTGTTCTTCTATGTCACCGCCCCCAATGGCAAACAACTCTCGAAGTTGATGCTTGAATACTATGACCGCATCGCCTTCAATGACCGTGACATTCCTTACTTTATCGCCGTGCGCCTGAAACCAAAGGAAGCACCTGTCGCACTGATGAAGGAGATTCTTGCTATTTTGGAAGAAAATGCAATCACAGCGCAATAAACAACAAAGCACCGCTTTTCAACTGTAAAATGCGGTAAAAACGCACAAAAATGACAGTTGCTTTTTGTCTAGTTTATGAATAGTATTTTAAATAGAAGTCTGTTATAATAAATCAAGGTACTTCGTAAAGAAATGGAGGGGTAAGTATGCATTTGAGAACCGTTTTCGCAAGTCTGGCGGCTTGCGGCATAGCTTTTTCTGCCTTAAGCATTCCTGCGTCCGCAGATATCCTCAATTCGAATCACCCTGACGGACACTACATGGTGCCCTTGGAATCCATTCTGCCCGAAGGCAATACCCCCGCAGATGTATACGGTGTCCGCGTTCTCATTGACGGCAAACCTCATGAAGGTCAAACTGTCATCGGCGGCATCTGCTGGCAGTCTGATACCAGAGAATGGCAGCAGAAAGAATACGGAATGCCGGAAGAACGTCGTCCACTGGTTTATGACATTGCGAGCAACACCATCACGATGGTTCTGGACGCACCGCTGTTTGATGCGGATGAAACAGGCTGCGAACTGTTTGTTGCGGAATGGAACTGGGATAATGACAATCAGGCGAACTTTCTCGTCCGCACAGTGAAAGTGCTGGATGCAAACGGCAATGAATTGCAGCCCAAAGCACAGCCTGTGACCGAACCGCCCGCAAAAATTGTCCCGCCGCAGCATGACACGCCGGATAAGCCAACGCCGAAAGATGACAAACCTGCCCAGCCCGAAGAAAAACCACACGTTCCGGATGAATCGGGTGCGGTGGCAATTCCTGAAGACACACCTGAAAATTCCGATACGCCCATTGAAGAAGACACCAGTACCGATGTTTCGGAATCCTCCGCCGCAGATGACAGCGCAGTGGAAAATACCGATGACGCAATTGACGTGCAGACAGCAAATTCCGAAATCGAAGAAACACAGAACACGCCAAACGGCAATCCCCCCGACAACGCACAGCATGGCAATAATGTTCCCGTGTTGACGATCAACGAGCCGAAATCGGATTCTGAAATCAGCACAGAAGAAGTTCCTGCGGAAACAAAATCCGACTGGCAAGGTGCAATGCTCGGTATCTGTCTTGCAGTCGGCGGATTGATCGTTGCAGGTGTTGCAGCAATTTTTGCTTGCAAAAAGGTTTAAATCCATCCGCATTTCGCATATGACATTGTAATACTGACTGCCCTTTGCGTCATGCAGAGGGCAATTCTATGTACATTCTGAAAGGAGAATCACATCATATGAAAAAATTATATCTGATCCCTGCTGTACTGTCAGCACTTTGCCTGCTGGCGGTCACGACAGGATGCGGTGAAGCAAAATCGGAAGACTCCTCCTCACAAGCCGAAGAAAGTTCCTCCGCAGAAGTAACCACTGCACCGCCTGTTGAAACAACTGCGGAAGTCACAACCACTACAGAGGTTGTCCGCGCTGAGATCGACACGAATGCCATTACCTTTGAGGACGGTTCACTGTACACCTGCCACTGCATGAACGGCGCAGAATTCACAGACGGTGAATCCAACTGCAAGCTGGAAGTCGTGGACTATGCAGGCGATAAGAAACTGCACGTACAGGTGCTCGATCAGAACGACAAGAGCGAATACAATATCCCGAAGCTCGTCTTTGACCTGCCCGCACTGCTGGGTATTGAAAATGTCAGCAAAATCGACCATGTGAGTGTTGATTTCGACTGTGAAGCGCTGGATGTCTGGCATAATGATGACGGAACGGATTCGCTGGTTGTCGGAAACTTCATCGGCACAGTTGCAGGTGTGATTGCCGGCGAAAAAGTCAAGGATGAAGAAGGCAATCTGATTCAGGATACATGGGCACAGAATGATTTTGAATTTCAGGATTGGGTCAATCCGACAGCGTACTTTCATTTTGAAACGAAATCGCCGCGGCTTCCCTCTGCGCATTATGCATCAGATGAAGGAACAACGCTGGTAATCATGCGCTGGGCACAAAAGAATCAGGTCGATTTTTACATTGACAATCTGACATTCTACGATGCAGACGGCAATTCCATTCCGATCATCTATGACAGCACGGCAGAAACCACAGCCGCCGCAGAATCTGACCCTGTCACCGATACGACAACAGAAACAACAGCAGAAACGTCGGCAGATACCACAGCAGACACAACGGCAGATACGACAGCATAAAATAACAGAACCCACCAAATCATAAGAAGTCCAAAGGAATATTCCCTTTGGACTTCTCTTTTTTGAATCCGCATCTCCATCATACAGCGAACGGATATATGCAAAAACTGCACAGTGTTTCCACTGTGCAGTTTTTGGTTGTGTGCAATCAGTCGTCGAGTTCCAGACCATCTGCGGCTTCAATACACAGTGCATAAGCATCTTCATAATCCATGATGCCATCACCATTGTAATCAAAAGAATCTACCATATCATCCGGAATGTACAGACCCTTGCCTTCTGTCAGCATGAGCAACAGGATCTTCACATCATCTTCCAGAACATAACCGTCATTGTCATAGTCACCCTTGACTTTCGAACAGCCGCTCGTTGCGACAATGTATCCTACTTCATACAAGTAGTCAACAATCTCACAATTATCCGATACATAGAAGATGTGACGCGGATTGACTGTGGCATAGAATTCGTCCATAAGGAAATCATCATCAACATCATTGCAAGGGACAGTAATTTCCTTACCTTCCACTGTTGCGGTAATATTATCAACAATCGTCACGCCGGTCTGTTCCGGATCAATTGCCATGAGCGTAGCACCGTATTGGTTCACACGATAGGTCGCGCCATCAATCACAACATCTGCATACGGTACATACTCATCGACATTGAAATACATATCAGCGAACAGACTATACGAATTGTCAGTACGCGGAATCATCATGAAATAAACCGTATCGTTCGGTGCAACTTCCAATACTTCTGTTGCATTGCCGCCTGTGATAAAGATACCGTTCGAATCGAAGCAAAGCATGCAGCAAGAATAGGTGTCAATATCCAGCACTTCAACATTGAACTCTTCTTCAAACATTTCCTTCTCCCAAATGGATGCCAGATCTCTTGACGCAACAAGACTCACTTCCAGCTTATCCGTTACATGCTTGTCATTCGTGAAGGAGAAATACTGGATACCAAACTGCGGAATTGCCGCGAACTCATAAAAGGAACCAACTTCTATCGGCGTGCAGAGTTGTACTTCATTTACTACATCCAGATTACGATAAACCACTTTTTCGATCGTCAGTCTGCCGTAGTAGTCGCCCATGCCATAGTAAGTAAATGTCGCTCTGCCAATATCGTTGAGATTTGCATCGCTGAAGAGATAGTAGTCTTTGCCTTCTTCCAGCACTTTGTCGCCGTCTGTGATCACAACATCGGACTGTAATTCATTGCCATCGAACAGAACGAATTTTGTATAGGTTGCGGTGCAGTCTTTCAGCGATTTCATGTTGCTCTTCAGTGTAAAATCAAACGTACCGGTTGCATTGCCATTGTAGAAGTAAACCAACAGATAGTACTGCTGACCAGCAAGAACATTCATCGTCACGTTTGTCATGTCGGCGCCTTCCATCGTTTCCACGATCCTGCCGTTCTTGTTCATCACTTCAAACACAACATTCTTGTAATAATTCTTGCTCAGTGTATAAGTCGATGCAGTCGGAATCCAGGAATAGATGATATTCTGTTGCTTTTCATTCAGCTCCACAGTTGTCGTACCATCCGTCAGAACAGGCATACTTTCGGTAGCAGTCAGGTCAGGAATGATGCTGTATTCAGCCATGTACGCAAGTGCGTAGTCGTTCAGACCGGAAACGGTTGCGGTATAAGTGCCGCATCCCCTGGATGCCATTTCGTATTCCACTGCAAAATCAGTACCCTCAACCAGTTCTTTGCCATCCAGAGTGATCGTAAAGGTCGGGTATTGTACTTCACCATTGTAGACCAAAGTATCATTATAGGAAATGTTTTCAATCGGAACGTTGATCATCGTGCGTTCCTGATGCAGTGTAAAGGTAATGAAATCGTCTGCACTCCATACAACAACAAAATCGCCCTTCGGCAGAACAATGGTCTGACCATTCGAAATCGGTGAACCAACTGCGACGGCATCAATTTCCAGCGCATCAAAGTCACCGGTGATCTGATAGAACTGCACTGTCGATTTCTCAGGGCCTTCTACCAGATTGAAGGAAATTTCTGCCGCTTCATCCAGGTGCAGATGAGGTTGTTGACTCTCAAGACCGAGTGCGATTTCTTCATCCAGATGAACCGGTGGGAACCATGCATCGATCGGATCGATTTCTTCCTCGTTCCCATCATACCTAGGCTGAACCATTACTATTCTGGAGCCCATATAGTCGCCTTCGCCCTTCACGATAGCAAAAGCTGAAAGAAAATGATTCAAATAACCGGTATAGTATACAGAATAGTCTTTGCCTTCCTGCAATAACTCATCGTCAGGACTAAAGAACGCTATCGGGAAGCCGCCATTTTCGTCAAGTTCTTTGTAGGTTTCTTCGTACACAAGCTCACATTGATCGATCTGATTTGCATTTTCGGTAATCACAACATTACCGACTTCTTTCAGATCTGTTGAAACATCGATGGCATATTTCTGGTTGGCTTTCAACTCCACTTTTGAACAACAGCCGAAGCCAACAGAATGATTCCATGCCAAAGTATTACCAGCGAATCCATCTTCATCACTATATTCATACACTTGGATAGTCGAACCATAAGGAATACTGAAACCCCATTGCTCATTCAAAACTTCTGTCACTTTGTCCATATCTTCCCATACAGAATCCGGCACCAAATAGTCAATGTAGTATGTGCCATCTTTTTCCGGTGTAAAGAAATACGTCTCGCTCACATTCTGTTTCTCAATCGGTTTATCCAGTTCCAGTTCGCAATTCACTTCCATGTAAAACGGCTGGATGCCGAAGTACCCGTTGATACCGACAACATACAGTACGGCATTCTGCGTTGTATTCTTTGAAACAACGATATAATCTTCATTCAGCTTCAGAAGTTTGTTGTTATAGTATACTTTGAGTTCTGATGCCAGACTATCCGAAATATCTTTGTAATCAACGGAATATCTGTCGCAATCAATAACGAGTCTTTCATCCGGAATCAGCTGACCATTTTCATCGTATTTCAATTCGTCCAAATAAGGCTTGAATGAAAGCGGTCTATTCACATCCGAAGGTATTTCACCATTCATGACATCAAACTCATCAATACGATATGCGCCAACATCAGATGGATAATAAAATAACATACCATCATATTCGAGAGAACTCCTGTTATCGAATTCGAAAACATAATCCTGACCGGCTTCTACATAAAGACAATTATAAGCAATTCCGTAGTCATCGAACCCAGGAGTGAAGAAGTCATATTCAGATCCGGTATCGACCGTCACGTTCGCATCCTGCGTCATAATTCCAAGCACCTGGTCTTTATCCGCATGATATGTCTGCTTAATGACAGCAGCACCGTCTTCAGTGAAATACTCGGTCGTCGTATAATCAAGAACGGTAGTTTCGCCAAGCTTGATCGGTTCCTGCGTGTATTCCTTGACAGTAATATCACAAGGAACTTCATCTACGACCGTGCCATCTTCCTTCTCAATTGCAAAGATGTAATGGTATCTGCCGGGCGCAGGCTGGTCTACCGTCAAGAGATTACCCTCGGTTTCCACAGGTGTTCTCTTGTCGCCTTCCACCTGATACCACTTGCCGACTTCATCGAAGCCAAGCACAATACCTGTCACAGCGAAGGACTGGTCATTCCAAATCTCAACCTCCGACTGCGTTACGTATGCAGAAGGCGTTTCCTTCCAATCAATGCCATAAGAGATCCGCAAGGAATCGATTTCTTGATTCGGCTTGCTGGCGATAACAGTTGGATCACCAGCATAGAATGCATCCGCTTCAATGTGTTTCAGGGAATCGCCAAAAATGACAGCACCAATCGGACCAATACTATCCGCAGAAACAGTTTTGACATTCTCAAAGTAAAGTGCCGTCACATCAAAGAAATAGCCCAATCTGCCCTGAAATTCAGCACACGGCAAAGATTTGATCGTCGGGAAGTACATTCTTGCGCCGATAACGCCATCGAAGCCTCCCAGCGTTTCGTCTTCCAGTGCATTGAAGGAAATACCATCCTCAAAGCAGAAGCCACTAAATGCATAATCACCTGCGTGTGTCAACTTATTTGCAAAGTCGATATCGGTCTTAACACTGTCAAAATGGTAATCAACCGCACGAGAAAAAGTATTCAAAGCCAAACCTTTTGCGCCAACACTGGTAACAGCCGGTGCAGAAAGTTCCTTTAAACTCCAGGCATTCTCCAGCAGACCGGTCGGGATCTCGGTCATATCCTTTGGCAGAATGACTTTCGTGAACTTCGAATCTGCAAGTGCATAGTCATCAAATGTTTCTACAGCAGAAAAATCAGCTTCGGCTTTTTGGACATCTTCGAACATGGGGATGCCCCAATCGTCCATGCCCAGATTCTTGCCCAATACAGAAGAAGAGAATGCATGGCTGCCGATTTTGCGAAGCTTGCTGCAATCAAAACCGTTTGCAACATCCAGACAGCAAACCGATGACAGACCATACTTTCCAACTTCTGTCAGATTATCAACAGAAGCGATGATTCCACAGTAGTAGAAAGCATAGTCAGGAATCACAGTCAGATTCTTGAAGCCGGTAAATATCGTCATACAGCTACAATATTTGAAAGCTGCTTTTCCGATTTCCTTGACATTGTCTGCTTTCACACTGTGCAACGAATAGCAGTTTTCAAAAGCCGAATCGCCAATCTTCACGACCGTATCAGGACAGATGACTGTATTGATAAATTGATTGTTCTTGAACGCATTTGCGCCAATTTCGGTGATGTTTTCCGTTTCAGCGATTTTTGTCAGGTCAAGTTCAGACTGAACACCTAAGTACCGTTCCAGAACACCGTCCTTTACAATAAACGGCTTCTCGACATCAGTGCCTTCAATCAGGATCTGCGTGCTTGTTACATGGCTGTAAATGCCATCCTTCACAGCAATTGCCTGCACAAAGATAGAACGGGAAATTTCAAACGGCCCAGTATACTTGATTCCGTTTTCCGCAGACGGCGTTGTGCCATCCAGCGTGTAGTAGATATCTGCGCCTTCGATGTCGTCAAAGCATACATCAGCCAGCTGTGATATGCCATCCGCCGCTATTCCGTAGAAATAATGACAGTTCGGAGTTTCCAGAAGCTGCTTTTCAAATTTGAAATCGCGGAGGTTTACAGCACCCCAACCATACTGTGTATCAAAACCTTCTTCGCCATAGTCGATTGCATTCGTGACAAGATAAGAATACACATCATCCACGGTCAAATCAGGATTTGCGGAAAGAATGTCCGCACAAACACCTGCCACAAACGGCGTAGCCATACTGGTACCGCTCATCATTACCGTACCGTCATTGGAGAACGCATCCGCACTGTTAATATCCACACCGGGGGCAGCAAAATCAATGCCTTCACCATAGTTGGTAAATTCTGCCGGTTGATTATTCTCGTCAATTGCGGCGATGGTAAAGCT
>JAZUJW010000064.1:0-56536 GCA_045642925.1 Oscillospiraceae bacterium
ATATTGATGAAAAGATTATTGTGAATTTCTATTGTGATGTTGACGAAAAGGTTCTGGAAGATGAGACAGTAAAAATGCAGTTCACACTTCCGAACGGTAAAAAAATCAGCACACCTGTAAGCGAAGCTGTAAAAACAAATGAAGGCGGAAAGCAGTATTTTGTATTTTCCTGCGGAGTTGCAGCAAAGGAAATGACTGCCACGATTACTGCCGAAATTCTTTCCGCAGACAGCAAAAGCTACGCTGAATACAGCTATTCTGTGATTGATTATGCAAAGGCAATTTTAAACGGAGATTATGATGAAACTACCAAAACATTCGTGAAGTGCATGCTCAATTACGGCGGTTATTCTCAGGAATATTTCGGCTATAATACAGAAAATCTTGCGAATAAGGACATTGATGGTACGCTTGGTGAAGTTGACGGCTCAAAAATTGAGGATAAGAAAAGTGTCGGCTCATTACCTGACGGAATTACCTATTACGGCACAAGTCTGCTTCTTGAAAATGAAATCATTGTCCGCCATTATTTCAAGCTGACAGACAACTCTCTTGCAAAAACATATAATCTGAAAGAGAATCATATCGGCTGGTATCTCGACTGTGAACCTGTTTCAGCCGCGAACCTCGGAAAACAGATTACAACAAAAATCGGCGATTACACCATTGTATACAGCCCGATGAACTATGTGAAATCGGTTGCTGCCAATACAGAGGATACAAAACTCAAAAACGTCTGCGCAGCACTTTACGAATACTGGCAGGCTGCCGAACAGCTTGGAGGTGAAATTTAATGGAATATGCCGCACCTGAAATCCAGATCATTGTTTTCGATTCTGAGGATATCATCACAACAAGCAATGAATTACCGCCTGAAAACTATTAAGATAGCGCTTGATAAGTTGATGAATTCAGGCAGATACCTCTTGTGAATCTTCTATATGAGTACCGACCTAAAGAACATGGTGCTTATTATTGAGGAGTCCAGAGGGAATTGATTCCCTCTGGCAGAGTCCAGAGGCAGCGCCCCTGGACGCCAACAGACTGCAAGCAGTCTGCACCGCAGAGCGCGAAACACCTTTTTTTCGTCAAAAATAATCAGGAGGGGGTATGGGGGAACCCTATTAAGGGGTACCCCATGCAGTACCCGATTGAAAGACAAAGAGGCAAGAGAACCGGTAATCGTAGTTCTCTTGCCTCTTAATTTATGTCAGGTACGACACGAGGGGAAACCCCTTCAAAACTTTAATTTCGCTTCGCGTGCATAGCCGGATCGTTACGGAGATACTCCTTTGCACCCTATTACGTCATTCTTTCCTTCTGTATACCGTCGCCGTGTAACCGTTCTCTACCCGCAAATGATCCGCTATCATCGAAATCAACTCCGAATTCGTCGGCTTCCCATGCAGCGTCGGAAGCATCCCGCCAAAATATTCCGTCAGTACCGCTTCCCCGCCTTGCGCCCACGCTAACTCAATCGCATGACGTATCGCTCGCTCTACCCGCGTCGCAGTCGTCCCAAAACTGTCCGCTACCATCGGATATAACTCCCTCGTCATGCAGTGTATCAGCACAGGTGCATCATATACCCGCATAATCGCTTCCTGAAGATATAAATATCCGCGCAAATGCGTTGCAATTCCAAAACGCCGCAGCAAAATCGCTATGCTCTCCAGTATCTTCTGAGGCAAAAGCGTCGGCTCTGCCTCAGTCTGTGGGAAAAAAGAGGTGCTAAGCATCCTCCCCATCTCTGTCGGCGACATATTCCGCGAAATACACATGGATACCCCAAACAACCGTAGCTGCCGATATAACATCGGCAAACCTTCCGGCACAATCGCCGCAATCGGTATGTGCATCCGCTGTAATGTCCCACTCAGCAAGGAAAACCACTCTGCCGAAAATTCACCCACTGTCAAAATAATTGCACTCGGTTCCTCTTGTGAAATCGCTTCCCGAAATGCAGCCGCACTCTGCTGCCGAATGCAACAGCGCCGCCCCTGCCGTACCAAAGCATCCGCCAGCATCGTTGCCGCACTTCCAGAATCCTCACCAATGAGGATATACGATTTTCCATTCATGTCTTATTGCTCCTATTTCTTTTTTCGAGCTTCTGTTCATGATGATTCTTTTTTGACCAACATCCAGTATACCAAAAAATGGAAAGATGCGCAAGGTTCCCGCAATGTATATTCATCTGTTTTCATGTCGGTTCATGTCGCTTAAGGCAACACCGCACAGAGCTGGTGGCATAGGATGCGTATGGTCAAACGAGTTTGACCAGTCAGATTTTTCGTCAGATTGTATAGAAATGACGCCCAGCAAGGAATTTCTGTGCAAGATGACGGAAAATATGCAAGCAGATGTGCCGCCAAGCCGTTAGGCGTGCTTTGTGCGGTGTTGCCTTAATGCTTCCTGCGGCGTACTTCTGCCGCGGCACGGTCTGACAGCGGCTTCAGGACACAGTACGTCAGCATACTGTCCACAAAATATACCGCCAAAAATCCCAGAATCCGCAGCAGAATATTATGCACAAAATGCAATACGATCATATACAGCCCGATAAATACTGCAATAAAAAATATCAGATTGATGGCATTGACAACTTTCTGTATGCCGTCCAGTGATTTCACGTCAGGAATTTTCATGCATTGTCTCTCCTTTTATCATAATGTCCGTTTTGGCAAGTCTGCAAAGCGCATAAAGATTCGGCAGTGCCATGCAGGCATTGCAGAAATCGCAAAGTGCCAGCACGCCTGCTTCCCCGCCAAGTGCGCCAGCCCATCCCGCCAGCAGCCACAGTGCCGTATACACACCTCTGCCGCCCCGCGGAAACAGCATTTGCACCGCCGCACACCCGCATGGAAACCAGCCGAGAAACGTCGCAAACGCAAACAGCAGCAGTGCCAGCGCCAGAAACCATCCTGCCCATGCACCAAAACCTTCCGAAAATGCCGCAAGCAATATCGCTGCACCATCCGCATTTTGTATCTCCTGCGGCGATGTCAGAATCACCAGTGCAGTTGCCGTACAGCAAATCAGCGTATCTGCAAATACTTCTGCGGCTGCCCATTCTCCCTGCGCTTTTTCCGCATCCATATGCAGCAGCGACGATGTCCCAAGTCCTGCTTCATTCGAAAAAATACCGCGCCGCAGTCCTACGGACATTCCCCGCAAAAACACAGTGCCGCAAAAGCCGCCTGCCATACCGCGAAAACCAGATGCTTCCGAAAAAATGCAAGCAAATGCGTGCGGAATCCTGTCATAATGGAGCACCAGCAGCACCATGCAGCCCAGCAGGTAAAAACCGCACAGAAGCGGCATCAGCCAAACCGTCACGCTGCCAACAGTTTTCGCACCGCCGCGCAAAATCCACACTCCAACCGCACAGAGTATCATTCCCGTCCCTGCACGCGGAATGCCGAACGTTTCTGCCGCAGATGCCATTGCCTGCGCCTGTGCCATACTGCCCATGCCAAGCCCCGCCAGCGCACAGCATCCCGCAAAAATCCCAGCTAACAACGGAGAATGCAAACCGTACCGCAGGCACGCGGCTGCACCGCCATACCATGTACCGTCTGCATTCTTTTTCCGATATTGTATTCCTAACGTATTTTCTGCGTAAACAAGCAGCATTCCAAGCAGTGCGGAAATCCACATCCAGAATACCGCCCCTGCACCGCCGACAGCAATTGCCGCCGCCGTACCAATCAGGTTGCCTGTGCCCATCGTAGCAGCAAGCGCCGTTGCAAACCGTGCCCGCTGTGAACGGTCATGGGGTGCTGTCAACAGACTGCCGTAAGTGCTGCGGAACATTTTTCCCATATGGGAAAGCGGCTGAAACCGCTGTGCAATGCCGCAGCGAATGGCAGCCGCCGTCAGACACAGCGGCAAAAGCCATGTCCACAATCGTTCAGTCAGATTCGTCAGCAGTGTCATGCAAATGCCTCCCTCCTGAGAAAGCATATGCAGTATCTTCCTGCATCAGAACGGTTTTTGCATCAAACCTGTGGTTCGCCCAGATGTTTCAGGATTTCCAGCAGCAGCCCCCATGTTCTCTCCGCCGATGCAATGGAAAGCCGTTCCCGCGGCGTATGAATCTCCAGAATTTCAGGGCCGAACGAAATACATTCCATCCCCTGCACCTTTGCAGCAAGCACACCGCATTCCAGCCCTGCATGGATGACCTTTACCTGTGGTGCTTCATGGAACAGCGCACCATAACAAAGCGCGGCTGTCTGCACCAGTTCAGTATTGGGCTGATATTCCCATGCGGGATAATTGCCGTTTTGCTGCCAGGTACCCCCATTGCGTTCAATAATGGAATGCATCTGTGCTGTTAATGCATCTTTTTCCGCATTGATCCCGCTGCGCACCAGATAATCAAGATTCAGGATTCCGTCCTGCATTCGCAGAATACCGAGATTCAGCGAAGTGTCCGGCATTTTCATTTTTTCATTTTTCTTGATGACACCATGCGGCATCTCCCACAAAAGCGAAAGCATTTTCGCAAGTTCTGTGCTTTCCAGCACCGATGCAGCCGTTTTGGGCGACTCGACCACTTCCAGCGTCATACCATGTTCTTCCGGATATTCCATGCGCAGCTTTGCCAATTCTGCGTTCATCCGTTCCTGGATCTCCGCGATTTCTCCGCTCGAACGACAAATCAGAACTGCCGTAGATTCTGTCGGAATGGCATTGTCAAATTCGCCGCCGTTCCAGCGGCTGAGGCGTACCGAACCGGCTGTCGTCAGCAAACGCATCATGCCGATATTGGCATTCAGCAGCGGTTTGTGTATCTCCATGCCGGAATGACCGCCGCGCAGTCCTCCCAGTGTCACCGTCATTACTTTGCCGAATGTCGGTCGCTGACGCAGTGTCAGCGAAGCCTCCACACGGACACCGCCCGCACAGCCTACTATAAACTTGCCTTCTTCTTCCGAATCCAGATTCAACAGGTATTTTCCTTTGATTGCCTTCGGGGAAAGCGCTGCCGCGCCCAGCATCCCGATTTCCTCATCTACCGTCAGCAAAACGGTCAGTGGCGGGTGCGGGATATCCTTTGCGTCCAGCAATGCCAGCGCGTAGGCAACGGCAATGCCGTCATCGGCACCCAATGTCGTACCCTCTGCCTCCAGAAATTCATTGCTGAATTTCAGCCGCAGGCCTTCTTTTTCGAAATCAATAGCGCTGGTTTCATCCTTCGCGCAAACCATATCCAGATGTCCCTGTACAATGACACGCGGACGTGTTTCATATCCTTTCGATGCAGGTTTTTCAATGACCACATTGCCTTCTGCATCTGCCACGGCAGATAAACCCCGCTTCAATGCAAAATCAACGCAATAACGACTGAGTGCTGCGGTGTTGCCGGAACCATGCGGAATCTTTGCGATTTCTGCAAACAATGCAAAAACCGCCTGCGGTGACGGGTATTCCGTTGTCATATTGACTGCCCCCTGTTATCTTATTTGTTTTTTCTATTTTACCACATTATTCATAAAAAGTAAAGAGCTAATTTTTGATTCGGCGATAATTTCAGCCAATCTTACTGCATTTTTCAGGCAGCAGAAATTTTTCGATTGACAAACCTTTTTTTCTATGTTACAATAAGTTGATATGTACAAATGTCAAAAATAAATGAAAATGAGGAATGGATATGCAGGGTTCAAAATTTGATTTCGGAAAAGGGCGGAAGTTCATTCTGATGCTCATTGACTTGGTCATTTTGCTGGTCATGGACGGGCTGTATCTGCTGATGATACAGTATTCCGAAGCATTCCCGACAATGGAAATGAGCGCATTCTACGCTTCTTCCATTATCATGGTCGTGTCACTGTTTGTCTGCCGCTATACGTTTCAGGCATATAACACCATCTGGCGCTATACCAACACAAACGCCTACTTCCGTATGCTCTCCGCAGATATTTGCAGCGGTGTCATTTCGCTTGCATTCAGTGCGCTCCTTTCATGCTACACTTCTTTCTGGCATTATCTGGTCGTTCTTTCCTGTACTGCCATCACGGCATTGATGGCACGTTTTGCATACCGTCTTCTCTATAAGCACCACAACAACGCAAAACTCGGCGATAAACCGCGTATCGGCGTTGCGATCGTCGGTGCCGGTCAGATCGGTGCGCTCCTTGCCAACGATTTGCTCAACAATACCAACTCCATTTACAAGCCGCTGTTCTTCATCGACCGCGATGCCTCCAAAATCGGCAGTACCGTTGCAGGTCTCAAGGTCTATGCGGGCGATGTCAGCGTCTACTCTGTCATTCAGCAGGAAGAGGTCGCAGAGATCTTTGTTGCCATTGCAGACTTAAGCAGCCCCGAAGCTTCCCGCATCTACGATTTCTACCGTGCAAGCGGCTGTAAGGTCAAGCTCTATGATGCACCGCTGGGCGGCGTGGAAGCAGACGGCTCCCCTGTTGACCCGACAAAACGCACCATCCGTGAATTCTCCATCGAAGACCTCCTGTTCCGCAAGCCCCTCAACATCAACAATCAGGAAGCATTCCAGTATTACAGCAACAAAACCATCCTCGTCACGGGCGGCGGCGGCTCGATCGGCAGTGAACTCTGCCGCCAGATCGCAAGATGCGAACCCGCGCACCTCATCATTCTCGATATCTACGAAAATAATGCCTACAACATCCAGCAGGAACTCATCCGTATGTATGGTGACCGTCTGAAACTCTCCGTTGAGATCGGTTCTGTACGCGACCGTGACCGTCTGGACTGCATTTTTGCGGCTTATCATCCTGACATCGTTTTCCATGCGGCTGCCCACAAGCACGTCCCGCTGATGGAACACAGCAATTGCGAAGCCATCAAGAACAATGTCCTCGGTACGTATAATACCGCAGATATGGCTGAAAAATACGGCACAGAGAAGTTCATTCTCGTTTCGACCGACAAAGCCGTCAACCCGACCAACATCATGGGCGCTTCCAAGAGAATGTGCGAAATGGTCATTCAGTGCCGCACAGACAGCAAAACCAACTTCGCTGCTGTCCGCTTCGGCAACGTCCTCGGCTCCAATGGCTCTGTCATTCCCCTGTTCAAGAAGCAGATTCGCAACGGCGGCCCTGTCACCATTACGGATAAGCGCGTCATCCGTTACTTCATGACCATTCCGGAAGCAAGCCAGCTTGTCATGCAGGCAGGTGCTATGGCGAAGAAAGGCGAACTGTTCGTGCTTGACATGGGCAGCCCTGTTAAAATCATCGAACTTGCTGAAAATATGATTCGTCTGTCGGGCTATGTGCCGTACAAGCATATTGACATTCAGGAAATCGGTCTGCGTCCGGGCGAAAAGCTCTACGAAGAACTTCTCATGCAGAGCGAAAATTGCTCCAAGACCGACAACAAAATGATTTTCATTGAAAAAGATACCCCGCTTTCCCGCCAGGCAGTGGAGGATAAACTGACGATTCTGCGCGGTGCAGTCGAAGCCTGCAAGCACCAGATCGAAGCCGCAGATATCAAAGCCGCAATGCATCAGGTCGTGCCGACTTTTGTCGAGCCGGAAGATGTCAACCGCGTTGCCGCTTCTGCAAAAGAAATGCAGGAAGTTGCAGGCACGAACAATTAAATTAAAACATAAAACGCACATGATAAACTTTATATCATGTGCGTTTTGTTATTGAAAGGATGCTGCATACATGGAGCAAGAATACAAATGGCAATACCCCTCAGACTGCTGCCCCGATGCCGTTGCACAACACAGTCTGATTCAAAACTGCTGCACAAACACAAAACAATACCAGATGCAAGCTGTCTATTATGACACAGAAAACGCGCTGTTCCGACATCTGGGCGGTTCGCTCCGTCTGCGCCGTGAGAATCAGACTTCCGTTTGCTGCATGAAAATCACGCGCAAAAAAGAAGGCGCACTCGCCATTCGGGAAGAATACGAAACCGAAGCGGAAACGCTCGCCGAAGGGCTGCAAAAGCTTCCGCAAGTCGGTGCGCCGGCGGACATCTGCACAAAAATTTCCCCTGATGCATTGCTTCCACTTTGCACGATTGCATTTGTACGGAATGCCATGACCTTAGAAATCAGCACGGAAAATGCCGCCTGCGTCGCAGAACTCGCGCTTGACAGCGGCACATTCCAACGAAACGGCATCACACAAGATTTCATGGAGGTCGAACTGGAATTCAAATCAGGCAGTCCCGAAGCCTTCCACACCTTTGCCAAGCAGATTGAAACGACCTTCTCCCTGATTCCCCAACCACTTTCCAAACTCGCAAGAGCCTTATCAATTTCTTAAAGATTGTTATATAGTTTTCAGCAACAATTCATAAATTATTCATTGATTTTAGTTACTGCATATGATATAATATGTATAACGAATATGATTTATTCGGGAGGTGTTTTCGATGCTCAAAAAGATATTTCACTTTATTTCATCACAAAAAACGCTGGAAGACAAACTCTTCTGGATGATTCTTTCCACTCTGGCTGCTGCATCTATTTTCTCTGCCGTCGTAACACTGGTGGAAAACCTCAATCTCGCCGCAACACTTTTATCGGCTGTCCCGGCAGTCGGCAGTATCATTCTATTGCTCATCGCACATCGTTTTGGTCACTATAAACACTGCTATTTCTGGCTCACGATTCTATTCAGTACCGCTTCGCTACCGATTCTTTATTTTGTATGTGGTGGTGTTTATAGTGGCATCCCACTTTATTTTTTATGTGCCATTTACATCTGTTCATTTATTCTGGAAGGGTGGCGGCAAGCGGTTGCCATAATCGTATCAAGTGCAAGTGCGATTCTCACAATCGCCTTATCCATGATTTATCCGCAATGGGTTGCGCCGGTGACGCCGACATATACTTCTCAGGACATGATACTGACGCTGTCCATCACAGGCAGCACCATACTCATCATTCAGCTCAATGTCATGAAAGCGCACAATGAGGAACGCAGAAATGTTGAGCAACTGCTGGAAAAGGTCAATCATCTTTCTTTGATTGATGCATTGACAGGGTTATTCAATCGCCGTGAATTATTCCGGTACATGATTGAGATTGTACTTCCTGCGCGGGAGCAATATTATCTGGCGATATTTGATGTTGACAATTTCAAGAACATCAATGACACATACGGGCATTTGTTTGGGGATGATGTTCTGCGCAGATTCGGAGAGATTCTGATGAATGCGGCGGACAGTTCGCAGCAGGAACTTGCGTCAAGATATGGTGGTGAAGAATTCATCATTCTGGTACGGGCGTCAAATGCCGAGCAAGCATTTCAGAAGACGGATTTGATTCGGGAGCAATTTTCTCAGCAGAAATGGGAAAATCATGATGGATTACAGATTACGGTGAGTGGAGGTCTGACACCTTGTATCCTTCCGAAAGATATTTCGAATGAAGATGAAGCCATGCAAATTGTGAATGCGGCAGACCAGCTATTATATCGGGCAAAGAAAGAAGGAAAGAACCGCATTTGCGTATCATGACAATTCCAAAGCGGCGTTTTCATGAGGATTCCGAATCAAAATGGCTATGCACGCGAAGCGAAATGAAAGTTTTACTCGTTTTTTAAATAAATCGCAGAGTCCAGGGGCAGTGCCCCCGGACTTCGCCAAAGGGAATGATTCCCTTTGGAATCCTCCTGATTGGGTGCGGGATGTGCGTTCAATTTCCTCTGGATTTGTACTCGCTTTTTCTTTTCAGCAAAGATTGACTTTTTGTCTCAATCGTGCTATAATACATTTGTGTGTCCCCTTACCCCCACCGAAAGGAAGGATTTTATGAAACTATTGGTCGTTGACGGAAACAGTATCCTGAATCGTGCGTATTACGGCGTCAAACCCCTCACAAACCACGAAGGCATTTTCACCAACGCCATCTACGGCTTCTTCAATATTCTCCTGAAAGCCATCGACGAAGTTCAGCCCACCTCTACAGTCATCGCATTCGACCGCAAAGAACCTACTTTCCGCCATAAGGCTGTCGCTTCCTATAAGGCAAACCGCAAAGGTATGCCCCCCGAACTCGCCATGCAACTCCCCTACACCCAAGATATCCTCACCGCTCTCGGCTATACCATCCTCACCACAGAAGGCTGGGAAGCAGACGACATCCTCGGTACCCTTGCCGCCGCTTGCCGCAATTCCGACAACGAATGCGTCCTTCTGACCGGTGACCGCGATAATTTACAACTCATCACAGACCGCGTCTCTGTACGCCTGTGTACAAATAAAGAACCGATTTTCTACACACCTACACGTTTTTCGGAGGAATATGGCTTTGAACCCGTTCACCTGATCGACCTCAAAGCCCTCATGGGCGACAGCTCCGACAACATTTCCGGCGTCCCCGGCATCGGCGAGAAAACTGCCATGTCCCTGATTCAGCAATATGGCACAATCGAAGCCCTCTACGAACAGCTTGACGCCGCTAAGCTCACCCCCTCCGTCCGCAAAAAGCTGGAAGCAGGTGCGGATGCCGCAAAACAAAGCAAATGGCTCGCAACCATCGTCACCGATGCACCGATTTCTTCCGATTTTACGGATTATCTGCAAAAACCACGCGAGGATGCCGCACTTTCTGCCCTCCTTACCAAACTCGAACTCTATAAACTGATGGAACGCCTTCACGTTGAAAAAGCAGAAAACCTTCCTGCGGATACAACGCAGCAAATCAACGTGCCAACACCCGAAATTGTTCCTGCATCCCATGAACTGCTGCATACGATTTTACAAGCAGATACACCGTTTTGCTTCCTGTTCCGTGACGGCATCCTCTATGCTGCGATCAATGACAAGGTGACACGCTTCACGGATGCCGCCGATATCGATAGCATCCTTTTCTCGCCCGCACCCAAATGCACCTTTGATGCAAAACCTGTCTATCGTTACTGCATGGAATGCGGCGAAACGCTCCGTAATCTCTGCTGTGATGCCGTAATTTGTGCGTATCTGCTGAATCCTTCCGAAAGCGAATACCAAATCGAACGCCTTTGTGCTGCACAGAGTGTGCCTTATTTTTCCGCACTGGACGATTTCGCAGAGATCGCTTCCCTGCCCGCACTCTGTCAGACTTTACAAAAAGAAGTCACCGCACAGGGCATGGAACCGCTGCTGCGTGACATCGAAATGCCGCTGATTGAAGTGCTGGCAAGCATGGAACACCACGGCGTATGTATCAATGCAAGCGGTGTCTACGATTTCGGCAAAATGCTTGATGAAAAGATTCAGGAATTGCAGCACCAAATCTATGCATTGGCAGGCAAAGAATTCAATATTCTCTCACCAAAACAGCTTGGTGTGATTCTTTTCGAAGATTTACACCTTCCCGCAGGCAAGAAAACCAAAACAGGCTGGTCTACAAATGCAGAAGTGCTGGAATCCCTCACGGACAAGCACCCAATCGTGCCGCTCGTCCTGCTGTACCGTCAGCACACCAAACTTGCCTCCACCTATATTGACGGCTTACTGAAAACCATTGCGCCTGATGGCAGAATCCACACCTGTTACCGTCAGACAGAAACCCGCACGGGACGCATTTCCTCCATCGAACCGAATTTGCAGAATATTCCTGTCCGTACCCCACTGGGTATGGAAATGCGCAAATTTTTCATTGCCGAGGAAGGCTGCACCCTGCTGGATGCCGATTACAGCCAAATCGAACTGCGGCTGGTTGCACACTTCTGCGATGACGCCAATATGCGTGACACCTTCGCAGAACACCGCGACATTCACCGCACGACCGCCGCACAGGTCTTTCATGTTCCGGAGGATATGGTTTCCAAGGAGATGCGCAGCGCCGCAAAAGCCGTCAATTTCGGCATTTTGTACGGCATTGGTGCGTTCTCCCTCTCGAAAGACATTGGCGTTTCCGTCAAGCAGGCGGAAAAATATATTGCCGATTATCTCGATTCCTTCCCGAATATTCGCAAATTCATGGACGAAACGGTTGAGGCTGCCCGCGAAAACGGCTATGTCACCACGCTGTTTCATAGAAAACGCTATGTCCCCGAACTGCGCGCATCGAACAAAGTCGTGCAGGCGGCAGGAAAACGAATTGCTATGAATACACCGATTCAAGGCACGGCTGCTGATATCATCAAGGCAGCAATGGTACGTGTCTGGAAGCGGCTGCGGGACGAAGTACCGTCTGCAAAACTGATTCTGCAAATCCACGACGAACTGATTGTCGAAGTTCCCGATGCTGATGCGGACAAAGCAGCAGTGATTCTCCGTGAAGAAATGGAGAACGCCTGCAAACTTTCCGTCCCGCTGGAAGCAGAAGTTGGGAAAGGAGCTAGCTGGTATGCCGCCAAAGGCTGATTTTTCAATTCTCCCCATGTCCTCTGATACTGTTCACGGCGTGGCACTGCTTGCCGCAGAATGCTTTTCCACGCCGTGGTCAGAAAGCATCTATCAAAGAGAACTAGAAAATCCGATGGGATTCACGCTGGTCTGTCTGGCTGGTGAATCCGTCATCGGATTTGTGAACTGTAGTTTTGTTCTTGATGAATTGACGCTCAATACGCTGGCAGTTTCACCGCATTTTCGCCGTCAGGGAATTGCGCGGCAGCTTTGGGATGCGGCGATGGACAAGGTCAAAGACCGCTGTGCCGTTTGCTTTCTGGAAGTCCGCGAAAGCAATTTCCCTGCTCGTGCGCTTTACGAATCCATGGGCTTTGCGCAGAATGGATTTCGTCCACACTATTATCAAGCGCCTGATGAAGCGGCAGTCCTCATGGCAAAACCGCTTTTCTACCGTAAAAAAGGAAATCCGCAGCACTGACCCAACAGTGCTGCGGACTTTTTTGCATTTTTTCTGATTAGCGAGGCTCGCAAATCAGCTTCATTGCTGTTCTCTCTTCGCCATCAATTTCGATGCTCGCAAATGCGGGAACACACACCAAATCAATACCGATGGGAGCCAGATAACCTCTTGCAATTGCAATCGACTTAATAGCCTGATTTGCAGCGCCTGCACCGACTGCCTGAACCTCTACAATATGCTGTTCACGGATCACGCCCGCAATCGCACCTGCAACAGAATTCGGTACAGAATGAGATGATACTTTCAATACTTCCATTGTGGGAACCTCCTTCGATTCAAACATAATCTGATTGAAAAATAAGTGTGACAGGTTTTGCGCGATGACATACAAAATATCGTAGATACATTGTATGCTCTTTGTTTCATACATCCCCTGTTTATAGTATACTATATTTTTCTTCAAATGTCAAGGAAAAAAAGTTATTTTGTCATCTTCCTTATATTTACACGCTGAATTTTGGTAGAATTGCCTAGTTTGCTATCTATCGTTATGCAAACTGCTCCCAAAACACAGTCCCCCGCCGCCTCCGTAAAGGTCACGGGTGTATGAAAACGCTGTTTCTTGATTGCCTGCCCGACATCCACGCCCAAAACAGAACGTGCTGCGCCGACCATGCCGACATCCGTCAGATAGGCTGTTTTTTCGTCGATCAACTCCTCATCGGCGGTCTGAATATGGGTGTGCGTGCCGATGACCGCTGAAACACGACCCGCAAGGTAGTATCCCATGGCGCGCTTTTCTGCGGTTGCCTCTGCATGGAAATCTACCAGAATACACCGTGTTTCCACGGTTTCCAACAAACGGTCGATCACCGAGAACGGATTATCCAGCGGTTCCATGAACGCTGTTCCCATCAAATTGATGACCGCAAGACGCTCCCTGCCGAAGTCCAGCGTGACCACGCCGCTGCCTGCTGTGCCATCGGGATAATTCGCAGGCCGCAGAATGCGCGGATTCTCACTGAACAAAGACTCGCAGCGTCTGCGAAAGCAATGGTTGCCCGTTGTAATCACATCCGCGCCCGCATCAAACAGCATTGCTGCTGATTCTGCGGTAATACCGTTTCCGTTTGCTGAATTTTCACCATTGACAACAACGGCATCTGCACGGTATTCTCTGCGAAGCTGCGGAAGCACTCGCATCAAATACGCACAGCCGTTCTCACCAACGACATCTCCCACCATCAAAACATTCATGCAATGTGTTCCTTCCGTTTTTCAGGTGGCATAAATGACCAACGGTGTGGTCGGTGCTGTTGACACAGGCACTTCTCCTGCCGGAGGAACTGTAGCATCTGTCTGCTGACCACTTTCCACAGATTCCGGACGGAGCGTTGTCACCGGATTGCCCGATGCATCTGTTTCCACATCAGCCGTCTGCCCCTCAACCGTGGTCGTCATTGTCGTTATTATGGCAGTGGACGTGGTATTGACAGCTTCCTGCTGACGGCGCAATTCGTCCCAATAACTTTCTGTAGTCGTAGGGAGCGTGATTGCTGACATCGTGGGCAGGCTGCTGCCCTCCTCAGGCTGTTCGTCAGTCCCACGGATCAGTCTCATAACGGCAATCAGAACACAGACAGCCACGCAGGTGATAATAATTGCCAGAATTTGCTTCATTTCCATAAGATTCCTCCATGGATTCTCACGTTACGTTTTATTCTTCTTTATTTTCTGCGATGTGCGCCGTTCGCCCGCAAGCGGGTTGCGGTCAATGGCATCCTGACGCTGCGTACTGGAAAGGTGTGTGTAGATTTCGGTTGTCGCAATCGACTGATGTCCAAGAATGTCGCGCAGTGTCAGTGTATCCACATGGGCGTGCTGATACATCAGGGTTGCCGCGGTATGCCGCAGCTTGTGCGTGGAGAGTCCTTTGCCGCCGAGTCCGGAGGCATTCAGCGCATTTTCAACAATTTGTTGGACACGCCGTTTGCTGATCCTTCGATGATTACGGCTCAGAAAAAGCGCCCGCGGTTCCTGCGGCGGGTTTTCTCTGGCTTCCAGATACTCTGTAATGGACGCAAGACAGGCATCGTTGAGATAAACGATCCGTTCCTTGCTTCCTTTGCCAAGCACCCGAATCTGCCGATTGTAAAAGTCCACATCGCCGACATTCATGCCGACCAGTTCGCTCAAACGAAAACCACAGTTCAGGAACAGGGTGATAATGCAGTAGTCCCGCAGCCCATCCGGTGTATCTTCCGCTTCCACTGTTTCGAGCATCCGCTGACTTTCCTCCAGCGTCATGAAGTGCGGCAGTGCTTTTTTGACTGTCGGCATTTCGAGATTCTGGCAGGGGTCAGTTTGCAAAACGCCTCTATTTTTCGTCAAATAACGAAACAAACTGCGAACTGCGCAGATTCTTCTGGCAACCGAACGCGGTGTATTTCCTCGTTCATCGCGCAGATAACGGATGTAATCATACAGAGAAGCCACCGTGACATTTTTCAGGGTATCCACTGTCATATCACGCAGATTCGCATTTTTTGAATCTTCCTCACTGAGATGCCGATTCTGTCCGTTGAGCCATCGCAAAAAGAGCGTCACATCCTGATAATACTCATTCACAGTACGTTCCGCACGTCCACGAATCACGTCCAAATACGTCAAATAATCATTCAAAAAAGACGGATTGTCCTCCCGATGCAGGTTCATATGGGACTCACTCCCCTCACATACTATTATATCCGATTTTGCGTCATTTTGCAAGAGGGAAACTGAAATTTTTTAGAAAAAATTTTACGTTTATAAAACGGTTGTTATATTTCATCAATTTGGCATGGTTCAAAGGCGGCAATTTCTGCTTCCAGAAGCTGAAAGACCTTCGCTACCAGATAGCCGTCCGCAATCGCATGATTCATCCGCACCGTCACAGGCATCATCCACTTTCCGTTTTCTTCGCGGTACTTGCCCCAGTTGACAATCGGCGGGAAAAACAAATAGCCGTCAGGCAATTCGATATTCAGTGCATCATAGGAAACCCATGAAATATACGAAGCATCGAACCAATTGGGATGGTTTGCGCTGTCCAGACCATATTCGCGTGTTTCCTTTGCTTTTGCGATGTCCTCCATGCAATGCTGATAGAACTGCGCATAGTCGGGATAATAGGTCGTATAGACAGGCGTGCAGGTTTCGGTATCCTCATGGAAAATATACTGTGTCGGGTTCATCTGGTCGTAGCAAATCAAGGTATCGGTCTGCCAAAGGTAACCCATGCGGTAGTCTTCCCGCGAATTAAGCACTTTTGCAAGCAGATACAGGAAATTGACATAGAATTTGGTATGTGACTGCGCAGAGCGTTCCCGCAGAAGCGTCACGTCAATCCGTGCGGTCATGGAAACGGAACATTTGCAATCCTCAGAAAAATGGCGGAAAACGCCTTTTCGGTAATACTGTTCTTTGTCGATGATTTTGTAATTCATGTGATACTCCTTTGGAAATACAGCAGATGAACCTTGTACATTATAGGACGTTTTGCGCAAAATGTCAAGTCTTTCTTTCAAATTTCCTGATTTTCCGTACAAATGCCCCGCCGCAGAAAAATGCGCCCCGCATGAAATCTGTGGAGCGCATCCTTGATAATCAGTTAAAAGTGTCGTATTTACTGTGTATTATTCAAAACGCCTGCAACCTGCTTTTGAAAACTGTTCATGGCTTGTTCCAATGTCATATTTCCGTCAGTATAGTCATAAACGGCAGTGTGCAGTTCTTCCCATACCGCCTCATCATACATTGTTGCATAGCGGGCATCGACTTTATCTGCAAATTCTGCATATGTTTTCAGCGGATTGGCGCTTTCAACCGCCACAGAAAATTTCGGTGCAGTACCATTCGCAATGCAGCGTTCAACTGCCGTACGGTTATTGCGAATATAGCCCTCATTCCATTCCTTGCCTTTCAATGCATCTGCATTGCAAACTGCAAAGTCAATGAAATCATGAGCCATTGCCTTGGAATTGCAGGTTGCAGCTACACTCAGATTGATTCCGCCCCAATAGCCTGATGCGATTCCCTCACAGAAATCATATTTTCCATAGATTTCCGGTTTCATTGGTTTTCCTGTTTCATAGTCCCTGCCGCCTGCCATATTGTCAAGCATATAATTATTTCCTACAAACCAAGAGGGAGCGAAAGTTCCAAGCACTTTGTTGTTCTGCGCTGCATCACGCCACTCATCGCACCACATTGTATTCGAGCATACATATCCCTGTTCATACCAATATTTGGAACGCTCTATGATCTCTTTAAAGTAGTCGGGATTCTGCAATTTACCGTCTTTCACCCATTCAAACGTGTGTATACCCAATTCAGTATACACAATATCCTCTGAACTTGCAAACATGGTGATGCCGTTTTTAGAAAGTGCTTTGGCGGTTGCTTCTGCGGAATCCCAGTTGAAGAACACAGCCTGCATCTCTGCCGGAGAAGTGATGCCGAGATATTTTTCAGCCAAATCGCTGCGGTAAGCGTAACCTGTGGGAGCAATGTAATACGGAATCGCACGCAGCTTGCCGTCATTGCCGCGGCATTTCCCCAGAGAGGACTGATAGCAGTCACGGAATGCATTGTCATCGAGTCCGATTTCGGAAAGCGGCATCACAACATTGTCATCATTCAAAACTCTGCATTGAAAATATGAATCCATCTCGATAATATCCGCATCTTCACCGCTTGCCAGATAGGATTTCAGATTATCCATATATTCAGAAACATTTACGCCCAGCTGCACTGTGACCACATTAGGAGTGTTATAAGCCTCAATCAAAGATGCCAGTGGCTCATCATTCCTGTTTATCCACCCGACAAATGTCAGGGTATCGTCCTCATTGGTCAGTTTCGGGGAAGCAGGAAGCATGGAGCGCTTCATCAGCGCGAAATCAACAGCATTGATTTTGCCATTGCCGTCGATATCCTGTTCGGCGGTAAATTCGGATTGACCGAGCAAAGCGTCACAGAACTGTGCAGAGAGTTCGGCATTGGAAGCGGCGTATACGACTGCCGCAGAAGTGAGTGGGAGCGCCACAGCTGCCACGGCTGCTGCAATACGGCGGGGCAAATTTTGATGCATAAAAAACCTCCTGTAGTAATGAGTGAATCAGGAACAAAGAGAAGGGGATTCGTTTCTCCTGATGTCTGAATATATTGTATCAGAAGAATGTTAGAAAGTCAAGGTACTTAATATAAACTTTCGTTATTTTTAATTGTTATAGAACGCTTGATAGAAAGAAACTTATTGCGTGAGGATTCTAAAAGAAAAGAATCTCCGAAACTATCCGGCTATGCACGCGAAGCGAGATAAAAGTTTTACTCGATTTTTTCAAAAAATCGCAGAGTCCAGGGGCAGCGCCCCCAGACGCCAACAGACTGCTTGCAGTCTGCACCGCAGAGCGCGAAACTCCCTTTTCGTCCTATTTAATCAGGAAGGGGTTTCCCCTCGTGTCGTTCATAACATAAATAAAGAGAGGCAAAAGAACGGTATAAACCATATCTCTTGCCTCTTTATCTTTCAATCAGGTACTGCATGGGGGAACCCCTTAATAGGGTTCCCCCATACCCCCTCATGATGGGGTGTGGAACACGCTTTTCTCATGCTTTTACATGAATAGCGTCAGCCCTTGTGTACGCAATACAACATATACAATAATTCCAATCAGTATCAATAACAACGGCAGTCCCGTTTCATTCTCACGCGCATGACGATCTCCAACCGCTTCCCCAATGCTCTCCTTCACACGCTTCAGTGAACCAACGACCGAGCCAATCAGAAATCCTCCAATCAGACTCGCTATCATCACTATCACGATCAGAGCATTGCCATTGCTGTTTCCAAACAGCGTCAGCCCATCAGGTACTAAATAATGCAGAAGCAACCGCGATGTCGGTACCGCAAACACAAATGCCGCTATCATCCATGCAATACAATAATCGGATTTATTCCAGTGCCGTACTTCACCATTCGAGTATGGATTGCGATGGTGCGGACGCGGCGGTGGCGGCGGATTGTGATGATAATGATGCGGTGGCGGCGGCGGATTGTGGAACCCACCATGATGCGATGGCGGCGGCGGATTGTGGAATCCACCATGATGCGGTGGCGGCGGCGGATTGTGCGCTCCACCATGATGCGGCGGCGGCGGATTGTGTGAACCGCCCATGTGCTGTGGCGTATGCGGCGCACCGTGCGGCGGACGACCCGGCCCCATGTTCGGACGCTGCGGTCCCATATTATGCGGCATTTGAATGCACTTCCTTCCATTTATAAGATTGCAATCATTATCGCATATTATTCCTGAAATGTCAACATAAAATCGCAATTTTCTGCATAAATTTTCATATTTATACAAATTTTTGGATATTCAATGCCTTCACTTGCATCATTTTTCTGCCATTTCATCTTTCCGTCTGGCATTTCATCCGCGATTTTGCCATCTTAGTATCACGCAGTGGCATCTTGTCCGCAAAAATGGACTTCTTATCCGCGAAATAAGGCTGTTGTCACGAAATATACCCTCTTGTCCAAAAATGTTGCCAATTCTATTTTCCTTTGCTATAATACTGATAGGGCAAAATAAGAAGTGTGCATGACAGGAAATACATTCCCTCCCCGCATGACAGATTGCCCTGTCAACGTACAAATTTAATCAGAGTGAATCAGAATGGAGGATTTTATGAACATGAAATGGATGGCTGCCGTATTGGCAGCAACAATGACCTGCGGTATCATCGGTACAGATGCCGATTCTCTGATGCAGGCAAACGCAGGCGATACGCTGCAATGTACTTATTATTCCGGTACGGATATCGGCAGACAGAATGGTCTGGATTCAAGTTCCAAGAATGCGGCAATGCCGGTTGCTACCAACCTTGTCGCGCTTTCGAATGGTACATTTATGCGCGTGGAAGGTGCGGTATCTTCTTTGAAAGGTTCGCTGCTGGTCGAATACTATGACAAATCATTCAAGCTGACTTCGCGGAAAACCGTTGCAATGCAGCTTCCTGTATACGGCGCTTTCTATAAGGGCACTGACGGATACTATTATGTTGTATCCGGACAGAATAATGCACAATGCAGCAATACCGTTGCTGTATATGACGTTGCAAAATATTCCACGGACTGGAAACTGCTTGGACATGACCAGCTCAAAGGCGTGAATACGACCATTCCGTTCGATGCAGGATCTGCACGCTGCGATGATAACGGCAGATACCTTCTGATACATACCTGCCACGAAATGTACAGCGGCCATCAGGCAAATGTCATGATCGAATTTGACATGACCAATATGAAGATCACCGACTCCCTTACGGCAGTCAGCAATTCTTCAAAGGGCTATGTCAGCCACTCGTTCAACCAGTTCATCATGCTGGACGGCAAGAATATCGTAACACTGAACCACGGCGACTGCTACCCGCGTTCGGTCGTCCTTGCAAAATTTAACACGGATTATACCGCAGGCAAGTTCATTACCGATACAAATCTGAAAACCTCACTGGTCAATGTGGCGACCTATGCGCCGCTGCCCAGTGCTTACAGCAACAGTATGTACTACGTCAACTATACGGGTGTATCGGTCGGCGGCTTCGAAAAGAGCAGCACCCACTATCTGACTGCGTACAATACCATTGATCAGAGCAAGTGGAACACCTACGTCGGAAATTATTACAGCTACTCCGGTGAGGGTTACAAAGATACCCGTAACATCGTGATTTCGGCTGTTCCGACCAATAATCTGGCAGACAGCGCCGTTACCACCTACCAAATCACGAATTACGCAAACGGCGAACCCGCTGCCTATAACCCGCACCTCACACAGATCAGCACCGATAAGTTCCTGCTTTCATGGCAGCAGGCTTCCAATGTGAACTATGTATTCCTGAACGGCAAGGGCGCAACCACCAGTAAGATCTACACCATGGAAGGCGAAATGTCCGACTGCGAACCCATCGTCAGCGGTTCCATGCTGTACTGGTCTACCTGGAGAAATGCCGATGTCACATTCTACAGCATCAACCTCAACAGCCCGACACAGACCAAGAAGGTCGTCAGCCACACCGACCACAATTATAAGCTGGACGGCGCTCCCGATGCAAACGGTGTCGTTTATACGACCTGTACAAAGTGCGGCAACAAAGTGAAGCACATTGCCCCGACCGATTTCAAATTGCAGCCGTATTATCAGGATGCAAACGGCGGAATGTACTGGAACGGTGTATCGAGCTCCACGACGCTGGATGCAGGTCAGATTTTCTCCTACAACCCGACGAATGTCACGCCGAGCAATATCCCCTCGGAAGATAACCTCTACACCATGGAAATCACCAGCGGTGCCGAGAACCTCACTCTGGTAGAAGGCAAGACCTTTAAGAATCATCCGGTTTATTCCGTCAATTCGTTCGGTGACGAGCCTGTGTCCTTCACCATGACCGTTACGCCTGTTTACAATCCGAGCCTGAAAAAGAGCGTGACCATCACTACAAAGCATAAGTATCAGGTCAAGGAACTGGTCGAACCGACCGAAACCAAGAACGGCTATGCGATCTATGAGTGCAAGGGCTGCGGTCACACCAAAAAAGAGACCCTCACCCCGTTCACAGTTGCATCCGGCAAAACGGCTTCTGTTTCCCTGTACAAAACTTCTTTTGAGTACGACCATTACAGCCACCTGCCGTCTGTATCGATCACTGTAAACGATCCGAAAACACGCAATAATACATACCTGCAAGAAGACAAGGATTTCACTGTCACATACAGCAACAACCTGAATGCAGGTACTGCAACTGCTGTTGTCACCGCACTGCCTTCCTGCACACTGATCAGCGGTACCAAGGTTCTCACGTTCCAAATCACCCCGCAGGATCTGAGCGAATGCACCTACAAGCTCGAAAAGAGCAACCTCGACCCTGATGACCCGAATGTTGATGTCATGCAGGCACTCAGACCGATCATTCACATCTATGATAAGCAGGGCGTAGAAATCCCGTCTGATGATTACTACCCCAGAGGCTACTGCAACTACAATGATGACTGGACAACCATTTCTTCCCTCGGCTGTTCGATTTTCGCAATGTCCCCCAACTACACAGGTTGTCTTGGTTTCGACTATCCGATTGAACCGCTCGACATTACCAAGTACAAGGCAACCTTTACAGATGCGACTGTAGAAGCAACCCGCAAGGTCAACTATACCGGTCAGGCACGCAAGCCTGCTATCACATTGACCACTTCCAAGGGCAAAGTTCTTTGGGAAGGCGTTGACTTTGAAGTCACCTACAAGAACAATTCGAAACCGGGTACTGCAACCGCTACTGTGAAAGGTATCGGCGTGTACACAGGTACCATCACCATGACCTTTACAATCGGCTGATCATACCTCCTCTCAACCTCCGCACGGAGGAAGCCGCCAATCATACTTCCTCCGTGCAGCACACATATCTCCTTTTCATCCCAACCTCCCCCCTAGGCACATTTTATTTCAAAAAGCCGCAGCACGCACAGAATTGGGTATCTGTGCAAATGCTGCGGCACTTTTTTATTTATGCATGAAAAAATGTCAGGATACGTTCTTTGTAATCGGGCGCTTCATCATAGACGGCGTGCCCGTATTCATTCCCATAAAAATAGGAGGCGCACGCTAATCTTTCGGCAAGCTTTCGGGACGCTTCTGCGGTCAGGACACGGTCGCCCTCACAGCCGATCACCAGCACAGGAAATGACACATTATACGGTTCAGCATCTTCTGCAAGCGATTCACAGGCACGGGCAAGCGTCACAAAGCGCTCGCATTCCGCATCGGAAAGCGGGAGATTTGATTGTGTCAGCATCGCACCATACGCACTGACTGTGGCAGGCGCGTATATTTTTTCCACCATGTCTGCAACCAAAGCTTCGGTATTTCGTGATTCAGCAAGGGCAATCCAGTTTTGCAGAACGTGCTGCGCCTGCGGTTCGAGTGCGCCTGCCGAAGAACCGACCACCAACTTATGCACCAATACAGGATGACGCGCTGCAAGGCACAGTGCGATCATACCGCCCTGTGACGCACCGAATACATCGGCGTTTGCAATGCCGAGTCCGCGCATAATAGCAGCGGTATCGTCTGCCATTTCGGTGAGGGAATAATCTGCGGGCAGGTTGCGGCGGCGGTCAAATAAATAGACAGTATATTCCTCCGCAAACATTGCATAAGCAGCGGCAACGGCATCGGCAGCGCCCATCACACTTTTGAGGGAAAGTCCCGGCAGCATGACGAATGTTTTTGCGCCGTGCCCGAAGCGGGCATATTCCATTTCAACGCCGTCAACGATTGCAAGGAAGCTGTTTTCGGCTGTTTGGCGGTTTTCGAAATTGTATCTCATGTCAATGCTTCTTTCACGACTCAAGAAGGCGTAGAACCATTGAACGGGAATATTGCGGCGGTTTCAGCGGCAAGCGCTTCCAGATCCATATCGTCGTCCGCTTCTTCTTCCTCGGCATCCGAATGTTCAAGCGCATCAATGTCCAGCACATCATTGGAATAGATCGCTTTCATCAAAAGCGGATAATAGGTATCCAGAATCCGCACAGTACGGATGAATATTTCATATGCCATTTCGCCGATGGTGTCGTCGCTGCTTTCGACAGGAAAATCATATTCCACATTGATATCATTTTCGACGTCAATGTCAAATTTGAGAAAGCGTGCCTTATTGTTGAGGAGGTTGCAGGCTTCCAGCACACGGCTGCGTTTGGATGCCGGTACATTGGTCACCAAACCAAAAAGTCTGGCGGCAACGTCATTATCATCGTCTGTTGCAATGAACGCCATGAGGACATTTGGCCCGCCGTTAATTGGAAAACCAACACGAATGCGTTCATTTGATTCGCTTTCAACGACATCGAATTTGAGTTCTTTTTCTTGAAGTGTTTTTGCAATCAGATTGATTGCTTTGAAGCGATATTGTTCCATTACGATACTTCCTTTCTGTTATTCATTTGGGTAGGTTTGCAGGGGAAAATGCATTTTCATACTCTGAGCGGAGCATGGAAAAGTAAAGTCTGCCGATATAGGTATCATTCATGTAGAAATAATCCCGCAGTGTGCCTTCGTATGTGAAACCGCATTTTTCGATGACACGCTTGGAAGGCTGATTGATGGTTTTGGTGCAGATTTGCACTTTGTGGAGGTGTATTTGTTCAAATCCGAAAGCAATGACGGCTTTGGTGGCTTCGGTGGCGTAGCCTCTGCACTGAAATGCAGAACCAATGCAATATTCGATTTCGGCGAAGTGATTTTTGTTGTCAACGAGCCAATAGGCGATTTGTCCGATGCATTCATTTGTATCTTTGTCAATAATTGCCCAGCGGTAGTAGTCTTCACGTTCATATGAGCCGATATATTTTTCCAGCAGTTCATGGACGGCTTCTTGAGTTGAATAGACGGGTTCCGAATAGAGAGATTGAATTTTCTCATCTGCGACCCAGTTTTTTAGCATAGCATCGCTGTCGCTGAATGCAAATTTTCTGAGAATCAGGCGCTGCGTTTCAATGGTGGATGTACCGATGTGCGTCAGCATGGGAAAGTCCTCCTTTGTTTGTATTATATTAGAATCATAACATAAAATGTGAGTATTGTCAAGCAAAATCTGCAATGCGGAAGGGAAAGATTTTCCGTCACTATCCGGCTATTTCGCTTCGCGTACATAGCCATTTTATACTCTTATGCTTTGAATAATACTCGGATAAAATTGTACATCAGCGGTATTACCGTTTTACTGTCATGCCCACCACCCGGAACCGATATGTATATATTGTCCGTGCCATGCTCCGTAAACAAATTGTGATACTGTTCAGGATACGTCCCGACCATTCCATCACTCGTTCCACCCGCAATCATCAGCACATATGGCTGATTCGGCGCGTCAATCCGTATATCATCTTTGCTCATCACTCCCGGATGATCCATAAACTGGTCTTTTGTCGGGAAAATACCCGGCGCAGGCGCTCCTGCCCCAATGTACCCGATCTTGTCACAACACTTCATCCCAATGTAAAGCGATTCTCTGCCGCCCATCGAAAATCCTGCAACTGCTGTATTCTCTCGTCCCGTCTTTACCGGATAATGAGATTCAATGTACGGCATCAGACTGTCAGGCAAATCCTCCACAAATGCATCATAATACGGAACATCCGCCGAACCATTCCCCGATTCGGTCGTGCGCTCCGGATTCGTGTACTGATGCGTAAAGACGATGATCATAGGCTCCGCTTCACCGCTTTTGATCAGATTGGTCGCAATTTCACGCACACCCATTCCATCCAGCATCGCATATTCATCACCGCCATAACCATGATTCACATAGAATACAGGATATTTCTTGTTCTTGTCATAAGAAGGCGGGAGCCACACGTTCGCACCCTTATCATGATTCGCTTTCTTTGAAAAATATGTGATGTGCTCGACCGTTCCCTCTGCTTTCGAAAGCACGGCACTCGGTACATTTACCGTGATCTGGTCACGAATCTTGGACATATAGTCCGTATCATGAACGGAAGAACCCTGCTGAGATGCGCTCAGAAGCGCCTGTTTCAACAATGTCAGATCTGCCGCATTGACAACACCGTTTCCATCCATATCCGCAGTATCAGCAAAAACAGCGCTTTCCTTGGAAAGCAGAAAGTCACGAAGCATCACTGCATCTGTCGCATCTATTTTGCCGCTGTGGTCAGCATCACCCTTGTCAAATGCATCCTCTATCGGAAAATCTGTGCCGTCATATTTTTTGACAATGACTTCATCCAAGTAGAAATCGCAAAGGTCATCTTCGGTTTCAATGTAAAGAATCGGGCTGGAACCTTCCTTTACGACATAATCCGATACAGTCAGCGTCACCCATTTTCCTGATGCGGCATCTTTCTCCGCAAAGGTATCATATTCCGCACCATCGCTGCCTTCATACTGCATCGTCATCTTGAAATGAACGGAACTGCCTGATTTCTGCATTACTTTTGCCTGCACGCTGATGTGCGTCCCCGCAGGACAGCGCTTGCTGCTGAGTGTATAGGCAATGCCGTTCCACGCATTTGTGCGTTCTGTGACGAATGCCGCAGAAGAACCTGCCGCAGCCGCATCACTCGTCACGGCAGCACTTGCATCTCCGCGTCCCTGCCAGCCGGAAATGCCGTTTTCAAAATCAGAGTACAGAATTTCAGGATTGTCAGGGTCAGTTGGCGTATCTGATTTTCCTGCTAAATATTCATCAATGACTTCTGCCCAGAATTTGCCCATTTTCTCATAGCCTGCACCACTTGGATGCAAATTGTCAGAGGACATATCCGCCATGCCGTTCAACGAGCCGTGTACATCTGCAAACTGCACGTTGTCGCCATAGGATTCGGCAACCTTTTTCACCGTGTTATTGTAATTGCCGACACGCTGCGCATTGCCGCCGTATGCAGTGAATTCAGGGATAGAACCCATGAAGATGACACCATCTTCCGGCATATCGCCAAGAATATAATCGATCAGCGTGTGAAGATCCTGTTCACAGTCATTCAGATTGCGGTTCGCAGTCATATCATTCGTGCCGATAATCAGCAGCACGATGTCGGGCTGTGCCTGCTTGATGGCATTCTTGCTCTGAAGTTTTTCGAGCAGTCCGTTTTCGCCCCAGCTTGGAATCGGATACTGCTGCTTGATCGTATACCCGCTGTACCCTGCATGGTTACCATCATACTGCACATTCTGTCCCTTGTAACTGAAGCTTTCCGAATTCTTTCCCTCCGGCCCGACCATATCAAACGAAATGTCCTTTTCTTTCAGGGAATAGTCCAGATACTTGCGGTATCCTCCATCTTCACCCAAGCCGAATGTGATAGAGTCACCGATGGGCATGATATTGACTTGTTCTGCTGCCTCCGCGTTCAAAGAAGGGAACACTGCCGCCGAGGAACACAGGGTGGAAAATACCACAACAGATGCTGTCAGAAACGCCGTGAATTTTTTCATGCGTCTTTCCTCCTTATCTATAATTACTTATAGTATACCGCTATGTGACACAAAAAGCAATATGTCACTATCAAATCATGATGTTACACAACATATAACATAAGGATTTATACAGTATTTCGGATGGAGAAATCAGGGCAGCACTACCCAGCCCAAGGACGTGCTTTGTGCGGTACTATCTCAAAGATATCAAAAAATCCTTGTCAGGCGATTTTCCCGACAAGGATTTCTTAAGGCAACACCGCATAAAGCACGCCTGACGGCTTGGCGGCACATCTGCTTGCAGATTTTCCGCCATCTTGCACAGAAATTCTTTGCCGGGCGTCAGCCCGGCGGCATCATTTCTGTACAATCTGACTGGTCAAACTCGTTTGACCATACGCATCCTGTACCACCAGCTCTGTGCGGTGTTGCCTTAACAAAACTGTTATACTGCTTCACTCGATTCAGCACGGGGCTTCGTAATCGCCCAGCCAAATGCACCGCCGCAAAGTCCGCCGATAATATGTCCCATCTGCGAGATATTGTCCTTCACAAACAATCCATCGACAACTTCTCCCGCAAGATAAATGATTGCGACCAAAATCACCGTCAGCGGGATCTTTCCCTTTTCATAATTTGCAAACGAACTCAACAGGATCAGCATAAACGCAATGCCGCTTGCACCCAGCAATGCCGTTCCGGGGAAGAAAATCACCTGAATCAGACCGGTTACGATTGCCGTCACCAGCATCATTTTCATGAGCGGCTTCGAACCGTACTTTTCTTCCAGCATCGGCCCAACCAACAAAATAATTGTGAAATTACCGATATAATGCGAAAAATCTGCATGACCAAACACATAGGTCACCATGCGGATATACTGCATCGGACTCGCCCACCCGGAACGATAGACACTGAACAGCATCGTATTCAAAGTGCCGCCTGTCAGCGTATTCACAATCAGAACAGCGAACGAAATGAGCGCAAAAGTGAGAATCACGGGAGAATTATACTGAAATTTTCCGAAAAATTTCTTGAGCATTCGGCATCGCCTCCTTTGTAAGGTATTATAGCATATTTTGTCCGTGCTGTCAATGTTTCAGCACAATCTACATGAATCTTTCATTTTCTTCATGATTTCAAAAGAATGCAAAACACCGCCGCCGCCGTTTCTGTCGGCAGCAGCGGTGCAGTTCTTATGCATCGAGTTTTGCAATGATCTGAATGATTTTCGTGATATCCGCCGCGTTGATGGCTTCATCTGCCACAACATTCGCATTCAAAAGACCGGTTTCCGAAATGGTGACCTTGTCTTCCGAAACGTATCTGCTGAGAAGAATGACATCATTGATATTGACATCTTTATCGCAGTCCACATCACCGAGAAGTGTCGCTTTTCCTACATTAGAGGTGGTAACCACTGTAGTCGCAGTCGTCGTTGTGGTCGTTTTGCCTGCGGGAATCGTGGCAGTGGTCGTTGTCGTGGTTTTCGGCACAGCGCCCGCTTCTTTGACGGTCAGATAGTCAAAGTACGTCCAGCCCTCGACACTGACCAGCTTGATGGTATTTTTGCCCGCCTTCAAGTCCACTGTGATTGGCTCTGATTCCCCAAACATGATGGAGAATGGGAAGAACACTTCACCCGCATCTTCACCATTGACCAGCAATTGCTGTGTTTTGCCTGTTTGTTCGTAATTCTGCTGATAGCCATAGGAAATTTCGTATTTTCCTGCTTTTTCCACAGTCACAGTCTGTTCGATGGCATCTTTTTCTCCCTTCAGGAATACATAGCCTGTTCCTGAGCAATACTTGTAGTTGATGACAGCCGTGCCGTCATTCTGCGTCAGCGTGCCGTCCTCGCATTCATATGCGCCTTCCACCGTCCAGTTGCCGCCGTTGCCGCGTGTGAAACCATACAAATCCTGCGGCAGTTCGTCCAGCGTGACAACATATTCGCTATTGTACGTCTTTTTCAGGTCGGCTTTGGTATTGTTGCTCTCTGCCATGAGATATTCACCGTACCATGGGCAGAAGTACAGCCACCATGCGCCCTCGTTCACCATGCCGTCAATGGCTGGAATGCGGTCACATTCGGAAAGTGCTACCATTTTCGTATCTTCGGTATCATTGACCAGTTTCATGAACACGGAAGTCGCAGGCTGTGTATCCCATTTTTTCGGCGAACCTTCGTACTTGTCGTACGCAACCATATCAACATATTCGTCACCGGGATACCATTCGAAGGAGTTGTCCAGTTCATAGAGGTTGAGTTCCCAGATGCAGTTATGAACGCCGTATTCTTCGGTCAACTGCGTGAAAAGAAGCTTCCAGAGCTTTTTAAATACTTCCGGTCCGCGGTCACCCCACCAGAACCATGAAGTACCGTCACCATATCTGCCGTAATTGCCCTGTGCTTCGTGCAGCGGACGGAGAATGATCGGCACTTTTGCGTCCTGCATCACAAGAAGCTGTTCGGCAAGCATTTTCACTGCGGCATCCCAGTAAGCACGCTCTTTTGTGCCTTCCGTGAGAATATTCTCGGTATTGAAGGTACTGCCGGAAGTCTGATAGTTCTTGTACGTGCATTTCTGCCAGTCTACGGCATCGCCCACTGTGTAATTCTCAAAATCAATCGGAACATTCAGGTGCCATGAGGTCGTTGCAATGCCGCCGCGCTGTGTCACCCACTGAATCACACGTCCTGTCGAACCATCCTCCCAACCATACAGCGGATTGTAGTTCATCATATCAAAGGCGCGGATGGCAGGATACTTGCCCGTATTATCATAAATATATTCGAATTCCAGTTCGGTATCGCCGTCATTACCGCCGCCGTAAATTTCCTGCTGTCCCGACAAAATATGATTGCCGTATTGGGATGTCAGGTATTTCATGAGTGCTTTTGTTTCATCGGATGCCTTTTTGTCAGCCGTGGAAGCCTCCACTTTCAGGTCAGGCATATCTGCATAATCCAGTGTTACCGTGTCATACAGAATGTAGCCCCAGCCGCCTGCTGCGCCGATCTCAACGGTGTGTTTGCCGGCAGGCAGGAAAACGTAGCCGAAGCTGTAATCATACCAGTTTCCGTTGTTGGGGATGTAATAGCTTTCGTCTGTCACCACGCCGTCAATGGCAATTTTCTGCATACGGGTCGAACCGATGTCGCCAATGTATGTCCAACAGCGGGATGAAATCTCGTACATGGCGCTTTCTTTGACCTCAACTTCAAATTCGACACCGCCCGAACCTGCTGCCCAGACAAAGCCATCGCCTGAAAATTCAGGAAATTCATCATTATAGACCTTATTGGTGACTGTTGCGCCTGTGGTGATGGTACAATTCTCCGCTTCGGACGTAAACAGCGGCGCTTTTTTCTCCTCCGCTGCCTCCATGGTCAGCGGTGCAGCACTGTTCACGGTCAACAGCAAAGCTACCGCCGCCGTGACTGCCTGCATCCTTTTTTTCTTCGTGTTCATCAAAATGAACCCTCCCTCTCAATATTTGCGGATACCCGCTTTGTCTATCATACCATATCCCGCCGAAAATTGCAATAGATTACACAAAAAATTCACAATTACAAGCGTTTGGAATGTGCAATATGTTGCATTTTGTTCGGATTTAATTTTCGTCACATTGCTAGTTTTGTAGTTCTTTACAAACACAAAGTTTTATGCTATAATATAATTAAATCACTTGAGATGCTTACGATTCGTAAATGATTATACTTCAGCAAGCAGAAAGGAGGATCTATGAGAACGAAATTGTTATCGCTGCTTGCGGTATGTTGTCTGTTGCCGATGGCAGGCTGTGAGATGTCCCCTGCGGTGAGTGAATCCTCTGATTTTGCTGACATTACGCTGCGTGTAGAAGAATCCTCTATCGAAACGGAAGCGACAACGGTTCTGCAAACGGATGTGACTGAAACGCAGTCACTTACGGTGACCGATTCGATGACATACGATGTTACGGAAGTGACCGTACCGCAGGAAGAAGACGAAGAAATTGCGCTGGGCGTAACAGAAGTTGCGGAAGCAGTCATTGACCGTGACGGCACGTACACTTCGAAGGAAGATGTTGCACTTTACATTTACACATATGGAGAACTGCCGCAGAATTTCATCACCAAAAAAGAGGCAGAAGCGCTTGGATGGAAGGGTGGTTCGCTGGAACCATATGCAGCGGGAAAGTGCATTGGCGGCACATATTTTGGGAATTACGAAGGACATTTGCCTGAGAAAAAAGGGCGAAAATACACGGAATGCGATATTGATACACTTGGGAAGTCCAGCCGTGGTGCGAAGCGGATCGTGTTTTCGAATGACGGCTTGATTTATTACACAGAAGACCACTACAACACATTTACATTATTATATGGGGAGGAACTGTCATGAACGTAACCATCAACTGTTCTGCACTGAGCAATATGTATGAATTTCACGAGATAATTGCGCAGGAACTACATTTTCCGAAGTATTACGGAAAGAATCTTGATGCATTATATGATTGTTTGACGGAGTTGAAGGATGATTGTGCGGTAACGCTGTGTCATGTACTTCCATGGTTTGAGCGGTTGGGGAATGAAGCGATCACGGCGGTACGGGTGATGCAGGATGTATCGGCAGAGAATCCACATTTTCAATTTCATCTTGGCAGCAGCACGCCGACCGCAGTCGGGGAAAATCCCTTTTCGTCCTAACTAATCAGGAAGGGGGTTCCCCTCGTGTCGAACCCAACATAAATTTAGAGGCAAGAGAACTACGATTATCGGTTCTCTTGCCTCTTTGTCTTTCAATCGGGGACTGCATGGGGAGAACCCCTTGTTAGGACGATAAAAGGGAGTTTCGCGCTCTGCGGTGCAGACTGCTTGCAGTCTGTTGGCGTCCGGGGACGCTGTCTCCGGACTCCTCATGATGGGGTGCGTAGTTCACTTAAATCAGTTTCGCTATCATCAGCAAAAGCGTGCTCGCATCTGCCGCATTCATAAACCCATCACGATTGCAGTCCGCATTCATAATCCCTTGCGCCGTTACCATCACCAGCGGATCTTCCGTCGCATACCTGCAAAGCAAAATCACATCCGATACATTCACTTGCCCATCATCATCAACATCCCCCAACAACGTCACTTTCATCTCCACTGTGGTCGTTGTAACAGTCGAAACCGTTGTGGTCATCTTCTTCGTGGTCGTCATACTCACCGTTGTCGTTACCGTCGTAGTCGCCGCCGTTGTTGTCACGGTAGTCTTTGTTGTTGTCGGCTTCTTTGTCGTAGATACCGTTGTCGTCGTGGTAGTCATAGTCGTTGTCGGTTTCTGGGTCGTGGATGTCGTAGTGGTCGTGGCAGATGTTGTCGTCGTTGTCGTTGTAGTAGGTTTCTTCGTCGTGGTTGTAGTCGTTGTGGTGGTTGTCGTTGTAGTAGGCTTCTTGGTTGTGGTTGTAGTTGATGTCGTTGTCGTCGTTGTTGGCTTCTTTGTCGTAGATGTAGTAGTGGTAGTAGTTGTTGTTGTACGTTTTTGGGTGGTAGATGTTGTGGTGGTAGTCAGTCTGGTTCTGCGTGTAGTAGTAGCAGTCGTTGTTGTTGTTTTCTTTGACGTAGTGGAAGTTGTGGTGGTCACAGAAGTCGTTGTGGTCGTCACAGGCGCAGTGTTTTCCAGCGTGATGGAACGATACGTGATATTATCCGCTGTTCCTGTGTATTCAGGCACTTTCATCAATCCGTATGTCAGTATATTTTGCCCGCTGATCTCAAAACCGAAAATATTGCCAAGCTTTTTTTCTGACGCAGTCAATTGATGCAAAAGCTTCTGATTTGTACCATCCAGCCCCATTTCATAAATCGAATCTGCCGTGCAGTAATACAGCTTATCGTTTAAAATTGTCGTATACACGTAGCTGTTGATATATACATAGTTCTCAGGTGTCAGCCAGACGGCTTTCAGCGAAGTCAGCGGCTCCTGCACAAATGTGCCGTCCTCCTGCAAGCGCAGCCGCAAGATTGTCGCACCGACATCTTCTGACGTAACCACTTTGTCAGGATCATTCTGCATAGCCATAATGAAACTGCCGTCTGCAAGCGGTTCTGCGGAATCCATCGCATCGCCCCAGAAGGTATCATCATAATCGTTCGCGGAACAATGAATCTCTTCTCCTCTGGTATAAATATGCCAGTCATTCGCTTTGTGCCCGTCACTCACAGACATCGAATTTTGTCCGCGCAGGAAAAACGTATGCGTTGCCTGCCCAAGAATATTCGGTACGGGGTCATCATAGGTGGAATCCAGATAATACCATTCGCCATCCAGCTTCACAACATTCCACATATGATTCTGTTCACGGCTGGACACAGGATAGCTCTCAATGCCGACTTTATGGCAAAGCACGCTCATCGCCATACTGTATCCCTGACAGATCGCATGACCGGTAACCAGTGCACTGTATGCATTCGCACTGTTCCCGGTTTCATCATACATAACATGACTGCACAAATAATCATGCAGATACAACAGTTTTGCGGCATCTGTCCATTCCGCTCTGCAATCCGCGACAATCGCATCAACTTTATCGTTGAATACTTCGATCATTTCAGGAATCTCATCAACATCATAAGTATATTTCACCATCACAGAGCCGACCGTATCCGAGTTTTTCTGCACCGTATACTGAAAACCGGAGTACAGATAAAATCGCTCCGGTGACGTGTACAGGAGATTATAGTAGATATCACAGACATCGTCAAATGACATCCGAAGGGATGAAACCGAAACCGTTGTTTCAAGATTGTCCCATGTTTGCTCCAGTTTCTCCTCCAGAATTTCCTGCGCGTCCAGACTCATTACAGGTGGTGAACTACTGTTTATCAACAGCACTGCCGCACTCAAAATGGAAAGTGATTTTGTCAAATATTGGAACGTTTTGTTGCGAAACATATGAATACCTCCCCGAAAATAGTGCATTTTGCCGAATTGTTTATATGCAATAGTATAGCATAGATTCAGAAATAAATCCAGAGATAATATCGCCAAAGATTCGGGCACAATTTGTTGCAGGTTCACAGTTTTGCTTTCATTATTTACCTTTTTTCTGAAAGTTTTATTAATGCGCTCTGATTTGCACTTTCACCGAAAGATGATATTCGGGGAAGACGGTCATCCTTCCGCATTTGAAAATTCCATCGGCATTCTATGAAATTTCAGCAAACATTTTCTTCATATTCATTCGGGAAGTTTAAGAAAGCCTTCACAATCAAATCATCAAAAATTAAGCAAATACTAAGAAATTTCATTGCCGAAATTTGACAAATCCGCAACATTTTTATAGATTCTGATACATATTCAATAAAGACAGCGTGTTCAATTATAACACGTTTCACGAATTTCATTTTCAAATATTGACATTTGGAAGGAATGCAGTTATAATACAGTCGATGCATCAAATTACACGTTTCGACGTGATAAAAACATGGAGGAAAAGAAATATGAAAAAAATGAATTTGAAAAAATCCATCGCTGCACTTTCTGCTGCAGCGATGGTCATGTGCCCGATGGCACTGAATATGGCAAGTTCCACAATGCCTGTTTATGCGGCATCTTTCATCAGCGCGCCCAACAGCGACGGCGCGATTACAATTGACGAAAGCCAGATTCAGGTGAAAGTTACACCTTATAACTTTGCCCCGAAGGTCGAGGAAGAAGCGAACGTCGTAAACAAGCCTGCCTTTCATGAGCTGACCTATAGTTTATCCAATCTCCCTATCCTGGGCGGAGATATTCAAATCTCAATGAATATTTCTACCACTGCTTCTGAAAAATCAATGCGTAGTTTCAGACTGAACTGTAGATCTTATTTAGATTCTAAAAATATTACCAACAAAACCTACACTCCTGAAAGTGTCACAAAGCGCAGCAACGGTTCTTATGATCTCGTATTCAGATTTCCCTGCGTTGGCAATCGCCTGGTAATGACCTCCACATATCTTTGTTCTGATCATTATGTTAATTCCGCCAGCTATTATACAAATGCGGCACAATATCTGACAGTGTCCGCCACCTGCCCGAATGGTGAAAATATCCTTGCCAGAATCCCAAGAAGTACCGCAAGCGATGCGCAGATCAAGACTTGGGCTAAGCGTATGTGTGTATATGCCAATTCGCTGAAAGACGTCACTGGCATCTCCAGAGGAACAGTACTCCTGAACTTTGATGATATGATGGCTGAGCCGGATGAAACAGTCGGAAGAAAGGGCGCTTATGGTTTCTATGATTCTACCCTTTCATCCTCAGAGTATGCGTACACTGGATATTGCATTCACGCTTCTTCTGATGCGATAGATACAATTACAAGTAATCGTAATGAAATGACATGGGCACTCATGCACGAAATCAGCCACGCATACTGTGGCGGTAATTTTGACAAGTATTACAATTACAGCGATGAAGTCAACACAAATGTCAGAGGCTTGACTGCAATTCAAAACTGCACCAATTTGAGAAATATGAATCTTCGAATGTTGGATGGCACAGCAGATACTTACCGTGGTATTATGACATTCAATACCGCACTTGACAGCGACCCGTTGATGGCAATGGCAAAGCAGACGATTCGTTTGGGACATCTCTATGGCTGGGATGCATTGGAAAAATATCTGAAAGCTGATTCTGGTACAGAATACAATACTGATGAAAATAAGGCTGCTGCTGAGGCTTTGATTACCCGCCTGAACTTGAATGTGACCACCAGTAGTACGAGATTTATGAAGCTTGTAAACAATTTGCGTGCCATTTACAAAAACGACATCTTCTATGCCACACAGTTTAATGCCAACAGCTTCGCATCGTTTGTGGAAGCAAACTATGGCAGAGACCTGATTTACAAGTTCATTAATTCCGAAACCATTACAGGCAAAAAATCCTAATCCCATATTCTTGTTTCTTCATCCCCTTTCCCCCTATTTTTCCCTGCCTCCCATGGTGCACCTGCACAATGGGAGGCATTGTGCTTGACAGCATCCGCAGAAAATGTTATAATACATACAAATCATGCAAGGAGGGAACATCATGCAGCAATCCATCACAGATACCATCCATCAACAAAAAGCCTTTTTCCAAAGCGGTGCAACAAAATCCGAATCATTCCGTCAGGAAATGCTCACCCGCCTGCGCCTTGTGATTCTCAAAGAACAGAAAGCCATCTGCAATGCCGTGTTTCAGGACTTGCACAAATCTCCGACCGAAACCTATCTGACCGAAATCGGCATTCTGCTGGACGAGCTGCGCTATGTGCAGAAGCATCTGCATGGGTGGATGCAGCCGCAGTCTGTCCGCACGCCGCTTACCCATTTTCCCGCACATTCCTCCATTCTGCACGAGCCTTACGGCACAGCACTCATCATTGCACCATGGAATTACCCTGTACAGCTAACGCTTTTGCCGCTGATTGGTGCCATTTCCGCAGGAAACTGCGCTGTGCTGAAACCATCGGAATATACCCCGCAGACAAGCCGTCTGCTGGCAAAAATGATACAGGAATGCTTTCCGCCTGAATTTGTCACCACAGTCACAGGCGGTGTCCCAGAAACTACGGCGCTCCTGAACGAACGGTTTGACTGCATTTTCTTTACGGGAAGTCCGAGTGTCGGCAAAATCGTAATGACAGCCGCCGCAAAGCACCTCACGCCTGTCATTCTTGAACTCGGCGGAAAAAGTCCTGTCATTGTCGATGACACCGCAAACCTAAAACTCGCTGCCCGCCGCATTGCATTCGGCAAAGTCATGAATGCGGGACAAATCTGCGTTGCGCCTGATTATTTGCTCATTGACGAAAAATGCACAGAAGATTTTCTGCGAAATTACCGCATGGCACTGAAGCGTTTCTCCCATGACGGCACATTTTCGGAGATGGCACATATCATCAGCAAACCACATTTCGACCGTCTTTGCTGCCTGATGGCAGACGGAGAGCCGGTCATCGGCGGACAAACTGATGCACAGCGTCTTTGGATCGCACCGACCGTTCTGCAAAATGTGGATGACAACGCAGCCATCATGCAGGAAGAAATCTTCGGTCCCATTCTTCCCATCCGCACCTACCGAAACAAATCCGAATGCATCCCGTTCATTCAGCAAAAGGAAAAACCGCTGGCACTCTATATTTTTTCGCAGGATAAAGCTTTTGTACATGAGGTTTTGCGGGGATGTTCTTCGGGCGGTGTCTGCATCAATGATGTCATTATGCACACAGCCCAAAAACATCTGCCATTTGGCGGCGTTGGGAATGCAGGGATGGGTGCATATCACGGGAAAGCAAGTTTTGATGTATTTTCTCATAAACGCAGTGTGCTGTATCAATTCAGCAGCATTGATATTCCCATGCGATATATGCCGTATTCTGCCTGTAAAGAAGCACTGATTCGAAAATTTCTGCGCTAAAAGCTTGACTTTTTTTCTGATATCTGTTATAATGGCAATGTCATATGAGGGAGTAGCAGGCGTACTGTTGCAGTACGCAACAAGTCAACATACTGACAGGAATGCCTGTCTGGCTTGTTTTCAATTGCGAGACTCATGTAACCGTATGTGCGGCTGCATGGTGTCGAAGAATGTTCAAATCCATGTGCAGTTGAATGCACATGGATTTTTTTATGGAAGGACTTATGGAAATGGAATGGAGTTTTATCTTCTTTGTAAATAGTATTCTGCTGGGTGCAGGGCTTGCGATGGATGCATTTTCGGTATCACTTGCAAACGGACTGAATGAGCCGCATATGAAGCGTGGAAAGCTTTGTGGGATTGCGGGTGTATTTGCGGGATTTCAGGCGATCATGCCGATGATCGGATGGATATGTGTACATACCATCATGCAGATATTCAGCAGTTTCGAGCATTTTATTCCATGGATCGCGTTGGTGCTGTTGTTGTTTATTGGCGGAAAGATGCTGATTGACGGAATACGCGGGAAAGAGGATGAATCTGCGAACAGTGGTGTTGGAATCGGAGCATTGATTGTGCAGGGCATTGCCACGTCGATTGATGCGTTATCGGTTGGATTTACGATTGCGGACTATCCGCTGGTGATGGCGCTGACGGCGGTGTTATTGATTGCGGTTGTGACATTTGGGATATGCATTGGCGGGTTATTGCTGGGACGGAAGTTCGGCACAAAGCTTGCGGGGAAGGCGCAGATTCTTGGCGGTATTATTTTGATTGGGATCGGCATTGAAATATTTGTGACCGGTGTATTCTGACGATAGAAAAAGGGTAGTTTTATTGAGAATTCCAAAGTGACTCTTTCCGTAACTATCTGGCTATGCACGCGAAGCAAAACTTTAGCGTGCATAGCCATTTTGATACGGGAAATCTCCTTTGAAATCCTCAATCAAAAAAATAGCACTCAGGTCACATGAAACCTGAGTGCTTTATAATGCCCGCGAAAATATTACAGCAATATATTTTCACAGCAAAAATAAGGAGGCATTTTTAATGACGGTAAATTACATCTCCCAACATCAGGTCTCGCTCCAATACCGCCTGCGTCGTCGATGCTGTAATGCATACTAACTCAATTCCCATGATTCGCGCAAAATCACGAACCGCTTCATCCGTCATATCATAAGACAGCACCGTGTGATGTGCGCCGCCCGCCAGAATCCAACATTCCAATCCGCCCAGAAAACTCGGCTGCGGCTTCCACATCGTCCGCGCCACCGGCAGATTCGGCATATCCTGAAACGGCTTCTCACAAGTCACATCCTGCGCAATCAAACGCAGTCTGCCACCCGCATCAATCAGCGAAAGTGCCTTCGCCTTGCCTGCTTTTCCCTCAAATACCAGTCTTGCAGGCGCTTCCTTTCCGCCAATGCCCAGCGGATGCACCTCAATGCGTGGCTTGTCTGCCGCAATGCTCGGACAGACTTCCAGCATATGCGAACCCAGAATCATTTCATGCTGGTAGTCATATGTGTAATCTTCCATGAAGGACGCACTGCCATCAGGATACATCGCCTTGACAATCGCTGTCATTGCGGCAGTCTTCCAGTCGCCCTCTGCACCAAAACCATAGCCCTTCGACATCAAATGCTGCGATGCCAGACCAGGAAGCTGACGCATTCCGTGCAAATCCTCAAAGGTGTTGGTATATGCTTTTGCACCCTCACGCACCAAAATGCGCTCAATCGCAATTTCTTCGCGTGCCTGATAGCGAATGGCTTCCGTGTCCGCTTCATCAAACGTGTAAAGCGCTTCATATTCCTTCATCAATGCGTCAATCGCAGACTCCTTGACCTGTTCCATTTCCTGCACCAGGTCACCGACTGCCCACGTATTGACCTGCCAGCCCATGCGAAGCTGTGCTTCGATTTTATCGCCTTCCGTGACAGCTACTTCACGCATATTATCGCCAAAACGCACCACTTTCAACGAATGACTGAACATTGCACCAATTGCGGCTCTCTGCCACTGCGCTATTTTTTCGAGCACAGCCGCATCTTTCCAGTAACCCGCCACAACCGTCCGCGGCATCCGCAGACGTGCACCAATAAAACCATGTTCACGGTCACCATGCGCAGACTGATGCAGATTCATATAGTCCATGTCAATCGCATCGTTCGGAATGGTTTCGTTATACTGCGTGTGGAAATGCAGCCACGGCTTTTGCAGCATTGCCAAACCGTTCATCCACATCTTTGACGGCGAAAATGTATGGCAGAACGTAATAATACCTGCACATTCCGCATCGTAATTGGCTTCCTTGATGACGGTTTCAATTTCAGAGGCAGTCTTTGCCGTCAGCTTATACTCCACAGGAAACGGCAATCCCTGTAAGCCTGCCACGATTTCTTGCGAATCCGTTTCGACCTGTCGGAGCGTTTCTTCTCCGTATAAAAACTGCGAACCAGTAATAAACCAAAATTTCATTTTCACTTGATACTTCCTTTATTCATTTTCATGGACTGCGGCGCGTTCTGCTGCCAGAATATCCTGATATGCCAGCATATATGATGCCATTCCATCCATATCATCCTGCCGCGGTGAAACCGTCTTTCCATTCATGCCTGCAAATACTTTTCCGTTCAGGAATGCGGAAAGCGACTCGCTGCGGTCTGCACGTACCAGATAAGCCGCCAGCAAAGCAATGCCCCATGCACCGCCCTCCCCTGCCGACTGCATCAGCGATACATTCACGCCGAGTGCTGCCGCAAGGAAACGCTGACTTGCGATCGGTGACTTGAATAAGCCGCCGTGTGCATAAATTTGTTCCAGCTTGACCTGTTCTTTCTGCGTCAGGATATCCATGCCGATTTTCAGCGTTGCCATGCAGGAATACACCAGACTGCGCATCAGATTTTCAATTGTGAATGCCGATGTCGGTTGGCGCATCACCATCGGCATACCGCTGGAAAGTCCTGTGACGTGTTCGCCGGAATAATAGTTGATGCTGACGATCCCGCCACAGTCGGGTTCGCCTGCCGCCGCCAGTTCATAGAGTTTATCGTAAAGGGCGGGCTTTGCCATCTCTGCCCCCGCACTTTGCAGGAAGCCGCCAAACATTTTCACCCATGCATCCAGATCGGTCGAACAGTTGTTGCAGTGTACCATCGCCACAGGATCGCCGTTTGGTGTGGTCACAATATCAATTTCGGGATACACTGCCGTCAGCGGACGCTCCAGAACCGTCATGGCAAAAATAGATGTTCCTGCGGACACATTACCTGTTTTCGGCGTAATGCTGTTAGTTGCCGCCATGCCTGTCTGTGCATCGCCCTCGGGCGGACAAAGCGGCACACCTGCCTGAAATTTCCCTGTCGGATCCAGAAGCAATGCGCCCGCGGCAGTCAAAGTACCTGCACATTCGCCCACAGGCACGATTTTCGGCAGCAAATCTGCAAGCTGCTGCGTAAAGGCTGTGCCTTCTGTCAATTCACCGAATTTTGCAAGCATTTTCGCATCGTAATCGCCTGTCTGCTGATTGATCGGGAACATTCCGGAACCATCACCGACACCGATGACCTTTTCTCCTGTCAGCAGGAAATGCACATAGCCTGCCAGCGTTGTCAGGAAGCGAACCTGCGGAATGTGCGCTTCTGCATTCAAAATCGCCTGATACAGATGCGCGATGCTCCAGCGCTGCGGCACATTGAATGAAAATGCTTCCGTCAATGCTTTGGCAGCCTGTTCTGTCATGGTATTGCGCCATGTACGGAACGGCACCAGCAGTGCATTGTTTTCATCAAATGCAAGATAGCCATGCATCATCGCGGAAATGCCCAGCGATGCAGCAGAGGTCAGCTTCACGCCATAGGTTTTCTCAACATTCTGCATCAAATCTGCAAAGCATCCCTGCAAGCCGTTCCGGACTTCTTCCAGTGAATATGTCCAGATACCATCTGCCAGCGTGTTTTCCCAGTCATAGACACCGGATGCCAGCGGTGCGAAATCTTCGCCGATCAGCACCGCCTTGATACGGGTAGAACCAAATTCAATGCCGATGGACGCTTTGCCGTTTTTTATCGTTTCAATCTGACTCATGACTTAACCTCCATTGACCGCAACATCCTCAACGGACATATTCTTCTTTTTGCGGCGCTCCATGATGATACTCTGTACCACAAGGAACACACAAAGCATACCTGCAATCGTAATACCTGTCCACCATGCCTGATCCAGACCGACTGAAGATACGATGTTCTGAATCAATGCCAGCGAAAGCACACCAAAGAATGTACCGATGATGTTACCGACACCGCCTGTCAGCATCGTGCCGCCGATGATGGACGATGCAATGGCGTTCATTTCTGCACCCTGCGCGTGCGATGCCGCACCCGAACCAACGTGCATGAAGTATACGAAACCGCCAATGCCTGCAAGAATACCGCAGAACAAGTGCGAAAGGAATGTCGTGCGCTTCACGTTGATGCCCAGCATCAATGCACTCTGTCGATTGCCGCCGACTGCATAGAAACCACGGCCTGTTCTTGTCCATTTCATCATGCAGAACATGACCGCAACGACCAGCAGTGCTACAATGACGCCGATTTCGATGTATGCATCAATATATACGCCGTTTTTATTCTGAGAGCCCATAAACGGAACGATGATACGTGTATTCTTGAGATTGACGAAAGATTCATTCGCCACGTTGAACGGGTTTGTATTGACAATGGTCGTCATACCGCGTGCAAAGAACATACCTGCCAGCGTGACGATAAACGGCTGAATTTCCAGATATGCGATCAGATATCCCTGCACCAGACCGAACGCCAGACCAATGCCCAGCGCGATCAGCATCGACACAAACACATTGCCGTCATGATAATCCAGATACACCGCACAGCACATACTGACCAGCGCTGTTACGCCGCCAACGGAAATATCAATGCTTCCGGTCACCATGACCAGACTTAATCCACAAGAGAGAATGATCAGTGCCGCATTGGCATTGAGCATATTAAAAAAGGTCTGCGGCTTCAAAAAGCCTTTCTGTAAGAAAATAATTGCGAACAAATACATCACGACAAATACCACGATCGTGATGATCGTCAGCAGGTTGGTATCCGACAAAGCGCCGCGTTTTCTACGGGATGCTGTCTTGTTCCCTGACATATTGATTCCTCCATTCATCATGTTATGCGAGCGGGCTGCTTATGCTGCAGAATGCGCAGGACGAATTTTCTTCCAGAGCATTGCAATTTTTTCTCTGACCAGCGGCGCACTGAAAATGACCAGCGCAATGACAACGACTGCCTTGTAAGCAGAAAGCGCATCGGACTGAACATTCATTTTATACAGTGTCGTCGTCAGGAATTGAATGACATACGCACCCAGAATGGAAGCACCCATGTTGAATTTACCGCCGCTGAGCGAATTGCCGCCCAGTGCAACTGCAAGAATCGCATCCATTTCGATATCTTTTGCCATACCGGAATAATTGAGCTGACCAATACGGCTGACCTTGATAAAGCCTGCCACTGCCACGCAAAGTCCAAGCAGTACATAAGTCGCAAACTTGATGAGTGCAGGGTTCAGACCATTCAGGCGTGAGGTTTTTTCATTGATGCCGACCGCCTGCACATACAGACGCAGATTCGTGAATTTCAGAATCGCCCATGTGACAATGTAACACGCGATCGCAATGAAAAACGGAGTCGGGATCGGAACGCCGTTGAAATAGTTGCCCCAGACGGCAAAGGATTGATTATTGATGACCAGATTGTCGTTGTTGTTGATCCATGCCGCGATCGAACGTCCTGCGGTAAACAGGATCAGTGTCGCAACCATCGGCTGAATTTTGAAGAAAGCAACCAATGCGCCATTGAATGCGCCAAACAACATGGCGACCACGCAAGCGATCAGAAATGCCACGATGATCGGTGCATGAAGCACTTCGGGGTTCTTTTCACCGCCGCAAAGCACGCGCATAATGACACTCGCACTGATTGCCATGGCAGCACCCACGGAAATATCCTGTCCGCCTGATGCAGCCGTCACAAGCGTCATGCCGATGGCAAGAATCGCAAGTTCCGTACCGCAGTCCAGAATCGTGATCAGGTTGCCCGAAAGAACGGGAGAGCCCAGACTGTTCTGTCCCAGCGTCACGCGGAAGAAGGTCGGATCTGCAATCAAATTAAACAAAACCAGCAGCAGCAGCGCCGCGATCGGAATAAAAATCTGATTTCTGAAAAGTCCTGTCAGAAAACTTCCTTTTTTTGCATTCGTTCCTGTCATTTCTTTTCACCTCCTGCAATGGTGTTCATAATGCCGCTTTGCGTCAATTGGTCGCCTGTGAGTTCGCCGACCACTTTGCGGTCGCGCATGACGATCAGACGAGAACAGGTACGCAGCATTTCATCTGTTTCAGAAGAAATGAATGTGACGCTCATACCTTCGGAAGCCAGCTTCAGCACCAGCTTCTGAATGTCGATTTTCGTGCCGATATCAATACCTCTGGTCGGTTCGTCCAGAATCAGGTATTTCGGATGCGTCAACAGCCAGCGTGCCAGAATGACCTTTTGCTGGTTACCACCGGAAAGTGACTTGATCGGCGTATGCACCGATGCGGTCTTGATGTCCAGCAATTTGATGTATTCCTCTGCATACTTCGTTGCAAGTGCCTTGGAGAACGGCTTGAAGAAGCCTGTTTTGACTTGCAGTGCCAGAATAATATTATCTCGGACGGACAAATCTCCAACGATGCCGTCACGCTTTCGGTCTTCGGGAAGATACGCAATGCCCGCTTTCATCGCATCTATGGGCTTGCTGATATTGACGTGCTTGCCCTCCACACGGACAATGCCGCTTGTTACCTTATCCGCACCAAAAATCGCACGGACACATTCAGAACGGCCGGAACCCAGCAGTCCCGTAAAACCATTGACTTCACCACGCTGAATGTGGAAATTGAACGGCTGAATGCCTTCTGTACTGCACAGTGCATTCGCCTCATAAACGGGAGTACCCCGATCAATTTTGACATCGGACTCCCCTTTGATATCTGCCATGTCATCGAGTTCTTTGCCAAGCATCTTGGAAACCAACTGGACTCTCGGCAGATCCTGAATCTCATATTCTCCGACCAGCATACCGTCACGCAGAACGGTGATCTTGTCGCAGACTTCATATACCTGGTCAAGGAAGTGCGTGACAAAGATAATGCCAACTCCTCTTGCTTTCAGGTCACGCATCAGCTTGAATAACTTTGCAACTTCCGATTCATCCAGAGAGGAGGTCGGCTCATCCAGAATCAGGACATTACATTCCATGTCCACAGCTCTTGCGATGGCAACCATCTGCTGTACGGCAATGGAACAGCTTGCAAGCTGTGCAGTAGGCTTGACACCAATGCCCAGCGATTCCAGCAGTTTGCCCGCACGCTGATTCATCTCGCGCCACTTGACCAGCTTTCCTTCGCCGCGGCCGATGAAAATATTTTCCGCGACCGTCAGATTCGGACAAAGCGAAATTTCCTGATACACCGTACTGATACGATGCTGCTGTGCCTCCTGCGGCGAACGGATCTGTACTGCGCCGGAATACCCCTTGACGAAAATCTCGCCTGCATCCTTGGGATGCACACCTGTCAACACTTTGATCAATGTGGATTTTCCTGCGCCGTTTTCCCCCATCAACGCATGAATTTCGCCTTCACAAAGCGTAAAATCAACATTTTGCAGTGCCTTTACACCCGGAAATGATTTGTAGATGCCCCGCATTTCCAGAATGGATTTTTCACGCATATCAATCCCTCCTAATTCCTTTTTTCCAAAAAAAGGGCGGGTGACATACGGAATTCCCTATATGCCACACCGCACTTTTTCTGCGTATTATCTAATATTTGCGATGGTTTTATCAGATACCGTAGTTGTTGACATCGTCATCGGTAATGGTTGTTGCATCAAAGCCCTTTTCATCCATGATGATGACCTTGGACTTGAGTGTACCGCCGCTTTCAAGCGTTGTGATGATGTCCTTGATGTAGGAGGACTGGAACGGGTTGCACTGACCATCATAGTTCCAGTTCTGGGATTTCAGTTCCTGCAAAGCCCACTTGTTGCAGTCGAAGCCCATGACGATAACGTCTTTGCCGACACCGTGAGAAATGTTTGCCTTATCGAGTGCAGCAACCGCACCCTTTGCCATATCGTCGTTTTCAGCATAAATGACGTTGAATTCCTTGCCGCCGTCGATCACAGACTGCACGATCTGCTGTGCCTTGTCTGCACTCCACTCAGCAGTCTGCTGTGTAACGATTTCCCAGCCGAGTTCTGCTGCGGTATCGTTCAGCGCACCGGAACGGCCTTTCTGTGCTGCGGAACCCATAACACCCTGAATGTGGATGACCTTGTAATCCGGCAGGTTCTGTGCCTTCAGCCAATCAACTGCGGTCTGACCTTCTTTTGCCATATCAGAAACAATGGAAGCTTCATAGAGGCTCTCATCAGCATCAATTGTACGGTCAAAGAGAATGACCTTGACGCCGGCATCTTTTGCATCCTTCAGGACTGAATCCCAGCCTGCAGTATCCGCAGCGGAGAGAAGCAGGTAATCCACTTCGTCCTGAATGAACTTCTGTGCATAACTGATCTGCTCATCATTTTTGAGGCTGTATGCAAACTGTGCATCATAACCATTTGCTTCGTTGAAGGTTGCTTTCAGGTCATTATCGTTTGCAGTACGGTAGCCGGACTCATTCGGGTCATTGTTGATGATGCCGACTCTGATGAGGTCTTTCGAAGAAGACTTGCTTTCGGCGCTTTCAGCGGCGGAACTGCTGCCGGAATCGGGTGTGCTATTGCCGGTATCAGCGGTGGAGCTGCTTTCGTTGCAGCCTGCAAACATCGCGCCGCAAAGTGCAGAAGTCAGGAGTACAGAGAGAATCTTTTTAGCTTTCATGATAATATCCTCCAATTTTTTGTTAGCTTCTTTTGGCTAACTTGTATTTACATTATAAACAACTTGTGCATACATTTATACCAAAAATATCATCAAAAATGTTTACATTATTACGATTGTCAGCTTTGGCATTGAACTCAGACAGTATTTGCCGCAGACTGGAACTGCCGCGGTGTCTGACCTGTATGCTTTTTGAAGATCTGACTGAAATAGCGGTAATCGCGGAAGCCGACATCGTATGCAACCTCGTAGATCAGCTTGGAGGTGCAGCAAAGCAGGTCTTTCGATTTGCGAATTCTGACCGCTGTCAGATAATCAGAAAAATTCTGACCAACCTCTTTCTTGAACAATGCACTGAAATATGTCGGACTCAATCCCACTGCTTTTGCAACAGAACGAAGGGAAAGATCGTCACACATATAATTTTTATCTATATACTCTTTTGCTTTGCGGATCATGCTGTTGCCGTTTTCATTGGCGGTCTCGATGCGCCAGCGAATGCACTGCACCAGCATATCGTAAAAAAATGCGGCAGTGCCTGATGTTGTCTGGAGATGCGTCGAAATCTCATCAATACTGCCAAAACTGCGCACGAAAATTGCATTCGGAATTCCGAGTTCTCTGGAGAAACTGCGTGCAACAATGTAGATGTCCATGCCTACGTAAAGGCGCAGCATCAACGATTGCAACTCACCAAATTGCATTTCCTCAAGGAAATCATCGAGAACGGCGCGGCAGTCCTCTATTTTTCCTGTCCGCAGCAACGATTCGATGCGTTCGGTGTCAAAACGCTTGACATCCAAACATTCCTCATTGACCATTGTTTGAATCATAAAATGATTCCTCCCCCTATGCGTTTGTTCCTGCGCGGCATACTACACAGGAAATCCCCTGTTTCGGCTTTTTGCCAAAACTGCTTTCATTCGCTCTTTTTTCTTTTATATGAGCTTTTTTACGGAATCTCTGATAATCAGTTCCGGCGTGAAGATCACGTCTTTTGGTTCTGCCTGCGGATTACGAATCTGGTCCAGCAGCGTCTTTGCAGCCATCTCGCCAAGCAATTGATGCGGATGATGGATCGTGGTCAGCGGCACATCGCAGATCGAAGCAAACTTGGAATCATCAATGCCGACAATGGAAACATCATTCGGCACTTTGATCTCATGCTCTCTGCAAAATTGCAGCAGGTTGACCGCAAATTTGTCATTATAGCATACAACTGCGGTGGAAGATTTCAGCATTTCCAGCAAACGCTTTTCTGCATACTGGAACACCGTATTGCGGTCTGCGGTAGCAAACCACATCACGCTGCGTTCGGCATTGCGTTCGCCGTGCGCAAGACAGCTATTCATGAACCCTTCATAGCGTTTATGTCCCTGAATGTCGTCAAGTGCAAAGAAACCGCAGACACGGGTATGTCCGTTTTCGAACAGATGGTCTGTCACGATCTGTCCTGCGAGTGCATCATCCATTGCCACGTACGGGAATGTTGCCCACGGATACTTGGCATTGAAGAATACAAGCGGGATATTCCGTTCTTTGATTTCCTGATAGAGTGCTGTGTTCGGATTCGGCAGTGCACTCTTGGATGGCTCCACAATCAAGCCCTGTACGCCGTGGGCTATCATGCTTTTGAGCGCCTGTGCTTCTTCTGCAACCTGATTGTGCGTAATGGCAAGCTGCATGGCGATATCGGCATTATTCAGAACGTGCTCGATTCCCGTCACAATATGCGGGAAGATATAGTCACTGAAATACGTCGAAACCACGCCGATGCTGCGCACCTGATTCGTCATTCGGGTTGCTTTGGCTTTGACAAACGTACCGCTTCCGCGAACACGGCAGATAATGTTTTCGCTTTCCAGCCGCAGAAGTGCCTGACGAACCGTTTGTCTGCTGACACCATGAATACTGCACAGCTCCTTCTCGGACAAGAAGCGGTCGTTTGGCTGAAGCTGTTCGGTGTCAATGTAGTTTTTAACCCATTCTACAATGGAAAGATATTTGTAGTCCTCCATAAACATCTCCCTTATCCAGAATTCCGTATTATTAGTATAGCACATTTCTTCGGATTTGTAAAGACAACTTTTGCAAAAATCCTTCAAATTTGTTCGGACAGGCAAAAAACGGGTGTCATTTTTGTGCAGTTTGACATATTTTTTTCGCTTGTTTTCAAAAATTGTCAAATTGAATGTGGATTTCATTGCGACTTGTATGACAAAATAACAAAAAAATAAGCACATCCCGTACAACCCGCAGTGTACCAGGCTGCGGGTCGGAATGTGCATTCGCAAAAGTAAATTTCATGGGAGGGGTTCTGTTTGATTATCCTGTAATTTCTTCCACACGGACATTCCGGATGTAAACCGTTGCTGTTTCTCCATATTTGCCCATGTTGAATTCCAGTCTGCCGTTGTTGTCATCCTTATCCTTCATCTCAAATTCGAAGGTATAAGTCTGATACTCGGTCGTGATTGCCTGCTTCGTATCAGGCAGATAGCGAATCCAGTCAACGCTCGGTGCAGTCACAGCAACGATAATGTTTCTTGCTTCGTCCGCTTTTGCATCGAATGTGACACGGTACTTCTTGCCCTGATAGAGTGGAAGTTCAGGCTGTACAAGCTGTACAGAATATTCTTCGGTACCTGCATTGGTCGAAGAAATGATCATGGTGTTGTCCTTGATCTCCGCAGCACCTTCGCCGCCATTGAGAAGGATAAACTTCCAGTTTTCTTCGTCCGTCAGGTCTTCTGCTTCCGCAAAGTCCGCATTGTAAAGGAGATTGCCGTCTGCCTGCGGGTCACGGAAGGCTTTTGCAGGCTTCTTGACATTGGTATCATAGGAATCCTTCTGATAAACACGAACATAATCGACTTCGAACTCTGCTTTATCGAAGTCCGTGGTTTCATCCGGATTGCCCGGCCATGTGCCGCCGACTGCAAGGTTCATCTGTACAAAGAAGTTCTGGTCGAACGGTGCGGGATACGGCTTTTCTTCTTCGCCTTCGACTGCGGTAAACCAGTCGTTGACCGTCAGCACCAGATTGTTGTCAATGTAATAGCGGAATTCGCCCGGTTCCCATTCCACGGAATATTCATGGAAGGAATCCGCAAAGGTACTGCCGTCACTTGGCGTATAAATGCCCTGCTGCTGTCCATGCGGTTCGCCGTAGTGAATGGTTGCATAAGCGGTCTTGACATCGCTGCCCAGCACTTCCATAATGTCGATCTCACCGCACTTCGGCCACTGACCGTAATGTGCTTCATCGGTCGGCATCATCCAGATGGCAGGCCACAAGCCCTGACCTTCCGGTGCCTTTGCACTTGCAACGATTTTGCCGTACATGAAATCTTTCTTATTCTGGGATTTGATCTTGCCCGATGTATAGTAATCTTTGCCGTCATCAGTCTTGGTCTTGATGGCTTTCAGAACCAGTTTGCCATCGCGGGTGAATACGTTGTCCGTAGACTCGGTATACTCCTGCAATTCTTCGTTCGTCCAGCCGGGTTCATGCGGGTCGTAGCTCCAGATGGAATCATCCAGCGCATCCCCGTCAAACTCATCGCTCCAAAGCAGATTGTAGCCTTCCAGCGCAGGTGTCCCTGTGGAATCCGCCGTTGAACTTTCCTCTGCTTCTGATGATTCTGCTGCGGTGGTGCTGCTTTCTTCTACTGCGGAGCTTTCCTCCGTCTTGGAGGTTTCCGCACTGCTTTCCGCGGTGCCGGAACTTTCGCCGCAGCCTGCCAGCATTGCTGTCATGGCTGCAAGCAAAATCACTCCTGTTCTTCTCCCGAATTCTCTTTGCTTCATGGATCTCATCCTTTCGCCATTCTCTCAGTCGCACAGAAATGCCGCTGCATCACGCAGGAACACACACAGCCGAAGGGGCAGCCGCATATGTTCCGCAGATTTCGCGGACACTTTTCGCTTCTTCTATTTTATTATGGCACAATCCCCCTCGCATCTCTACAATGCATCGCACAGAAATAGCAATTTCTTAACCTTTCTTTCAGAACGCCTTATTCAAACCTGTCTGCACAATTTGATAACTCTGAAATCTTTTTTGAACAATACAATAAAAGAGGCACAAGATTAGTCTTAAACTTTCCCAAGAATTTGTAATAAAATGGCATATAAAACGTATTATATTGCATTTACATTTGTACGTTCCCGTGCTAGAATGTATGTACAGATAAAACCAGCACTGCACACAGTTGACAGTGCACCGCCATTTATAAGGAGGATATACCATGAAAGCAACCAAACGAATCTTATCCCTTGCAGCTTGTACAGCCATGCTGCTGTCAAGTCTGGCACTTCCGAGTGCGCTGCCAACAGCAGCGGCAGATACGTCCAATCTGAACATTCTGCCGTTTGACCTCGATGATGTCGTATTGAATGATGCATATTCCGCCAATGCGCTGGACTTGGAATACAAATACCTTGCATCATTCGATGTCAACCGTCTGCTGGCAGGCTTCCGCGAAAATGCAGGATTGAACACGCAGGGCGCAAAACGCTACGACGGCTGGGAAAATTCTCTCATTGCAGGTCACAGCGTCGGACACTATCTTACTGCAATTGCACAAGGCATTGTAAATGCCAATTTCACCGCAGATGAACAAAAAGTCCTGCAAGGAAAAATGACCGCTCTGGTCGATGGTTTGCTCGAATGCCAGCAGCATTCCCGCGGCAAGCAAGGTTTGATCTGGGGTGCACCTGTCAAGGGCGGCGGCGTAGAAGGTCAATTCGATAACGTCGAACACGGAAAATCCAACATTATTGATGAAGCATGGGTACCGTGGTACACGATGCACAAAATCATTCAGGGCTTGGTCGATGTCTACAATTATACAGGCTACGAAAATGCCAAAATCGTTGCTTCGGGACTCGGCGACTGGACTTACAACCGCTGCAAAGGCTGGAATGATGCCACGCACAGACAGGTGCTTGCCATCGAATACGGCGGCATGAACGACTGCCTCTATGACCTCTACCTCATCACGGGCAAAGAAGACCACGCCGCTGCCGCACATTATTTTGATGATGAATCACTGTTTAAGCAGGTGGCAGCAAGCGGCACAAATGCCCTCAATAATAAGCATTCCAATACCACCATTCCGAAATTCCTCGGTGCGCTGAAGCGCTATACAGCCCTGAACGGTAAAAAGGTCGGCGGACAAACCGTCGATGCCACCGCTTACCTGAATTATGTCGAAGCCTTCTGGGATATGATCGTCAACCGTCACACCTATGCAACGGGCGGATGCTCCGAATGGGAACACTGGGGCGCAGATTATGTACTCGACAAAGAACGTACCAACTGCAACTGCGAAACCTGCATCGCCTACAATATGCTGAAAATGAGCCGTATCCTCTTTGCCATCACAGGCGATAAGAAATACATGGATTATTACGAAAATACGTATTATAACTCCATGCTTTCCTCCCAGAATCCCGAAACAGGCATGACCACCTACTTCCAGCCGATGGCAACGGGCTACTTCAAATGCTACAGCACACCGTACACCAAATTCTGGTGCTGTACAGGAAGCGGCATGGAAAGCTTCACCAAACTCGGTGACACCAACTACATGGCAGAAGGCAACACACTGTATGTCAACCTCTACCAAAGCAGTGAACTCAACTGGGAAGAACAGAACATCAAAATCACCCAGACTGCGAACATTCCACAGGAAGATACTGCTGTCTTTACCATTTCGGGCAGTGGTTCGCTGAACTTCCGCTTCCGCATTCCCGACTGGGCGGCAGGCAATCTCACCATTTCCGTCAACGGCGAAAAATACACCTACAAAACGGTTGACGGCTACGCAGAAGTCACAGGCGATTTCAAGGACGGCGACAAGATTTCGGTACGCATCCCCGCAGAAGTCCGCGTATTCAATCTCCCCGATGCCGAAAACGCCTATGCCTTCAAATACGGCCCGATTCTGCTGAGTGCACCGCTTGGCACTTCCAACATGAAGGAATCCTCCACAGGTATGTGGGTAACGATTCCCGCAGACAAAGTTGTACAGAACGAAACGATCACAATTTCCAACAATGAATCCCTTGCAGCGTTCATGTTCAACATCAACGAACATCTCGTGAAAGATCCGGACAGCCTGCGCTTCACGCTCAAAGACACAAACCAGAATCTCGTATTTACACCGCATTATCAGCAGTATAAGGAACGCTATGGCATCTACTTCTATTATAAGAGTGCAAATCAGGGCAGTATTGACGATATTCCGCGCTCCCGCACAAGCGTCACTGACACCGTACAACCGGGTTATGGTCAATATGAAAACGACAACCTGCATCTGATGGAGGACAATCACTCCGTTGGCGTGACCGATGACAGCACCTACCGTTACGCAAAAGCAGGCGGTTCGTTCAGCTACAAGATGGCAGTTGACCCCGATTCCGATTATCCGTTCCTGCAATTCACCCTCCGCAAAGCCGACAACGGCAAAACGCTCCGCGTTGTCGTAGGCGACAAGGTCGTTTATGATGCGGAACTCAATTACAGCGGCTCGGGTGACACTTATCCCGTTCGCATTCTCCTGCCGAAATCTGTTATGGAGCAAGCATATGAGCATGAAGCAGACGGCGAAACCTATACGGTACTGGATGTTACCTTCTCCGCAAGCGATGAAAACGAATCTGCAAAGGTTTGCGACTTCATCTATATGCAGTCTATCACACCGACCTATCAATATGACAGCAGCACCGCATATTTTGTCAACTGCGGCGACCACAATGTGACCACTGCCGCTTCGGATGCTCAATTTGGCTATTATAATGCCCTGACCGAACAACTTTACGGAACAGACAAGGTTTCGGGTTATCAGTGGGGACTGATTGATGATGCGACTGACCAATACAATGGCAGCAGCAAGAGCAATGGTATTTACACAGCAAATACATGGCCGAATGAATTTACACTGGTCGATTCCACTGACAAAACCGCAAGCTATCGTTACACCAAAAACCAATATGAAAACGACATTGCACGTCATCTTGATTATGGTTTCACGATGCCGAACGGCACATACAAGGTTGAGGTCGGATATGCTGACCCGTGGAGCTGTTCGAATCACCCGACGCTCTATGCGAACTACGGAACAGCAAATGAAAGTGTAATTGCTGCAAATACTGACCTTTCCACGACCAAAACAGTATCCGGAAAAGTGACTGTCACAGACGGCACATTGTCGCTGAACTTCCGCAGTGAGGACAAGGCGATCAATGTCACATACATTAAGATTATGTTTGACACGCTGGACGAACTGCCGACCGCAGAGAAGCAGCAGCCGAAAACGGCAGAACCGAGTGTATATGGTGATGTTGACTGCAATGATGTGGTAGACATTTCGGATGTTATTTTGCTTTGCAGATACATTACGGAAGATGCAGAAGTGAAAGCAGCGATGAGTGAAGTTGGTGTACTGAATGCAAACTGTGCAAAGCCGGAAGCTGACGAATTGAATTCTGATGATGTGACGGCGATATTGCAGTACATTGCGAAACTGGTTCCCGCCCTCCCTATCACAGAGAATTAACATTCTCTCCTCTATGAAAGCAATGCCGCATTTCCTGACAGAATGCGGCATTGTTTGCGTTTATAAATATGGAATTCTTTTCATGAGGAGTCCAGAGGCGCTGCCCCTGGACTCTGCGATTTTTTGAAATATTTTGTGCCACAAGGCACTAAATTTTTTAAGCCTATTTCTGTAATACAAATTTTTCTCAATATTACGTTGTTTTGAGTGAGGCAATGGTAGATAAAAATTATTGGTCAAGCTTGTTTTTCTACCAAATTGTCTACCAAAACCATTCGATTTTCTTTCTTCTTGATTATCAAATTCAGACCAAAACTTTTTTCGGTAGATTTGGTTATGTTGCATTCTGTGTCATTTCAGGGGTATCTGAACCCCCATCTGTTCCGTCAAGACCTTCTCCGCTGAGAAGTCTTGCAATCTTGTCAGCCGACTCGATTCTTGAGCTATACTCCAAATGGCTATAGTAATTTGCTGTTACATTAAATGTGCAATGACCAAGCCATTCCTGCACTGCTTTCATTGGAACTCCGCTTGCAACCAATAGACTGGCACAGCTATGGCGAAGATCATGAAATCTCAGCGGTTTCAGATTGTTGAACTCAACCATATACCTAAAGTGACCAGTAACATAATTCGGTTCAATGATTTTTCCAAGATTGTCGCGGCATACAAAGCCATCATATTCTTTGTCAAATTCGCTTCCAAGCTGTTTGGAAAACATTTCTTCCATCTCTTTACGTTCCAAAAGCATACGTTCAATATGTGGAATCAATGGAAACGTTCTCACACTTGACTTGGTTTTCAGCTTATTTTCAACACGAATTTCCTTTTTGCCGTTGGTATAGGCACATACCACTTTACGATGAACAGTCAGTGTTTTGTGTTCAAAGTCAATTGCATCCCACTTCAAACCGATAATCTCACACTTTCGCAAACCATAATAGGCAGCGATATGAACTACAAGTTCCAGCCTATCTCCTTTGAACACTTCAAAAAGCTTATCAAGCTCATCCTTATTATAGAAACTTGATTCGTGCTTCTCAGCTCGTGGGAGATCAGTCTTATCATCAGGATTGGAGGGAAGCATATCCATCTTCACGGCATATTTCAATGCACGATGAATGTTGACATGATACTGTCTGATTGTACTTCCTTTGCGCCCCAGCTCATAAAGAGCATTATAGAATTTCTGAAGCTGAAGTGGAGTAACCTCGCTAAGTAACAGATGAGGATACTCTTTATCAAAGTATTCTGAAATTCTATTGATGCTGTGTCTATACGAATCGTAAGTAGTAAATGCAAGTGTTGGCTTTGCACTTTCGAGCCACTTTTTAAGATATGCTGTAAACTCTAATTCAGAGCATTCCGCAGCGTCATCTGAATTAACAGACTTGTTGATGCTTGCTACTTTGATACCAAAGTCACGGACGCTGTGAACCGACAGACAGAGCTTCTGATGCAGTCGAGCCGTGACTATCAGGCTGCGGTCATGTCAGGACGGATCGACCAGTCGGGAGCAATCGGCAATATGCTTCGTATGCAGGCACAGAGAGCCGTATATGATACGATGATTTATCTTTGGAAAAGTGCAGATGAATAAAAGAACACGGATAGCCGTCTGTTGAGGACGGTTATCCGTGTTTGAGTGTATTAAAAATACATTGCCCATGAATCAATATTAGGGTTTTCTATTATTTTTGTACGCTTTATATCCTGCTTGATCCACTTTTCATCTTCAAGCTCTGCCTTTGGAACACGGTATTTCTGATGAAGAATATTTAGAAAATCAAGAAAACTTGAAGGAAAACCGTTCATTCCTCTTGCCACGATAATGGTATTATCATATGTGAAATGCAAGCTCCACATAGTTCCATCTAAAACCCCTTCATTAATATATTCCCGTTTGTTCCATTTTTTGAGGATCTTCATATCTGTGATGAACTCGTCTTCTTTGTCAGTAAGATTCAAATGAAATGGTTTACCATTAACCAAGAATTGAATACTAACCATTCCACTTTCAGATGTTTCAAGTATAGAATCAAAACCTTCACCGATATTGAACCAAGCATCTGTCCATTCAAATCTAAACGCTTTTATTCTTGCCATACAAGCACCCCCATAAGCATTTTTATAATTATATCATTCCACCCCGAAAAAGTCAATCTCTACACACTTTTTCACGCCCTTTCCGTTGCATTTGGCTATGGGGAAAACACATTTAATATCCGATTTTGCAGCGCATATCCAGGCTTTTTCTTATAGATTAGACAATTCATCTCTGATGATTTATAATTTATCTATATTCTGAATAAGGAGGGAAATACATGAGCATATTAAGAGATTTACAGGAACACTTGTGAGATGATTTTGACCGTGACCTCACTGCCTGTGAGGAGTACAATAATGCAGAAGAAAGACTGCATCGTTTCATCGAAAGTGAACTACCGCCTGATAAACTCGGTGAAATAAAACTTGCGGAGAAACGGCGTAAAGCTCATAAAAAAAGACGGTTCTAATACTGAGATACCGCCGGACTTTCTGAAACAAGCCACAGAGCTTTGCAACGAACTACGTGGCAACTCGATCACCTATGATATTGTTGATCCGCAGGATAGTGAGCATACTTCGCTCAGGGTGCTTGATTGTGGGTATGCGGAATAAGAAACGGATAGCCGTCTGTTGAGGACGGTTATCCGTGTTTGAATGTACTCAGTATAACAAAGTCACGTTGTTCAGTCTATGCTTATACGCTCAAAGCTCAGATGATCCTTAGCAGCTTCGATCAGAAGCCATGATGCTCCCTCC